>JAYWIH010000029.1:0-68995 GCA_043789005.1 Sphingobacteriales bacterium
TATACTCAACTGAAAGAGGTTTGCAAGTTTGCTTGAACGGGCTTGATGATTTGAAAATTAGTATTAATCAAGGATTGCAACTCATCCTTGTAATTGGCAATGTTGGCAAAAAAATCCCGGATTCTGCTTTGAAAGACAGGAAAATCAGGCGTGTAATTGGATTTCATAACGGTTTTCCTCAAGAATTTCCAAAGCCGTTCGATGGGATTCAGATTCGGGCAATAGGGAGGCAGGAAATGCAATTCGATCCTTGAGTTTTCTATGTGTGCCCTCACTAATCTTGACCGGTAGTAACGGGCATTATCAACAAAAACGTGTATTCTGGCTTTGTCAGGATAAAACAGTTCTGTTTTTGACAGAAACACAATGGTGGTCAAGGCATTGATGGCCTCACATTCGTGAATGACCACCTGGGTCAGGTCATTCGGATTGATGGCACCATTGATGTTCACTCTTTGGCGGCCTGTGTTGGCTGGTATTTCAAACTCGGCACCTGTTTGGATCCATGCGTAATCGGACTGGGTGTTATGTTTGGGGTGAACACCATCGCCAAACATAACAACCTCACTCTCAGGCAGATTATCATTCAATTCATCAAATGAGGCTATCCATTCCACTTGTGCCTGTTGATTGCAGCCGGAAGGCACAAGGCGGGTTTTTTTGTACGAAAAACCCATGCGATGCAGCAAGGCTATCACCCCGTCACAGGTGTAGATGATGTTGTATTGTTTTTCGATGTGATCACGGATTTGATTGGAGTTGCCGGACAGGTTGGTGCTTACATGCAGGGTCGATTCAGCTAATCGACCCTTGTTCAGTTTGCCCACGCAAGGTTTGTAATGCCTTTGAAGATGGTTATCCAAATCAGGTACGGATTTGTAGTGGTTGTAGTGCCGGTAAATGGCGGATTCATCAACACCCAAGATGTCTGCGATCTCAATGGCAGACATCTGGCGGTGTATCATTATCAGCGTTGTCAGTCGTTGGTAGGTCAACCTGTCTGGAGTATTGCGTTGCAATTCCCGCAACAATTCTAATTGTGGTGTTTCCAGGAACAATTCCATGTTTTGTTGAAACCAAAGTGAACTTACGCTCTTGCAAACCTTAATCAGTTAAGAGCGTGTTCGGGAATTTTATTTCTTCGGAGTCGGTATTTTCAAAATAATATTTTGATCCTTGGTAAGAATACAGTCCAAAAGCCGAATAGTCTTTGTTTGTCCGGAAAAGAGACTTTTGCATTCGGGGTTTCGCACCCATTGTTCTCGCGAAAAACCAACTGCATTTTGACAGACACAGCGTTGTTTACCAGGCTTTTCAAATTCCCGAACACGCTCTAAGTATAGTATCTTTTCAGAAGGCGAAACCCGCTTCATCAACCCACCGGAAAACAACCTTAAAAATCATGGTAATTGACGAAACAGAGAATCTGGACTTGATTGCGCAGAGCACGCGCGATTTTGCCGCCAAGCACATACTGCCGCACGTGCGCCAATGGGACGAGGCGCAGACGTTTCCGTTGGAAACATTCCGCCAACTCGGCGACTTGGGGCTGATGGGCGTGCTGGTGCCCGAAATCTACGGCGGTGCAGGACTGAACTACGCGGCGTATGTGACGGCTATCATTGAACTTTCCAAAGTTGATGGCTCCGTCGGCTTATCAATGGCGGCGCACAACTCTCTGTGTACCAACCATATATTGCAATTCGGCGATGAAACCCAAAAACACCAGTACCTGCCCAAACTGGCCGCCGGCCAATGGATTGGCGCGTGGGGGCTTACCGAACCCAACACCGGCTCGGATGCGGGCAATATGCGCACCACCGCCGTAGCCGATGGCGACTACTGGGTGCTGAACGGCAGCAAGAACTTCATCACGCACGGCAAATCGGGCGATGTGGCGGTGGTGATTGCCCGAACCGGCCCGCCCAACACACCCAACAACGCCACCACTTTTGCGATTGAACGCGGAACGCCCGGCTTTTCGGCGGGCAAAAAGGAAGACAAGCTCGGGATGCGGGCTTCGGAAACCACGGAATTGATTTTTCAGGATTGCCGCGTGCATAAAAGCCAGATGCTGGGCAACGTTGGCGAAGGTTTCAAGCAAGCACTGACGATTTTGGATGGCGGCCGCATTTCAATTGCTGCGTTGAGCATCGGCATTGCGCAGGGCGCGTACGAAGCCGCCCTGAACTACGCCAAGGAACGCCAGCAATTTGGCCGCCCCATCAGCGAATTCCAAGGAATCCAGTTTAAACTGGCCGACATGGCCACCGAAATTGAAGCGGCGCGGCTGCTGACTTTCCACGCCGCCGATTTGAAAGACCGCAAACTGCCCGTGACCAAAATATCGGCGATGGCAAAATACATGGCTTCGGAAACGGCGGTGAGAGTTGCCAATGAAGCCGTGCAGATTTTTGGCGGCTACGGCTACACTAAGGATTTTCCGGTGGAGAAATTCTACCGCGATGCCAAACTCTGCACCATCGGCGAAGGCACCTCGGAAATCCAGAAAATCGTGATTGCCCGCGAAATTTTGCGGCAGGGAAAATAGTATGTTTCAAAAAGCCCAAACCCGCCCGGTTGAAAAGCCCCCTCTTTCGGAGGGGGTTGGGGGAGGCTTTTTACTCTACAACAATCTCTTTGAAACTCACGGCCGAGCCGCCAAAATACCCCACCGCTTTCCGGCCATTCGGATCCGTGTTTCGCACGTTGGTGCGTACGTTGGCGGGCGGATTGGCAAACAACCCGCCGTTGGTGGTTTGCTGGATCATCTCCGTGAAAAAATTGTACTGGTCTTCGGTAATCGACAATACTTCAAAACGGACTTTGTCGCCGGTTTTAAGCGTGTAACCAATCCGAACGCTGTCAATCGGATTGAAAGGCAAATCATCGGGTTGCTCAACCAAGCGGTCTTCGGAAAAGGACAGGTCTTGCGGCAAGTTTTTCAATGCCTTGTTCACATAGCTTTTGAAGCGGTAGAAATCGCCCTGCCCCTTGGGTTCGCGCAGGAAACCGTAGGCGTAGTACCCCTCATCGTCGTCTATGGGTTTTTCAAAGACGGCCACCAGTCTGTCGGTAATGCCCGGCCGCTTGATTTCGGTTTGCGCCGTGTACTGCTCGCCGCTTACCAAGCGGATGCGCAGCGTGTAGCTTCTGCCTATTTGCCCGCGCCGGGTCATCAAATATTTGCCGGGCTTGGTTTCTTCCAATGTATCACGGTTGCCAAGATTATCCGTCAAAGTCACCGCTGCTTTGGTAACGATGGGCGGCGCGGCATTGTTGAAATACGGAGCCGTTGTGCTGAGCGTCAGCGTGTCGGGGGCGGGCAAGTCGGTCAGTTGGCCGTCCACCACCAGCAATTCCGGGCCTTGGTCGAGTTTCACATCCACCACGTCTTCGCAGGCCGACAAGCCGATCAATAATAAAAAGCTGATAATTACCGTGTTGCGTATCATGGATATGGGCGGGTTTGGTGTTTTTCAACGATACTATTTTTTTGTCATTCCGACGCAGGAGGAATCCGGCGTTGGGCACGCACCAAAGCCCGGGCTTGTTGGCAAGTAAAGGCCGGATTCCTCCTGCGTCGGAATGACAAGCAAACGGGTTTCGGGTTTCCAAAACATACTATTTTCCAATTCAGAAATTAAAATTGTACGTCACCGCCGGAATGAGCGTGCCGAAAACGGACAGCCGCACGGCTTCGGTTTGGCTGGTCGGGATGGTATTGCTGCCTTCGCCCTGCAGCTTCTGGCGGAAATAAATCGTGAACGGATTGCGGCGGGCATACGCATTGTACACCGTAAACACCCATTCGCCTTTCCAGCGGTGGTTTTCTTTGCGTTTGGGCCGTAGCGTGGCCGATAAATCCAAGCGGTGATAGGCCGGAACGCGGAAATTGTTGCGTGAATTATCCGAATTGTGCGGCACAATCAGGCCTTCGTAGCTGTAGCGGCTGTCGGGAAAGGTGGTTGTAGTGCCGGTGAGATAGGAGAAGTTGGCGGAGAAAGACCATTTTTTGTTTAATTCATACAGACCCACCACCGAAAGGTTGTGCGTGCGGTCATATTTGGCCGCGTACCACTCATTGTTGTTGATGCCGTCAATCTGGCGTTCGGTGCGCGAAAGCGTGTAACTGACCCAGCCAGTGAGTTTTCCCGTATTTTTTTTCACAAAAAACTCCACTCCGTAGGCGCGGCCGTTGCCGTACAGCAAATCGCCTTCCAAATCAGGATTCAACAGCGTTTGCGCCCCGTTTACGTAGTCAATCTGGTTGGTCATGTTTTTGTAATACACTTCCACCGAGGTTTCAAACCGGTCGTCTTTCAGGTTCCGGAAATAGCCTAAGGCCACTTGGTCGGCAATTTCGGGCTTGATGTTGGTGGTGCTGGGCTGCCAAATATCCAGCGGATTGGCGGCGGTAGTGTTGGAAATCAGGTGAATGTACTGCGCCATGCGGTTGTAGCTCAGTTTCAGCGAACTATTGTTGTCCAAGCCGTATTTCAGCGCGGCACGCGGCTCCAAATTGGGATACGCGACAATGGATTGTTTGCCGAAAATCCGCTCATTCACGGGTTTTTTCCGGTCTTCCAGTTCGCCCGTGTACTCATATACGCTGTGCGGCCCACGGTAATCGAACAACGACAACCGCAATCCGTACTGGAGCGTGACCCGTGAGCCGAAATTCTGTTCATGATCCATGTACGCGCCGTATTCAACCGCATCTTGGCCATCCAGCGCAAAGTTGGTGAAGATGGAATTGTCGGTCAGGGGTTTCCATTGGCCGGGCCGCAACCAGTACCGGATGGCGCTGGCCCCGAAGTTGAACGTGTGGCTGGCATTGGGATAATACGTGAAATCCACTTTGGCATTCGCATTCTGGATGTTGGAAGTCCACTCAAATGATTGGGTTCCGCTCGGCACGCCCAACAGGTAATTGTAATTGCTGTAGGTGGCCGTGAAATTGGAAAACAGTTTGGGTGTGAAAACGTGGTTCCAGCGCAGTGTGCCTGTCAGGCTGCCCCAATTGAGGCGAAACTGATCCGAAAAACTGAATACATCCTTGCCAAAATAGCCGGAAGCAAAAACCGTATTATTCGGATTGATTTTATAATTCCATTTCGCACTCAAGTCATAAAAATACAGTTTGTTCTGGTTCAGGGCATCATCCGACGAAAGCTTCAGGAACAAGTCGGCGTAGGTGCGGCGGGCAGCAATGATGAACGAGCTTTTGTCCTTGATAATTGGAGCTTCCAAGGTCAACCGGCTTGATACGGTGCCGATGCCGCCCGTTGCGGCAAATTTTTTCACGTTTCCTTCTTTCAGCCGCACATCCAGAATCGAAGCAAGCCGCCCGCCATACTGGGCCGGAATTCCGCCCTTCAACAATTTCACATCTTTAACGGCATCAGGATTGAAAACCGAGAAAAATCCAAGCAGGTGCGATGAATTGTACACGATGGCTTCGTCTTGCAAAATCAGGTTCTGGTCCACGCCACCACCGCGCACATTGAAGCCGCTGGCTCCTTCGCCCACCGTGCTCACGCCGGGCAATAGCTGGATGCTGCGCACCACGTCCACTTCGCCCAGCAACGCGGGCATACTTTTAATTGTCCTGATGTCCAATTTATTCATGCTCATCTGGTTGCTCTGCACATTGCTTCGCGGATTGGTTTCGGTAACCACCACTTCCTGCAACTGGTTTTGCTCTTCCGAGAGCTGCATATCGGCCGTCTTGTTCGCCGTCAGTTCCACGAGCATTGTTTGGGTGGTGTAGCCAACATAACTGAATACCAAGGTGTAACTGCCTTTGGGCAGGGTCAGCGAATAGAATCCGTAGGCGTTTGAACTGACCCCCACCGCCGGTTTTTCCTGCACGTAAACCACAGCGCCAATCATGCCTTCGCCGTTGGCCGCATCCTTGACATAGCCGTTGACGGTAAATGAATTTTGTGCGGAAACAGCAGAAACAAACAGTGAAAAAAAGGAAAATATTAAGAAAGTACGCATGGTTTGAAAGGTTAAAGCCGGATGCAGTTAATGGGGTTTGGGCATTTTAAAAGATACTATTTTTGATTGCCGTACAGACCAGCAATGCCTTGTCTGTACGGCAACCGGGATAACCTGCCTGTGTTTGTTGCAAAAAACCTGTGAATTGTGATTCAGAAAAGCAAAATCACTCTTTTCTGATAGAACTTGCTCCGGTAGCATTCATTTGCAGCCGGGTTGGGTTGCCCCGGTAGCGGATATTGCTGGCTCCGCTGGCCGTGGCCGACAGGCGGTTAGTAGCCGTGATTCGGAGTTCGCTGGCACCTGAAGCGTCGGCATCCGCTTCATCGGCGGGGGCATCAAATGCCTGTAGTTCCGATGCTCCCGATGCCCCGGCTATCAGCCGTTTGAAATTTCCGCTGAGCGTCATTTTAGACGCGCCCGACAGGTTTATCTGTCCGCGGTCTGCCCGTGCGTCCACGTTGGCCCGCGATGCGCCAGACAAAGTGACTACCAGTTCCTCGCCGCTAAAACCCGTGATTGTTGAACGGCTGGCTCCCGAAAAATCGGCGGCAGTCAGCGTAGGCATCACAATCTCAAATTCGGTTTCGTATTGACGGTTGCCACGTGGACGGCGGTATCGGGCCACCAATTGTCCGTTGCTCACGTACACGTCCAAATCATCCAGGTTGCGCCGGTCGCCGGTGGCTCGTAGGCTGAATTCGCCGCCTTGGCGCACCTGGATGCGGAAGGCATCGCCCATTTGCAGTTTGTCGAAGCCGGATAAGTTAAAGGTACGGTTTCCGGCCTGGTACGGGCCAATGTCTTCCCTTTCACTACAGGAGGAGAAAACGAACGGGAGGGTAAGTAACATTGAAATAAGTTTGAAAAAGGTTGCGGTTTTCATGGGATTGAAAGATGTAGGGATTAAACAATGTAAAATGTGCTTGTTTTCCTATCCGGGAAGCTTTGGAACAGGAAAGCCGGGTTTTGCCTTTTCTGGCGATACTATTTTTTTTCGGGCTTCCGGCCGCCAATTATCTGAACTTTCCGAACGACAGTCCGGCTTGCAAGGTGGGCATACGCAAATCTTTAGACGGGTTGATGCCGAAAACCTCATCGCCGCCAGCCACCCAGTTATAGCCAGCCCCGACAGATGCCTGCATCCACGGAAACAGATTGACTTCCACACTGACGGTGGGCATCACCATCAGGTTTCCTTGCACATCATCAGGATTGTAATCATAATCTTGGTTGTAGGTTCGGTATTCACGGATGAGCAAGGCACTGCCTATTTTAGTGCCAACATTCAAATGGATTGCCCGGTTGGGGAAAAACTTGTAGCCGACCACTCCACCCGTCTGCACAAGCCGGATGTTGGTATTAAGCGAATTTTGCCCTGTGCGTTCCACCTCCGATATGTTGGACGGAGCCACTGAAGCAATGCCAAAAATGCCCATGTAAAAACGCTGGTTGAACAGGACAGCGCCCTCGCCGCCAACCGAATAAAAACCGCGTATCTTGTTGTTTCCCGAAAAACCCACCTGATTGATAACAGAACCGAAGCCGGAGATTTTTGCGGGATTCGCGAGGATGGTTCTGTAAGTTTCCGTCTCTTGGGCCAGACTTGAAAAGATTGTGAAAACCATTGGAATTACAGTAAATGCTATTTTTAAGGCTTGCATGGTACATTAAGTTTAGTTGAAAAAACAGATGATTGAAGGTTGGATTTTAGCTATGACAATTCAAAAAGAAAGTACCCCCACAACGGCGAAAATTATTTTTGCAACAGACGCGTTTGGTGCCGGAAATTAAAGTGTGCGGCAATCACTGAAGGCGAGCAGGCTTCTGAGAAGGAATCTGCGGATGAGGATACGAAAGGCAGGGAGCGTTTTCATGGCGGATTTGGGTTTGGGTTCGCATAAGTGACAACCCAAAAAAGGGAAACCCCTATTCCACACCGAAATAATCCGGAAGTTTGAAGCTCATTGGTTGAAAAGGGAGGTTTGGGCTTTGAAAAAGATACTGTTTCGGGGAGGGATTGTCTGCGGCAATGGATTGGCGGAGGGCTGGCTCAATGCATTTCAGCCGCGTCCTTTCCTGTCAAAAAAACGCAGGGCGGCTTGGAAACCCACCCACGATTGCGCCTGCTTGCTGCCCGCGTCTGCGTCCCAGATTGTGTAGGGCGGCAGCGCAGTCAGAGCCGTATGGTCGGCAGAACGCGCATCGGTGAGGAAAACGTTGAAAGTGGGTCCAAACGCCAAGGCCACGTTTGGCGTAAGTGTGCGTTCAAACAGGAAATGCAGTTTGTGCAGCGAGTGGCGCGTGAATGCGAAGGGTTCGGTGCCGACAAACGTGCCCACATAATCCACATTGAACTGCCATTTGGAGCCAAGGCGGAAAGCCGTACCCACGCCGTAACCGTACCGCCACGTTGTAAAACCCCGGCTGCCAAACGGCTGCAAGCCTACGAAAAAGATATTGTAAAGCCGCCGCACACCGGTTTTGAACGCCACATTGACGGGCGTTGTCTCATCGGCGGAGAGTTCCAGGCGGCGATAACCGTTTTTGCGCACAAAACTCAAAAAGCCGACCGGAACACCGTGGCTGCTGTCGGCATAGTTGAAAACGCCCAGTTGCAAGCCATTTTCCACGGTTCCGGCATAATTGATGAAGCCCGACAGTTGCAGGCCGCGCATTGTGTGCAGGGCAACATTGGCAAAACCCGCAACTTGTGCGCCCCGGTCAAGTTTTCCGGCATGGTTAGCAAAGCCCGCCAGTTGAACACCCCGGTGCCGCCGCAAGGTGCCGTTTGAAAACCCGGCGGCCTGCAATCCGGTTGCGCTGTCTATTTGCTGGTTGTGGAACCCAGCGAGTTGCACGCCATTTAAATTTTTCCGGTTCAGGTTTATGAATCCGGCGGCTTGCACGCCTTCCATGCCGCCAAGGTTCACGTTCACGAAACCCGCCGCTTGCAAATGACGCGCATCCCCGCGATTGAAATTGAAAAAACCGGCCAGTTGCGGTTTGGAGGCATTATTCCTGACCGCGTTGCCAAAGCCCGCCAATTGAACCGCGTTTGAGTTGCCGCCCACCAAGTTAGCGAAGCCCGCCAGTTGCCAGCCGCTGGCATCGCCCCGGTTCAGGTTGGCAAAGCCGCCGAGTTCCAGTTTGCGCGTACCCGCCGAATAACCGGCAAAAAGATTGACGGAATACTCATTGATTACGTTTCCGCTGAGAAAATGATTGGTTCCCAGAAACGGGAATAGCGACAATTGCCCCCGGCGGTGCAGTGTTTCGGTCAGGTTTTGGATATGGACTTTCTGCTGGCTGTTCACCAAAATCCTGGCAATCGCGCTGTTGTCGATTCCCTTGACCGAATCGGTTGTCTTGATCGGCAGTGTGGCGATTTTCTCAATAGGAAAAGGTGTGATGGCGATGTTGAGGGCATTTTTTTGCCGGGGTTTCACCGCCACCCGCTGGCTTTGGTAATTCTGCCTGCCCACCGTCACGGTCAGTTCCGTTTTATCAGTAGGCAGCCTGATTTGATAGAAACCGTAGGCATTGCTCACGGTTGAAGCCAAACTTTCACGTTCATACACGCTGGCGCGGGCTACTTTCCGCCCGGTCTGGCTGTCAATGACGTATCCGGTCAGCATGAATTTTTTTTGCGTTTCCGGCTTTTCCCCGTTGCGCCGCAAAATAACATAGCCGCCCCGGGTCTTGTACTTGACCTTGCCGCCAAAAAGCATATCCAGCACTTCGCGCACCGATTTGTTGGAGACCGAGAGCGAAACATTGGCATCTACCTGAATCACGTCCGGGCTGTACGAGAATTGCAGGCTGGCTTGTCTGGCAATCTTGTTCAGCACCGCATCCAGCCTTTCGTTGGATGCTTGCAGCGAAATAGTCCGCTCCAACAATGGTGTCTGGGCAATTGCGGATTGAATGCAAGTCAGCAGACAAAAAAGAAGCGGCGGAAAATAGTATCTTTTTTTCATGGCAAACCCGGCAGACCGGTAAAGGCGAATTTCTTGTGCGAAACACGCGGTTGCGGGCAACCGACACCACTTATACGCTCCGGAATTGTGTTGATCAGGGCTATTGGCAGCCTTTGCCGTCCAGGATAATCCGGTGTTGTTGCCTGGAAACCGACAGTTCAAGCGTTTCGCTGATGATTTGCAAAACCTCATCCAACTGCTTGTTCACAAAGGTCACCGTGAGCAGGCAATTGCCCAGATTCCTGTTTTTCAAGGCAATGTTGGTGCCATACACTTCATTGAGTTTGGTTGTCACCTCCAGCAGGGAAGTGCGTTCAAACACAAATGTTGCGGCAAGACCGGCCCGTAAAGCAGCGTGTTTGTGACGCGCAAAAGCCCCGTTTTCAAACACCACCCGTTGGCCTTTAGTCAGTACAATGCTGTCGGTCAGGGCCGAAACCAGCACCTTTCCGGTCTCAACCGTCACTTCCGTGAATCCGGCCAGCGAATCGGTCTTTACCTTGAACGACGTGCCCAGCACCTTAATGTCCACTTGCGCCGTATGCACGATAAACGGCTGGCTTTCATTGCGTTGCACCTTGAAAAACGCTTCGCCTTCAAGTGCCACCTCGCGGGTTTTTCCCGAAAATCTGGCCGGGAACCGCAATTGCGATTGCCGGTTCAGCAGTACCGTCGAACCATCGGCCAAGGTTTCTGCGGTAGTGTTGGCTTGTGTCACGAGCAGTTTTTCAGAACCTTGGCGATTCGAGAAATACACCGATAAGCCCACCCCGATCACCAATAAAATCCCAGCGGCTATGCGCCAATACGAAACAGGCTCACGTTTGCCGGGTGAAGTGGCAAATGAATTTTTCGGCGGGGTTAAGGCAATGGTTTTGGCTTCGGCAGACGCTGTTTTGTTGTGGCTTTGGCCGTTGCGCATCCCGGCTTTCATTTTGCCCCACGCCTCATCCACATCCACGGGCTTTTGTGCCGTTCTGGCTTCTGCACCCGCATTCCAGATACGTTGCAAGTGCTCGAAAAACTGGCGGTTTTCGGGTTGCCTCAGCCACTCCTCCACCTGCGTGGTTTCGCGCCGATCCGTTTCCTGGGCAAAATATTTCCCCAGCAGGGTTTCGTCCACGCTATTTTCGCCGTTGGTGTTCAAGTCAGTGTAGATGATTGAAAATTTGACTTCCGAAAATGAGCATGAACACCAAGTAGTCGGCCAATTTTTCGCGCAGGATGCGCAGAGCCTTCCCAATCTGGTTTTCCACCGTCTTGACCGAAATGCCCAGTTGGTCGGCAATTTCGGCGTACTTCAGTTCTTCAAAGCGGCTGAGTTTGAACACCAGCCGGCACTGTTCGGGCAGGCTTTCAATGGCTTGCCCGATCCGGCTTTCCAGCTCGCTTGCATCGGCCAGGTCTGAAGCGAAACTCGGGTTCCGGTCAATCCGTTCGGCATTGTAGTGCTGGTATTCCAGTTTGATTTTTTCGTGCTTGATCCGGTTCAGGCAATTGTTGTGCACCGATTTGTATAAATACGATTTCAACGAAACGGAGATTTCCAGCATCTCCCTCTTTTCCCAGAAGTGATGGAAAACCGCCTGGACGGCCTCTTCGGCCTCGTCCATGTCTTTCACGAAAGTGCAAGCGTAATTGCACAGGCTTTGGTAGTATTTCCGAAAAAACTGCTCGAAAACACGTTCGTCGCCTTGCCGAATCGCCTGAAAGTCAGAATCGTAGGTTTGCACGATGCATCTATTTGTCGCTGCGCAAATCTACGTATTCCCACGTGAAAACGGCATTCCATCACGTAAGACAATCAACCGCGCATCAACCCCTATGCCCGTTGAAAATAAAAATCGCGTGTTTGCCAGACCGAAAATCCGGTTGCTCGGGGTTCGGGATTGCAAATCGCGGGCAATCATTATTCAAAACAGTATCCTTTAAAAACGTCAAACCTCGGTGTTGCCAAAAATAAAAAGCCATCCGGAATAATTCCGGATGGCTTTTTCATGAAGAAAAATTCAACTCACTTTAACGCGATTTGCTCGGTTTTTCCATTGATGGCAAGTGTTGCAATGGCATCGCATTCACCGTTGCCGAAGTCATAAAGTGCGCTGTAATCTTGCGACGCAATTAAATATCTGCCGCTGGTGACGCTGTATTGGCAAGAACTGTCAAGCAACAGAGGCGAAGTTATGTCAGCCGTGAAAATTTTGCCTTTACGGTCAGCTCCTGCCAGTCCGCCAGTCATTGACAATTTAATGGCCGCTTCCGGATTCTGGGCATTGTACGAACCTTGTATGGCATACGTGCTGTTCCACTGCACTTTCGAGCCGTCTTCGTAGGTCAAAACGCCATTTTTGAATTGGATGTCGTATTTCAAGCTCTTGTTGGTAAAAACCATTTTGGTCGAATGGCTGCCTTCCAGTTTTTTGCCATCGGCTTCGTAATTGGCAAAAGTCGCACCCGAAGAAACACCCATGTAAAAGTTGTTGTCCTCGCTGAACGACATTGAATCAAGCAGAACGGTGAAAATGATTTTGCCTTTGCGCAGTACTTTGTCTTCGCAAGTGGTGCCTTTTCCAAAATCGACGGTAAAGGTTTGGTTGCCAGTGCTTTCGTCGGTAACGCCCGTCACCGCGCCGCAAGTGGTTTCCCGCAAGGCAGCCGTTCTGCCCGAAGCCGACCGTTCACTTTTATTGTCGGTTTGGGAAAAGGACATGGACATTTCGTTAACGGCATTCAGTTCGGCAATCAGGTCAACGGTAGCTTTGGCCGACACAAAGTCTTGCTCGTTGGCGGGCTGGACTTCGTCTTTTTTACCACAACTTGCCAAAAATCCGATGGTCAGCAGCATTAGTGCCGCTCGGGTAAAATGATGGGGTTTGAACATGACAACAATTAGTTAAAAAATGAGTTTGATTTTCCGCTGCCACGGTTGGCGGCGGTTTCTGTGACTGAATACCACCTGCCCTGCAAATGTGAATGGAAAACGTTGGTGAAAGGAAGTCCTTGCAAGTAATAAAAAAACCGAAATCCCTCACAAATCGGCTTGGTTGCGCGTGCGGCAATTCAAAATTTTACCGGGCAAAGGCAAACGGACGCGCTGGTCAGGGAAGTTATTGTGGATTTTGCCGGTTCATTATCTTGTAATGAACCACTCGATATGCCGCACGGATTGTAGCGCATGAATCGGCAACGTCGCAAACGACAGATGCCGAAGTATCCGAAATAGTATCTTCCGTAAACACGAAACCTGGCTTGCTTTGGGCTTGTTGGCAAACATTCGTAGTTTTGTGTTTGCACACGACATCATTTTAAAAATACACGCATGATGCAATTGCTACAAGCAATTCAGGAAATACTCATAAATATCTCTGAAAGAGTTAACAATTGGTTTAATAAACCGGAGGAAGTGAGAAAATACAAACCCTTGGACAATGGTTGGACGATTGACCAGATTTTGGAGCACATTTCATTAACGAATCATTTCCTTTTGATCTTGATTGATAAAGGGGCAAGAAAAGCATTGGAGAATGCTAACAAACTTGATTTGAAAACGGAACTGGATGGATATGAATTCGAAAAAAAGAAATTAGATGAGATTGGACTGCATAAATCATTTGAATTGATTCGCCCGGAACACATGGAACCGAAGGGAGAAAAATCATTCGCAGAAATCAGAGAAATTATTCATGAGCAGTTTCAACAATGTTCAAAACATTTGGAAAATATGCCTGACGGAGAAGGGATCCTTCATAAAATCACTATGACAGTCAATGACTTGGGCAAGATTGACGTGTATGAATACATTTACTTTCTAGCAAAACACGCGGAACGCCATTTAACTCAAATGGAGAGAAATGAAGATGAATCCCTGCGTTTAAACGTGTAATGCCTTTTTCCTTGAACCAACAAATTATAAACCATATGTCCGGTCACAGCAAGTGGTCCACAATCAAGCGCAAGAAAGGCGCGGCCGATGCCAAGCGGGGAAAGATTTTCACCAAAATCATCCGCGAAATCCTGCTTTCGGCGCGCACCGGCGGCGGTGATCCGGATGGCAACCCGAGGTTGCGGCTCGCCATCCAGTTGGGCAAGGCCAGCAACCTGCCCAAGGAAAACATTGAACGCGCGATAAAGAAAGCCACGGGAGCCGAAGCCGAAAACTACCAGGAAATCACGTATGAAGGCAATTTCGGGCCGGTCGGCATTTTCATTGAATGCACCACCGACAACACCACGCGCACGGTTGCCAATGTGCGGGCGTATTTCAACAAGATTGGCGGCAGCCTGGGCACCAACGGCTCGCTGGCGTTTGTGTTCAGCCGCAAAGGCGTTTTCAATTTTCCGCTGCCCGCCAATTTGGGTCACGATGAATTGGAACTGGAACTGATTGATGCCGGAGCCGAGGATGTGGGCATTGAAGACGGCTACGCCACGGTTACCACATCGTTTGAGGGTTTCGGGACGATGCAGAAAAAGCTGGAGGAAATGAACATTGAGCTTGAAGAAGCCTCGTTGCAGCGCGTGCCGGGCGTGCTGATGCCACTGGACAATGAGGCGTTTCAGCGTGCCATGAAACTGATTGACTTGCTGGAAGACGACGACGACGTGCAGAAAGTGTACCATAACATTGACGTGACCGAAGAGCAGTTGGAACTGGCGTGAAAAATAGCCCCAGTGACGCTCACCCCGATTTTAAATCGAGGTGTTTGCGGTTTCGCGTCTCCGACGCGTGTGGCAAGCCACGCACCGGTCTGAATGTTCCGTCGGACTTGAAAAGTCCGGCTACCTTTGCAGTCCTTTGACCCGCCCGCTGGCATAATAGCCTTTGGCATAATACGGGTTCACGAGTGAATCCACGGTGACACCGCGCGAAGTGGAGGCATGGGCGAAACGTCCGTTTTGCAGGTAAATGCCCACGTGCGAAATGCTGCCGCCAAACGTATTGAAAAACACAAGGTCGCCTTCGCGCAGGGCTTCACGCTCAATGCCTTGCACGTCCTGGTCATACATTTTCTGGGCGTTGCGGCTCAGCGGGATTCCGTAGGCTTCGCGGTACACATTGCGCACAAAACCCGAACAGTCCGTGCCGCGCCGGTTGTCGCCGCCATCGCGGTGCGGCACACCGAGCCAACTGTAAATGCTGTAGGCGAGGTTCCGGCTGGCTTCCGGGGCGGGCGGCTGCCCGGTGAGCACGAAATGTTGCTGCCGGAAAGCGGAGTCGGAAACGGGCGGCATGGCCACGGGCTTGGGCCGCTGTTGCGCGTAGTTATACATTGCCCACACCGACCACAAAGCCGCCACCAGAACCAACGCCCACGGCGTAGCCTTATGCCGGGCAATCTGCCAGCGCCGGGCGTACAGCCAAAGCCCGACGTGCCGGAAAAGCAGGGCTATTTCGCAGATAATCAGCCAGATCAGTTTGGCTATTTCCTGCACGACAACCCAAAATTGATTCGCAATACGCTTCATGAAGATAAACCGGCTTAGTGAATCGTAAAGGATGGATCGTGCGGAAACGGCCTGGTGGAAAATAGTATAAAAAATACCTGCCAAACCTGCCGTTTTACGCGCAAGCGGTGCGGAAGGTTTTTTTGATGATTCTTATTGTCTGATGTTACGCAGGCGTAAAAGAACCGTCATTGCGAGGCACGAAGCCTCTCTGCCGATTCGTGCGCCGTGGCGTACAGGCAGGCAATCCCTCCACTTGCTGGCGCGCCAAAAGCCGCCCCGCAAGGCTGTTTCCGGGCCGGACACGCCCGAACGGGAACGTTGTAGGCCGACGGCACGGAACAGATTGATTCGTTCCTCGCAATGACGGACCCGCAAGGGCAGTCCGGATAAATTTTTGCGTGACATGAGTTATTGTGACTGCCCGGCAAAATACCTTTGCAGCAAAATCCACGCCGCTTCCAATGCCGCCGTTTTTCCCGATTCCACGTCGGCCTCCATGGCTGGCAACCGGCTGCTGACCAGCGGGTTGCGGTAAAAATTCTCTTCCATTTCCTGCCGGATTGTTTCGTGCAGCCATTGCAGGTTTTGCGTTTGTCGTTGGCGCGTGAAATAGCCGTTGGCTCGCGTTATGGCCGCGTATTTCTCCATCACTTCCCAAACCTCGGCAATGCCCGTGCCGTCCAGAGCCGAGCATACTTGCACCGGCGGCTGCCAGCCCGAACCGGTGGCCGACATCAGATGCAGGGCATTTTGGTAGGTTTGGCGGGCTTGCCGGGCGGCGTTGGCATTGCTGCCATCGGCCTTGGTAATGGTCACGGCATCGGCCATTTCCATGATGCCGCGCTTGATTCCCTGCAACTCATCGCCCGCCCCGGCGAGCATGAGCAACAGGAAAAAATCGGTCATGCCATGCACCGCCGTTTCGGATTGGCCCACGCCCACGGTTTCCACGATAATCACCTCGTAGCCCGCCGCCTCGCAAAGCAGCATGGCTTGGCGCGTGCTGCGCGTTACGCCGCCCAGCGAAGTGCCGGTGGGCGAAGGCCGCACATACGCCAGCGGCTGGTTCACCAAGGTTTCCATCCGCGTCTTGTCGCCCAGGATGCTGCCACCGGAGCGGCCACTGCTGGGGTCAACGGTGAGTACGGCCAGTTTCTTGCCCAGCCCGGCAATGTGGTTGCCGAAGGCTTCGATGAATGTGCTTTTGCCCACGCCCGGCACGCCCGTAATCCCCACCCGCAGCGACTGGCCGGTGTGCGGCAGCACGCCATGCAACACCGATGCCGCCAAAATCCTGTCGCTGGCCAATGTGCTCTCCACCAACGTGATGGCACGGCTGAGCACCATCCGGTCGCTGCGGAGAATGCCTTCGATGTACATTTCAGAAGCGAGGCGGGAAGGCATACATTAATTTTGGATTGGGGAAGGCGGAATTCGACATTAAAGTTAAAATGGCAATCCGCAAAAATAGTATCTTTTCCAAAGCCCAAACCTGCACATGGAAATCTATCCGCTTTATGGAAAGCTGTTGAGTTTGGCATCTACATGAAAAAATTCATCTGATCTAACACACTTCAAACACAACTCAAATGGCAGAACTAAACGCAACTTCGACAACCAAGAAAAAAGCCATTCACATGGATATGACCCCAATGGTGGATTTGGCTTTCCTGCTGGTGACATTTTTCATGCTCACTGCAACATTTACCAAGCCAAAAAGCTTAGTGCTCACCATGCCCGACAGGACTGGCAACCCTTCACATCCGGGCGACCAAGTGACAACCACATTGATTTTGGATGATGAAAACCGCATTTTCCATTACCAAGGCTTGGACGAACCCGCGGTTTTCGAAACTGATTATTCGCCTTCTGGACTGCGCAAGATATTGACGGACAGAATCATGCGCGGCAAAGATTTGGGAGAAAATGCGGTTTTCATCATTAAACCGACTGCCCGAGCAAACTACCAAAATGTAGTGGATGTACTGGACGAAATGCAGATTACGCAAGCAAAAATATATGCCATTCAAAAAATTTATCCTCAGGATGAAACTTTGCTTGAACGATACAAAACAGGGCATCAATGATTCATAACCAACTTCATGAATGGATCAACTTTCAAATGCTATAATCCAACTAATCCTGATTCAGTGTTTATGCGAGAGTATTCGTGCCAATAGCGAACAATCGGGCTGAACTCACGAAATTTCACAAAAAATTCACATTTTTGACGGTTACAATTCATTCGATTTGGCCATGACGAACCGGCAAGAAACATTCTGGCAAACGCTGCAACAATACGCCGGGGCGCATCCGCAAACAACAATCCATCTGTTTTTCAAGACCGCCGGGGATGCGTTTGCCAGTTTACCGCTCAAATTCCGGTACAATACCGAACCGCGTTTGGCCATGGAAACCGCTGTGGAACAAGCACTTGCCCTGCCGGAGCCTTTCAAAACCGAATTCCTGAAACGCTACCAGCAAGACCGGTTTTTTACGCTCTCGGCGGCTTGCCGGCATTATTTCGGGCCGGTGTTCCGCCCGGCCCGCACATCGCACGTCTACGAGCCGCCACACGACTTGCTGGTGGATTTGAATGAAATGGAACCGATTTTCCCAAACATCCGCGAACGTTTTTCGTACGGAACGCACGTGCGGCTGGAAAAAATGATGCATTCGTACCACAGCCAATCCATTGACAACCAAGCAGGTTTGGCCGAAGAAAAAGATACTATTTACGAAACCCCCGCCCAACAATTTCCGCTGAACCAGATTCTGTACGGGCCGCCGGGAACGGGCAAAACCTACCAGACGGTCAATTACGCGGTGGCAATCGTGGAGGGGAAGCCACTTGCGGAGGTGCAGGCCGAAAGCCGGGCGGCGGTGCAGAAACGCTACGAACAGCACCGCGAACAGGAGCAAATAGAATTTATCACGTTTCACCAGAGCTATTCGTACGAGGAGTTTGTGCAGGGCTTGCGCCCCGATACGCACCGCCACACCGATTCGCTGCATTTCCGGCTCGTGGACGGCGTTTTCAAACGCATTGCCGACCGCGCCAAAGCCAATTACGAGGCATACCGCAAAAATATCAACCGCCCCAAACTGCCGTTTGAAACCCTGCTCGACCAGTTGCTGATGGAAGGCATGAACCGCGAGACGGAGGAAGTGGAAATTCCGCTCCACAATCCGGGCGGACAGTTCAAGAGCCTGATTATCTACGAGTTGGGCGATACTTTTCTGAAATACAAACGCCGCACCGTGCGCGATGCCATCCGCGACGAGGAGCGGCTGCTGTATTTGCACAAACTGCGCGAGAGTTTCTACGGCAAGGAAATCCGCGAGGCGATTAACCGGCCATATTACGAGGCGGTTGTGCAGGCGTTGCGCAAGTTTGAACGCAGCCTGAAACGCGCCAAATCGGAAGACCGCCTGAAACGCTACGTGCTGGTGATTGACGAGATTAACCGCGCCAACATTTCGCGCGTGTTTGGCGAACTGATCACTCTGTTGGAAGAAGACAAACGACTGGGCAACGAATATCCATTGACAGTGACGCTGCCGTCGGGCGAGGCGTTTGCCGTGCCCCTGAATTTGTACGTAATCGGCACCATGAACACCGCCGACAAATCAATCGCGCTGCTTGATGTAGCCTTGCGGCGGCGGTTCAAGTTCCTATCCATGTATCCTGATTACCAATTGATTCCCGAATTTGAACCGGTTTTGCGTCCGCTCAACGAACACATCCGCGAACGCAAAGGCGTGGATTTCCTAATCGGCCATTCGTACTTCCTCAACCGGACTTTGGAAGACTTGCCAGAGATTTTCAACCAGACAATCATTCCGCTCCTCTACGAATATTTCAATAACCGCACGGATATAATCAGGGAAATTTTGCGCGGCAGCGGCTTGGATGTGACGGAAGAGAACTACCAGTTGAAGGCATCGCTCCCGCCCCTCTACAGGAAAGAAGGGTAAAGAACCCATGTCCCTGATCCTTCCCCCGAATGAAAGCGGATGGAAAACCTCTTTTTCATTCAAGAAGGCTGTCCCTTTACGTAGCCTTGCCCTTGAGTTCCCAATGGTCTTTGATTGGGTTGCCGCTCTCGTCGCGCTTGAGCCGCCGCGCGTACCGTTCGCCGCGGATGATGCCGCGTTCGTCTTTTTTGCCGATGAAAAGCAGAATCGGATTGTCTTCAGCATCGGTTTTAAAGGCCATGTCGTTGCCCTTGTATTGCATCTCAATCATGGCCGAAGGCTCGTATTTTTTGCCCAGTTTGGCTTGGAGGTTTTCGCTCAGTCTCATCGCCGTTTTCGTTTCCGGATGGCTCTTAAATAAAGAGTACCACTAAAACCAACGTTCGTGAAACTTTGAAATGGGTTTTTTGGGAGGTTTCGGGTTTTCAAAAGATACTATTTTGGTAAAGCCGCTCTGTCAATTTAGAAGTCAGAATTCAGAGGTCAAAATTGAAAATCCCGAACAACTTCAACCGTGGTGGCATAACTTGTAGCCGCGCCACCTACTGATTGACGACTGCCAAGCGGCATGATCGGCTTTGTTTCTCCCTTTCGGAGCCGGGGACTTTTGCCTTTTTAAAACATACTGTTTTGGTATTTGCTGCTGAAAGCCAGTGGGTTGCCGTTGCCGTTTAGTCAGTGGCAACCGTTACAGGCTGTTGATTTTTAACCGTAACCAAAGGCATCGTGAAGCGGAAGTTGCTGCCCTTGCCCGGTTTGCTTTCCAGCCATATTGTGCCGCCGTTTTTTTCCACAAAATCCTTGCACAGCAACAAGCCGAGTCCGGTTCCTTTCTCGTTGCTGGTGCCGGTTGTTGTAAACGCGCTGATGCCAAAGAGTTTGGCTTGATCTTCCAGATTAATGCCCAGCCCGTCGTCCTGGACGGAAATCACGGCGTGGTCTCCTTGCACTTGTGCGTAAATGCGGACGTGGCCGTTTTCGCGCGTAAATTTAATGGCATTGGACACCAAATTTCGCAGCACTATGTTCAGCGATTCGCGGTCGGCATAAACCTGAATCGGTTCGTGAAGTGTGGTATGCAAGTGAATGTTTTTCTTTTCGGCGAGTGGTTGCAAAAGAGCAATGTTTTCGGCCATGATTTCAGGCAGGACAACCGGCTCAGACTGCAACGTGACGGCTTGCATCTGGCTGCGTGCCCACACCAGCAGGTTGTCCAGAAAATCGGATAAATGCGTCGTGTTTTCCTTCAGTTTTTGCGTCACCATTTGGATTTCCTCCTTCGAAAGATCATCGCTTTCCAAGAGCGACAACACGCCGAGCAGCATTCGCAGCGGTCCGCGGATATCGTGCGAAATGATGGAGAAAAGTTTGGTCTTGACTTGGTTCAGTTCTTCCAGCCGCTGATTCTGCAGTTGGATGGCTTCGTTCTGCTGCTGGAACTCTTTATTGATTTGCGCCAAGTCCTGGTTTTTTCCGGCTATTTCCTTGCCTTGCCGGGTCAGCAACTGATTGGTTTGGCGTTGGCGGAGATTATTGCGAACCAGCAGGAAAGCAAAGCACAGCGAAAGTGCCGTACCGATAATAAAGGCGTTGCGTTGAAAGGACCGGCGGCTAATTTCCTTTTGCTGGATAACCTTATCTTTGTTCAGTGCGGCTATTTTTAACTTTTGCTCTTCCGTTTGGTGCGTAAACGTGAGGCTTTCCACAATCTTAGCATTTTGCAAATTGAAAACGCTGTCTTTTACTTTGCCAGCAAATTCTTGGTAAAAAAGGGCTTTTTCAAATTCCTTTTTTTGTTTGTGTATTTCACTCAGCAGAAAACCGGCCTGTTGCACCTCTTTTTGACTTCCAATGGACTTGGCAACTTCAAAAGCACGCAGTGCTGCTGTTTTGGCATTGGAGAGTTGTCCCAACCGCAGATAGCTTTCGCCAAGCCCCGCCGAAGAACGCGCAATTTCACTTTTTTCACCAAAGCTTTCTGCCAAAGTGATTGCTTTTTGATAATAAGGAATGGCTTTTGTGTATTGTTGCTGGCGGTTATACAAATTGCCAAGCCCAAAATAGGCAAAGATTTCGTACAGCTTACTTTGAAATTGCTGAGCCATAACAATCGACTGGGAATAATACTGCAATGCCAGTGAGTCATTGCCCTGCATAGCGTAAATACCCGCAATATTGCCCATAGTGACGGCGATAATGCGCGGTTTTGCCAGTTTTTGCTGTACTCCCAGCGATTTTTGAAAATATTCCAGTGCAAGCTTGTTGTTTTTCTGTTCGCGGTAGATGATACCAACATTGTTCAAAGCTCTTGATGTACCATCAAGGTCATCCGTCCGGTTGCTTATTTCAAGAAAACGGAAAAAATTGTTCAATGCCAACGAATATTCGCCTTGTTTCCGGTAAATCTTACCCGCCGTATTAAAGGCATACGCTTCTTCATGGGTTTCCTTGAGCCGGACAGCCAACTTTTTGGCTTGGGCATTCAGTTGGGTTGCCTCCTTATAATTTCCTTTCAGCATATAAGCTTCCGCCAGCCGGTTCAGGTATTTGATGCGGCTTTTTTCATCGCGGTTGGCGGCGGCGATGGCTAAGCCGCGCCGGGAAAACAGGATGGAGGAATCGGGGTTGTTGAGCAGGTAACGCTCGGCCAGTTGCACGAGCGTATCGTTTGGAATAGCCGGAAGACGCTTGGTTTGCGGCATTTTCTTTGATCTGCCGCTGTTTTCGTCTTGCACAGAAGCATAGACCCCGGAAGCGACACACCACCAGATGCACAGCACGCTTGCCGCAGTGCGTATACGGGAAATCCGAAATGGATCACAAAAGCTTGAAATCCAAGCTTTTGTGTAGGCAATAAATGTGTGCAGGAGTGAAATGAATGCCATTGGTTTGCCGTGTGAACATAAATATAACTGAATGGGACTGACATCCGGCAAAATATGAATTTCCCGGACAGCATACATATAAGGTTTCCGGCCAAACTTCCCCGGCCAAAAGAATGTTTCGCTTCACAGCGAACGAAAAAATGCGTGTTGTTCCGCCAAGTTGGAAATATTGGAAACAGTGTCTTTTGGAAACGCCAAACCCGCCTCTGCCGGATGATTCCGGATTTTTTTATGGTTGGCAGGCATTGCAAGTGTTTTTGGTGGAGGTTTTGGCAACCGAAACATTGTGTTTTTTTATGATTCGACTTTCCCTTGCTGCACAATTACCTGCGTGAGCTATTTCCTGATAATATGTTGGATACAAGGTGGAAACACCGTGCAAAACCTGTGTCTTTTTTGAAATCATTGTAAAACAAACTCCGGCGGACGCAAATGGAAAAATCCTGAAAAACATTGGATGTTTCGTTTTAACGGGGTTTCGCCTTTTTGAAAGATACTATTTTGCCGCCGCGCCCTGCCCTTTCAGCCAGTCGCGCAGCCGGTCCATCCACGTGGCCAGCACCGGATTGTCGGGAGCCAGACCCACGCCGTTGGCCATGCCGTAGCCGTGACCGCCTTTTTCATAGATGTGCAGCTCCGCCGGAACCTTGGCTTGGCGCAAGGCCATGTAGAACAGCACCGCATTTTCGGGCACCACGCCGTCGTCGTCGGTGGTCATCAGGAAGGTGGGCGGCGTGAGGGTGGTCACGTGCTTTTCGGTGGACATATACTCGGACAGCGTTGAATCCAGATCCTTGCCAACCTGCATCTCGCGCGAAAACCGGTGCGTGTAGGGCGTTGTAAACGAGATTACCGGATAAATGAGCATCATGAAATTGGGGCGCGACGAGGTTTTGTCCAGCGAGGTTTTGGCTTTCGGGTTGCCATTATCAAAGTGCGTGCCCAGCATCGAGGCTAGGTGTCCACCCGCCGAAAAGCCCATCACCCCGATTTTGTTCGCGTCCAGATTCCATTCCTTGGCGCGGCTGCGTACGGTGCGCATGGCGCGGGTGGCATCGTTGAAGGCGTGCGGGTGACCGTATTTTTTGTGATCCCAAGTGTTCACACGGTAGCGAAGCACAAAGGCCGTTATGCCCAGGTTGTTGAGCCAGCGG
The DNA here is from genome assembly GCA_043789005.1 of Sphingobacteriales bacterium. Lineage (GTDB taxonomy): Bacteria > Bacteroidota > Bacteroidia > Cytophagales > 172606-1 > Xanthocytophaga. Next base: position 23,452 of record JAYWIH010000029.1, read on the forward strand.
GCAAAGTCGTAGCCTTCGTGTTCGGCAGCCCGCATCACATAACCTCCTCCCGGACAGATGATTACGGATGCCCCGGTGGCTTTTTCCTTGGGGGCGATGAACGGAAAAATGGCGGGCTTGTCCTCATCCGTATCGCCCAGCGCACCGGGTGCGCCTTCGGGCCAGAGTAGGATTGGGGTGGGCAGGCCGGGCGGATTGGCAGCCGGACTTTGGGCGTTAAGGTGGGGCATGAGCCAGAGGGAAATGAAAAAGGCAGCGAAAATTTTGGGTGTCATAAATCCAAATGTTTTACTTTTAACGGCGAGTTCGCCAAAAATACGCTTCCCTCCAAATACGCCCAAATTTCAAGTGCCATGTCACAGAAAGCCAAGGAAAACATCCTGCGCAAAATCCAAGCCGCCCTAGAAACCCCCACGGCGAGGCCGGTGCCCAAGCCCGATTTTACCACGCCCATTTACGTGCCGCAACCGGAACACATGGCGGTCGGGTTTGTGGAAACGTTCAAGAAAAACAACGGCGAGTTTTATTACTGCGAAGATGAAGCGGCAATGCTGGAGCGGCTGAAATGGCTGGTGCAGCAAAAAAACCTGCAAAACATCTTTGTCTGGGAGCCGCCGCTCATCGAACTCCTCGCGCCGTCGGGCATTGCGTTTGCCAGCGATGATGCCCAATTGCTGCAAGTGGATGCGGGAATCACACTGTGCGAATGCCTGATTGCCCGCACGGGCAGCGTGCTGGTGTCGTCAAGGCAGGCGGCCGGGCGGCGGCTCACCATTTATCCGCACATCCACATTGTGGTTGCCTATTTGTCGCAATTGCTGCCCGACATCAAGGACGGACTTACCCTGATGCAGCAGCGGTATGGCACGCAATTGCCTTCCATGATTTCGATGGTTACCGGCCCGAGCCGTACCGCTGACATTGAAAAAACGCTGGTGCTGGGTGCGCACGGCCCCAAGGAACTGATTCTGCTGCTGGTGGAAGATTGAAGCCAGCCCCCAGTCTCCGAAGGGGAGCAAGGCAAAATAGTATCTTTCACAAAGGCCAAACCCGCCTTTGTCATTTAGACGAGGAAGAAATCGGGCGGGCAACTCTGGCAGAGTTTTGAACTCTGCCAGAGTTCTTGGCAAGGCCGGATTCCTGCCTTGTCGGAAGGACAAAAACAGTTTTTCCGTGGACTGTCGGCCATGGACTGTTGACTGAAATAGTATCCCCTGGAAAGCCCAAACCCCCGGTCACCCGTCCAGTTGGCATAGTTCAATGAAATGCCCGTCCGGGTCTTGCACAAAAATCTGCCAGTTGCCGTCGGGACGCTGTTTGGGGCCGGTGAAGACGGCGTTTTTGGATTCCAGTTCCGTCGCAACCAATTGTATATCAGCTACTTGCATGGCAAAGTGCGTGCCGCGCGAATGCGAATGTACGGGCAGCGTACGGTTGCCAATCAGGTGGATTTCCTGCCCTTGCCCAACGGCAAACCACGCCCCCGGAAAGTCGAATGCCGGCCTCGGCAATTGCGCCAAGCCCAGCACATCGCGGTAAAACGGAATACTTGCCCGCACATCGGCAACGTGCAGGGCCACGTGGTTTACGGATTGTATGTCCATCGGTTTGGGAATTGTTTCGGATGAAATCTCGGGTGGCTTTAAACTGCGGCAAAGTTCGAAACTTTATGATTGCCCTGTATTATCATCCGGACAGGTTTGGGCTCTTTGAAACATGCTATTTCCGGACAATAGTTTGTTCCCCGCCGCACCCCGCGCCAAATTTATCCGCACCGGGGGTTTTTGCTCCCCAAAAGATACTATTTTTGTCGCGCCGCCCACCAAGAGGCAAGGAAACTTATGCGACTTATTGAGGTTACTACGCCAGCGCACCGGAAGGAGTTTCTGGAATTGCCCGCCCGACTCTACAAAAACGACCCGAACTGGATACGCCCGCTAAACCAAGACATTGAAAAAGTATTCGACCCGCAGAAAAACCTGTATTTTACGCACGGCGAATGCACCCGCTGGATTTTGCAAACCGCCACCGGACTCACCATCGGGCGGGTGGCGGCGTTCATAGACCGCGATACGGCCCACGCGCAAAGCCAGCCCACGGGCGGCATGGGCTTTTTTGAGTGTATTGACGATAAGCCAGCGGCTTTTTTGTTGTTTGATGCCTGCAAAACTTGGCTGCAAAGCCGCCACATGGAGGCCATGGATGGCCCGGTGAATTTTGGCGAACGTGACCGTTGGTGGGGACTGCTTATCGAAGGCTTTTTGCCGCCCAACTACGGTATGTTCTACCATTTTCCGTATTACCAAGCCTTGTTCGAGGCTTACGGGTTTCAGGTTTATTTCAAGCAAATCACGTATTACCGCACCGTAAAGGCCCCGTTGCACCCGGTGGTGTTTGCCCGCGCCGAACGCATCCGCAACAACCCGGCCTACACATTCGCGCACATCGAGCGGAAGAAAATAGCCAAATACGCCGAGGATTTCCGCACGATTTACAATAAGGCGTGGGACAAGATCAAGGGCGTGGAGCCGAACATGACCCGCGCACAAGTCCTTGACCTGATGCGCGAAATCAAGCCGATCTTGGATGAGAAACTGATTTGGTTTGCGTATTACAAGCACGAGCCGGTGGCGTTTTTTGTGATGCTGCCCGAAATGAACCAGGTTTTCCGGCACTTGGATGGCAGGATGGACGTTATCGGAATTGCCAAATTCCTGTGGCACCAGTGGCGCGGCACGTGCCGCAAGATGTTTGCTGTGGTGTTTGGCGTGGTGCCCGAACACCAAGGCAAGGCCGTGGAGGCGGCCATAGTCATGGCCGCCCGCGACCTGATCCAAGACCATTATGACCGCTACGACGACTTGGAATTGAACTGGATCGGCGATTTCAACCCGACAATGATGAAAATGATTGAAATCATGGGTGGCACACCGATCAAGACGCACGCCACGTACCGCAAACTGTTCGACGAAACCAAGCCGTTTGAAAGGCATCCGGTATTGAAATAAAACGGCCTCCCCCTCCGAAAGAGGGGGCTTTTAAACGGGTGGATTTGAGCTTTTTGGAAGATACTATTTTTTGATTCTTTTTTGTAAGCACAACTGCCCCGCTTTACCAAACGATTTCGCTCCCCTTTGGGGCTGGGGGCTTCACTTTACCAACTTATCCAACCTTATGAGTCTGATCACAGTGGGCACGGTGGCGTTTGATGCCATCGAAACGCCTTTCGGCAAGACCGACAAAACCATTGGCGGTTCGGCCACGTACATTGCGCAAGCCGCATCTTTTTTCACGGATCAGGTAAAGCTGGTGGCCGTGGTGGGCGAGGATTTTCCGGAAGCCGAAATCAAGCGCATGAACGCGCAGGGCATTGACACTGAAGGGCTGCAAGTGAAGGCCGGCGAAAAGTCGTTTTTCTGGGCGGGCCGCTACCAGAACGACATGAACAGCCGCGATACGCTGACCACCGAACTGAACGTACTCGCCGATTTCGACCCCATCATTCCCGAATCGTACCAAGACTGCCAGTTCCTGATGCTTGGCAACCTCACGCCTTCGGTACAGAAAACGGTGATTGAACGCCTGCGCCGCCGTCCGAAACTGGTCATGATGGACACCATGAATTTCTGGATGGATGTGGCCTTGGCCGAACTGACGGAAGTACTGAAAATGGTGGACGTGCTTTCAATCAACGATGAGGAGGCACGCCAGTTGTCGAAGGAATACTCCATCCGCAAGGCGGCCAAAAAAATCCTGGGCATGGGTCCCAAGTACCTGATTATCAAGAAAGGCGAACACGGCGCGTACCTGTTTAACAAAGACCAAGTATTTTTTGCCCCGGCCCTGCCGCTGGAAGAAGTGTTTGACCCGACCGGCGCGGGCGACACCTTTGCGGGTGGTTTCATCGGCTACCTTACCAGCACCAACGACATTTCGTTTGAAAACATGAAGCGCGGCATCATTTACGGCTCGGCGTTGGCTTCGTTCTGCGTGGAGAAATTCGGGCTGGAACGCATCGTGGAACTGACCAAACCCGAACTGGAGAACCGCGTGCAGGATTTTGTGGACTTGGTGCAATTCGAGATTCCGATGGGGTGATTGAAACGGGTCATTGAAAATAGTATCTTTTGAAACAGCGAAACCTGCGCCCCGTGCAGGTTTCGCTGTTTGCGTGACATCGGTTGCCCGGAACCGACACGCGGCCCGACCCACAAAATCCGGCTTTCCAAAACCTCAAGCCATCAGGCATCCAGCCAGTTTCGCAGCATTCGCTTGCCGTGTTCGGTCAGGATGCTTTCCGGATGAAACTGCACGCCGCGCACATCATACGTTTTGTGGCGCAGAGCCATCACGCGGCCTTCGGCATCCACGGCGGTGATTTCCAGCGCGTCGGGCATGGAATCAGGCACGACAGTCCACGAATGGTAGCGGCCGGTTTGGAGCCGGGCGGGAATATCCCTGAAAAGCCTTTCGCCCGCAGTTGTAACCAGTGTTTCAGTTGCGATGCCGTGCAGCACATCGGCCATGTTTTCCAGCGTCGCGCCAAATGCATCACCGATGGCCTGGTGGCCCAGGCACACGCCCAGAATGCTTTTGGTGGGTGCATACATGGCAATGAGTTCGGGCATGATGCCCGCCTCGGAAGGCACGCCCGGCCCCGGCGACAACAATATTTTATCAAACCGTGCCACTTCGGCCAGCGTGATTTTGTCGTTGCGGTACACTTCCGGCTCGTGCCCCATTTCGCGCAGGTAATGCACCAAGTTGTACACAAAACTGTCGTAATTGTCCAAAACGAGTATTTTCATGGGATAAATATCTGAACGGCTAAATGATTAAATGGCCGGGGTTTGGCCTTTCCAAAAGATACTATTTTCCGCACCGCGTCAATCATGGCCGTAATCCAGGTTCACGCCGGCCAACTGAACCGCCCGGCGCAGGGCCGCAATCTTGTTGTTCACTTCCTGCAACTCGCTCTCCACCTGCGACTTGAACACCACACCCGCCCCGGCTTGGTAATACAGCGTATTATCCTTGCTCAGAAAAGAACGGATCATGATGGCATGGTTGAAGTCGCCGTTGAAATCCATGAAGCCGATGCAGCCACCGTAAAAACTGCGGTTGGTGGTTTCGTAGCGGTCAATGAGTTGCATGGCCTTGTGTTTGGGTGCGCCGGAAAGCGTGCCCGCCGGAAACGTGTCAGCCACGAGTTGCAGGGGGTTGGTTCCATGTTCCATATTCCCCGTCACTTTGGAAACCAAGTGGATCACGTGCGAATAATACTGGATTTCCTTAAAGGTTTCCACTGTCACATCGTGGCTGTGGCGGCTCAGGTCGTTGCGGGCCAAGTCCACAAGCATCACGTGTTCGGCATTTTCCTTGGGGTCGTCGTGGAGTTTCTGGGCCAGTTCGGCATCGGCTTGGTCGTTGCCGGTGCGCCGGAACGTGCCCGCAATCGGATAAATGGTGGCCTTGTCGCCCTTGATGGCAATCTGGGTTTCGGGCGAGGAGCCGAAAATCTTGTAACTGCCAAAATCGAAATAGAACAGGTACGGCGATGGATTGACGGAACGCAAGGCGCGATAGACGTTGAATTCGTCGCCTTGGAATTGCTGCTCGAACCGGCGCGAAAGTACAATCTGGAACACATCGCCGATCTGGCAGTGGTACCGCCCGCGTTCCAGAATTTCCAGAAACTCCCCGTCCGTCAGGTTTGATTTCTCGGCTCCTTTCAGTTTGAACTGGTACGTCGGGAAACTCAGGTTCTGGATCAGCGAAACCAGTTCGTCCAGAGAAGTTTCGGCCCTCAAAGACCCCACCCCCGGCCCCTCCCCTGCTGGGAGGGGAGTTTTGGCCTCCGCGTAGTCGTGTTCAAACACATACATTTCATTCTTGAAGTGGTTGATGGCAATCACGTACCGGAAAACCTGGTACACAATGTCGGGAATGCCGTTGGCCGATTTGAGCGTGATATCCTCGAAATACTGCACCGCCGGGTAGGCCATGTAGCCGAAAAGCCCGTTGTGGATGAACGGGAATGCATCGGTTTCATCCTTTTGGAAGCTTTGGGCAAAGTTTTCCAAGGCAGCCAGCACTTGGGTTTGGGCTTTTACGTGGATACTATTTTCCGACCCGTCGGGAAACTGCTCCGTGATCCGGTTGCCGTTTACTTCAAACTTGGCCACGGGCTGGCAGCAGATGTACGACATCGGGTTTTCGTTGCCGTGGTAGTCCGAACTTTCGAGCAAAATGGTATTGACAAACTTGTCGCGCAGTTTCAGGTAGATGCTCACCGGCGTAACGGTGTCGGCCAGTAGTTGCCGGTAACGGGTTTTGATGTTGAATTTCATTGGCTGTATGGATTGGTGTTTATCGGGAACCGGCAAAAATGAAAAAAGGCTTGCCGTTACGTGAACAGCAAGCCTTTGGGGCCGGTTTATCTTTGTCGCAAATCACAAAGCATAGCTGTCCGCGTTCCAAGCCGGAACGTGCCACCACCAAGTCTTGTTTGCGCTGCGTTGCATCATATTTGAAAAAAAACTGCTGGGCAAATATATGAAAGTCCGGTTGGGAAAAGCAAGTTTGCGGCGGCGAAAGTTTTCCGGCGCGTTAATGCGCGGCAGTAGCACACGCTTTAGCTCGTGCAAAATCCGCAGGATTTTCAATTGGAAAACACAAGCTAAAGCGTGTGCTACCGCTGCAAAATAGTATCTTTCAAAAACCCCAAACCCACCCTCATGGATAACACGATTTTTACCGAATCCGATTTCCCACGGATGGAAAAACAATTCCGCACCAACTTGGTCAATGCCCTGAGCGGCTTTAAAAGCGTGAACCTGGTGGGCACGGCCAATGCACAAGGCTTGACAAATTTGGCGGTTTTCAGCCAGATTTTCCACATCGGAGCCAACCCGCCGCTGATGGGAATGCTGGTGCGCCCCGATTCGGTGCCGCGCCACACACTGTCCAACCTATTGGAAACGGGCTTTTACACGTTCAACAACATTTTGCCCGGCTTTTACCAGGCCGCCCACCAGACTTCGGCGCGCTACGCGGTTTCGGAGTTTGAAGCCTGTGGTTTCACGCCCCAATTCTCGGAACTCCACCCGGCTCCGTACGTCCGGGAATCATCAATAAAAATCGGGCTGCGGTTCGTGGAAAAGCACGAATTGGCCATCAACGGCACCATCATGGTCATTGGCAGCGTAATCGAGATCATTTGTCCCGGCGACTGTGTGGCCGAAGACGGCTACTTGGATATTGAGAAGGCGGGTAGCGTTACTTGCTCCGGGCTGGACGGCTACCACACCACGCAACTGTTGGCGCGGCTGCCGTATGCGAAAGCCATTTGAGATGAGTTGAAAAAACGTAAATTCACCTGTCCTTAACTGACAAGCAAGATGAAGGCCAAATTTGACCAGACCGAACTGGACAGCTATGAAAACAGCCTGAAAACCTACCGCGATTTGAAAGGCGTGATTGACACCGCTTTTGATGAAGGCAAAACGGAGGGCAGATTGGAAGGTAAAATAGAGGGCAAAATGGAAGGCAAAATGGAAATCGCCAAAGCCATGAAATTGAAAGGCCTTTCGATAAGGGACATTGCGGAATTGACGGGGCTACCCGAAAACGAGATCAACAAGTTGCCGGGCTGACCTGAACGGCATACAACCCCGCTCAAAATAGTATCTTTTGAAAACACCAGACCCACCCTTGCACGGCAGGTTTCGCAAAAGGCCTTGTTCCAGCCAAAACCCAATTTTTTACCGGATTCATATTATTTTCATTGGTTGGAAAACCGGGAATCCTTAACTTGTTGGCATCATGGGCGGCAACAAACGCCGCCATTGCCAACAAACGCCACCAAAAATAGTACCCCCGGAAAATGAAAAACCTCCTGATTCTCTGTTGTTTCCTTTGCGGCTTGCCAGCCCGCAGCCAAGTCACCACCGACCCGCAGTTCCCCACGTCCGATGCACCGGTCACCATTATCTACGATGCCACCAAGGGTAGCGCGGGCCTGCGCAACTCGGCCACGGTGTATATGCACGCGGGAGCAATCCTGTCTAATGCCACCGGCACCAACTGGGAGAATGTGGTGGGCAACTGGGGCAAGGCCGACGGCATTGGGGCCATGACGCAAGACGCAGCCAACCCCAACCTGTGGCGCATCACCATCACGCCGCGCACCTATTTCAAGGTAGCCGCCGACAAGACGGTTTTCCGCATCGGCATGGTGTTTCGCGAGGCCGGGCCGTGCGGAGCCGCCGGGCAGGCGGCCTGCAAAGAGGCCAAAAACGATGCGGGGCAGGATATTTTCGTGACCCTGTTTGCGTCAGGCCTGCAACTGACGTTTACCGAGCCAAAAGACACTTTCCTGCTTGTGGAACCGAACACGGTCATCAATGTGCAGGCAACCGCCTCACAAACAGCCGCCCTGACACTTTTCAATGGCAACCAATCATTGGCCCAGACCACTGGCACTGCATTGGCATTTGCCCTGAATGTGGGCGCATCGGGCAGCGGCGTGGTGCGCGTGGAAGGCACAGCCAACGCCCTGATCCGCACCGACTCGTTTGAATACTTGGTGAAAACGCCCAGCCTTACGGCGGCGGCTCCGGCGGGTGTGCGCGACGGCATTAACTACCGCAGCCCAACCAGCGTGGTTCTGCAACTGTTTGCCCCCCTGAAACAGACGGTTTACCTGATTGGCGATTTCAACGACTGGAAACCCTCGGCAGCCTACCAATTCAAACGCACCCCCGACGGAAACCGGTTCTGGATTGAATTGTCCGGCCTGGTTTCCGGGCAGGAATACGCCTTCCAGTATCTGGTGGACAACAACATCCGCGTCGGCGACCCGTATTGCGACAAAATCTTGGATCCGCTGGATAGGTTTATACCGGCATTGAACTATCCGAACCCTAAGCCATATCCGACCGGCAAAACTTCGGGCACGGTGTCGGTGCTGCAAACCGGCCAGCCAGCCTACGCATGGCAAACAACCGGTTTCCAACGCCCGGCCAACGAAAAACTGAACGTGTACGAACTGCTGGTGCGCGATTTTGTGGGTACGCGCAGCTACAAGACCATTGCCGACACGCTGCCGTACCTGAAACGGCTCGGCATCAATGCCATTGAACTCATGCCCGTCATGGAGTTTGCGGGCAACGACAGTTGGGGCTACAACCCGATCTATTATTTTGCGCCGGACAAAGCCTACGGCACCAAAAATGACCTGAAAGCCTTTGTGGACAAATGCCACCAAAACGGCATCGCGGTGATTCTGGACATGGTGCTGAACCAAGCCGATTACGAGTTTCCGTACGTGAAAATGTACTGGGACACCGACAAGCCGGCTGCCAACAGCCCGTTTTTTAATCCGCAGGCCACCCACCCGTTCAGCGTGTTTTATGATTTCAACCACGAAAGCGAAGCTACCAAGGCACTCGTGGACACCGTAAACCGCTACTGGCTGCGCGAATACAAGCTCGACGGCTTCCGGTTTGACCTTTCCAAGGGATTCACGCAGAAAAACACGGGCGGCGACGTGGGTGCGTGGAGTGCCAAAGACGACAGCCGCATCGCCATCTGGAAGCGCATCCACGACCGGATTCGCCAGACCGACCCCACCGCCTACGTGATTCTGGAACACCTCGGAGCCAATGATGAGGAAAAGATACTGGCCGACTACGGCATGATGCTCTGGGGAAACCAGCAACCCAATTACAAGGAGGCCGCGCTGGGTTATGACAACAGCAAGGCCAACCTGAACGGCAGTTCGTACAAGCAGCGCGGCTGGAACAACCCGCACTTGGTTGCCTACATGGAAAGCCACGACGAAGAACGCCTCATGGTGGAACAGTTGCTGTACGGCAATACCAACCCAGCCACCGGCTACAATACCAAGCAACTCGCCACGGCACTGGACCGGATGAAACTGGCGGCGGCACTGTATTTTTCCATCCCCGGCCCCAAAATGCTGTGGCAGTTCGGTGAGTTGGGCTATGATGTGTCAATCAATGAAAACGGACGCACCGGAACCAAGCCGCTGAAATGGAATTACTACGCAGATGCCGACCGCCTGAAACTCTACAAGGTGTATGCCGAACTGATGAAACTGCGCGCCACCCAGCCCGCCTTCCACACCCGAGACTTCACGCTTGATGCCGATGGCAAGGCACTGAAACAAATCCAACTCAACGACGCGGCCCTGAAAGTGACCGTTGTTGCCAACACCGATGTCAAAACCGCCGCCATCACGGCCAATTTCCAGCAGAACGGCACTTGGTACGATTACTTCACGGGTACGGCTCTTGAAGTCACCGCCGCCAACCGCACCCTGACATTGCAGCCCGGCGAATTCCATATCTATACCACTACCAAGCTCGCCACGCCCGAAGCCGGACTGGTTCCCAACTGGGCGGGCAGCCCCACCGCCGTGGAGGATGAAGCCCTGAAACGCGCCACCACCGTGTACCCGAACCCCAACGGCGGCACATTCCGGGTGGTCATTGAAAACGACTCGCGCGGAGCCATCCAACTGCAACTGACCGACTTGTCGGGGCGGCGGCTGCAATCGGCCACGCTCAACAAAACCCAGCCGAACTGGCATTACGACTGGCAAACAGACCGCCTCGCCGCCGGGATATACCTGCTGGAAATAACCAGCGGAAAAGGCAAAACGGTGAAACGCGTGGTGAAGCGGTGACTGTTTTCGCAAACGAGTCGGGGGCAGAAAATAGTATCTTCCAAAAGCACCAAACCTGCCTGTGCCAAGCAGGTTTGGTGTGTCAAAACACGGCATTGCCAATCCATGGCTGATAAACTTCGTGGCTTATCATCGGCAGTCTGCCAGTGGTTCCATCCAAACAATTGGCTGCAAAAAACACCTGCTTTGCACTTTCTCCCCAAGTGGGCTTAACCGTTTAACAGTTGGCAGAGCTGCCAATACCTTGGCCATAAGGGGTTTCTCAGGCCGGGCGAAAACAATCTGCCTTACTCGGCTGTTTCGGTGGCTGGTTTCTCGTATTGTCGGTCACTTAAAATCCGGACACTTGGTTTTCTGCGGCTTGCCCAGTATTCTGGTGTCCGAAAAGGAATAAGCCTTTTATAGGCGGTTAAAAAGTTTGGTTTCAGGATCGGATGATTTTCAGCCACAATCTTTCACAAGACCCGAACAAGTAGCGATGATGGATGAAATAACCGCGTTGCTTCCCGGCCTCCTCCTTCATTCGCCGACTTACTTTCTGGCAGTCAGCAATCAGGAGGGCAGTTGTGTTTTCGCAAACGAGACTTTCAAAAAACGTTTTTCCTTTTCCACGGGCAATTTTGAGGGCATTACCTTGCAAACTGCCGTCCACCCCGACTATTTCGACCAGTGTACGCAAGCCTTGACACATTGCTTGGCTAATCCGGAGGCCGTGGAAAGCCTGCAGATGCGCAAGACCGACAAGGCGGGTGGCGGATGGGCGCATTGGAATTTTTCGGCTTTCAGGAACGGTAGCGGAAATATTGTCGGTGTATGTTGTATCGGGCATGACCTTGATGGCAATGAAAATAAGTACTCGCTGGTATTTAGTTTATATTATTTTCTAAACGAAAAATGACTTGTAACTAACTGACAGTTAATTAATTGAATAGGTTTTTTTGCCAAAGACTAAAGACTATTTACTCATGGCTGGGCACTTATCAGCAACATTTTCATTGGAAACAAAGACGTTGCACTGCAACGTCTCTACGGTTGTGAATGGTAAACCGGAAACGGCAAACGTTGTTCCGGTTTGGGCCTTTCAAAAGACACTATTTTCACTCCCCATCATTTTCCAGTTCCCATGTATCTTTTAGGTTACGACATCGGCAGTTCGTTCGTCAAGGCATCGGTCATTGATGCGCAAACCGGCGAGCTTTTGGCGGCGGCTTCGGCTCCGGCCACTGAAATGACCATGGTTTCGCACCAGCCCGGCTGGGCCGAGCAGGAACCCGAAACGTGGTGGCAGAATGCCAAGGCCGCCACGCAAATGTTGCGCCAACAGGTTGATTTGAAGCAGGTTGCCGCCATTGGCATCTCGTACCAGATGCACGGCCTGGTGGTGATGGATAAACACCAACGCGTGCTGCGGCCCTCCATCATCTGGTGCGACAGCCGGGCGGTATCCATTGGCGAGGAGGCTTTTGCCAGCCTCGGCAAGGAAAAAACCTTGTCGCATTTGTTCAACTCGCCGGGCAATTTCACGGCCTCCAAACTGCGCTGGGTGCAGCAAAACGAACCCGGACTGTACGAGCAGATTGACAAGTTCATGCTACCCGGCGACTACCTGGCCTTCAGACTGACGGGCGAAGTATGCACCACGGCATCGGGTTTGTCGGAAGGAATCCTGTGGGATTTCCAAGAAGAAAAACCGGCGGGTTTGGTGCTTGATTTTTATACTATTTTGCCCGGCCTGCTGCCCGTTCTTGTGCCCACTTTCGGGCCGCAAGGATTTGTGAACCAGGCCGTTGCCGATGAATTGGGCTTGCCCGCCGGCATTCCGGTGGCTTACCGCGCCGGAGACCAGCCCAACAATGCGTTTTCGCTGAATGTGCTGGAACCGGGCGAAATAGCGGCCACCGCCGGCACATCGGGCGTGGTGTATGGCATCACCGACCAGAAACAGTACGATCCGGCTTCGCGCGTCAATTCATTTTTGCACGTCAACCACCAGGCCCGAAATCCGCGCTACGGCACGTTGCTGTGCGTCAATGGTACGGGCATCCTGAACAGTTGGCTGCGCAAAAATGCGGGCGGCGGCATGGAATACGGGCAGATGAACCGGTTGGCGGCTTCCGCCCCGGTGGGTAGCGAAGGCTTGGTGACGCTGCCTTTCGGCAACGGAGCCGAACGCGTACTGGAAAACCGCCATCCGGGAGCGTCGGTGCAAAACCTGAATTTCAACACGCACACGCAGGCGCATTTGCTGCGTTCGGCGCAGGAAGGCATTGTATTTGCCCTTAATTACGGCGTGGATGTGATGAAAACGCTGGGTGTGCAACCCCGGAAAATCCGGGCGGGCGATGCCAATATGTTCCTCAGTCCGCTGTTTGGCGAGGCATTTGCCACCATCACCGGCGCAACCGTGGAACTCTACAACACGGATGGCGCGCAGGGGGCGGCGCGGGCTGCCGGAGTGGGGGCTGGGATTTATAAAAATGCTTCCGAAGCATTCCAAAGCCTGAAAACCACGCGCATCATCGAGCCGAACATGGCCTTGAAAAGCGAATATGAAGGTGCCTATGTAAAGTGGCTGGGCTGTCTGGAACGGATGCTGGCGGGAACCTGACCCGAACCTTTTCTGTCCGGGAAACCGAAAACAGCCTGCCTGCCGGACAGGCAGGTATCTTTCAAAACCGTGAAACCCGCCATCCGGAAAAGCATTGGCGCAACCGGAACGCTTGTGCCGGTTTGTGGTGCGGCTGGCCCACCCTGAACCGAAATAGTATCTTCCGGGAGGCCCAAACCCGGTTTCCCCCGCTGGCGACCGGCATTTTCACTCTGCAGGTTGCCGACAAGCACGTACCGCCGCCCATCTTTACAACGGAACAATATTTTTTGGATTATCTTTACCACCCAACAAAACCACCCCCAACCGTACAAAAACCATGAGCGAACAGTATCAGAATGCGGTAGTGACCAAATACAATATTTTCAATAGCCTGTTTTTGAGCCTGCCGTTCCGCCATATTTTCCGCACCGGCACGCTGCTACCTTTGCTTACGCAGCAAAGCGAGGAAGGTTTGGCGGCGGGCAAGAGCCCCCGGCAGATCATGGAGCATTTTTTTGGCGAGTTGCTTGAGGATGCCACCGAACCTGAACGCGTGGACTTGCTTTTCAATCTCATTCAATACATTGAGCGTCAGGTGGTTTTATTCGATTCGGTGGAGGATGCCGCCTTTGACCAGACCCACCAGTGGAACGGCAAAGGCTCCATTGCCCACCTGCTCACCCGCATTGAGGGCGATGCGATGCGCCAGAAACTGCTCGACAAATTGTCCGGATATTGTGTGCGCATTGTGCTTACGGCCCACCCGACGCAGTTTTATCCCGGCAAGGTGCTCACCATCATCAACGACCTGGAACACGCCATCCGCGACAACGACTTCACTGAAATCAATAATTTGCTGCTGCAACTCGGCAAGACGGGCTTCATCAACCAAGCCAAACCCACGCCTTACGACGAGGCCGTGAGCTTGTGCTGGTTTCTGGAAAGCGTGTTTTACCACGCCGTGCCCGCCATTCTGCTGCGCCTGATCCGGGGCCTGAAAGCCAGCGTACACGACTGGCCACACAACCAACTGATACGGCTGGGTTTCTGGCCGGGCGGCGACCGCGACGGTAACCCGTTTGTAACGCCCGAAACCACGCTGCAAGTGGCCGATTTGCTGAAACGCACGCTTTTGCGCTGTTACTACCGCGATATGCGCAAACTCAAACGCCGCCTCACCTTCGATGGTGTGGAAGCCTGCATTGCCCGCGCCGAACGCTACCTGAACAACACGCTCTACCATCCGGACGAGGCTAAGTACGACACTGCCGACCAACTGCTGGCCGACCTGCTGGAAGCGCGGACAATCCTGGCGCAGCAGCACGACAGCCTGTTCGTGGATTTGTTGGACGGCTTCATTTTCAAGGTGCGGCTGTTCGGTTTTCACTTTGCCACGCTCGACATCCGGCAGGACAGCCGCAAGCATACGCAAGCCTGGGAGGAAATGCTGGGCCACGCGGAAAAACAGCATCCGGGTTTTTCGCTTGCCGAATACAACCGCTGGGACGAAGCGAAAAAAATGGATTCCCTGCTGTCGCTGCCGCTGGATTTGAAAGAGGAAAACTTCCGTGACGAAACCACCAAGGACATCATTGGTTCGGTGCGGGCCATCCGCCACATCCAGGAAAGCAACGGGCGGGCGGGCTGCCACCGATACGTGATCAGCAACTGCCAGAGTGCGCTGAACGTGATGCAAGTACTGGCTTTGGTCAGGCACGTACACCAAACGGCGAATGTGCCTGTGGATGTGGTGCCGCTCTTTGAAACCGTGGACGACCTTGCCAACG
This sequence comes from Sphingobacteriales bacterium, assembly GCA_043789005.1. Classification (GTDB taxonomy): domain Bacteria; phylum Bacteroidota; class Bacteroidia; order Cytophagales; family 172606-1; genus Xanthocytophaga. The sequence goes on from JAYWIH010000029.1 coordinate 38,540, forward strand.
CACCCGGCATCATGGAAACGCTCTACCGCCACCCGCAATACCGCCAGCACCTAAGCCAACAAGCTGACCAGCAGACAATTATGGTCGGCTTTTCGGATGGCACCAAAGATGGCGGCTACTTGCGTGCCAACTGGTCCATTTACCGGGCCAAAGAGGCATTGACCACGCTTTCGCGGCAGTACGGCGTGAAGGTCACCTTTTTCGATGGCCGTGGCGGCCCTCCCGGACGCGGCGGCGGCAACAACCACAATTTCTACGCGTCGCTGGGCAAGGAAATCGAGGACAAGGAAATCCAGCTTACGGTGCAGGGCCAGACCATCAGTTCCAATTACGGCACGGTTTCAACGGCGATGTACAACCTGGGGCGGCTTTTCACGGCGGGCCTGGAAAACCACCTGTTCGAGAACCAGCGTCATGAACTGACGGATGCGGACAAGAACCTGCTCGAGGAAATGGCCGAGGCGGCTTACCAATCGTATCTGGGCCTGAAAAACCACCCGGCATTTGTGCCCTACCTCGACAAGATGACCCCGCTGCGTTTCTACGGGCAGACCAACATCGGCAGCCGCCCCACCAAACGCGGGGCCAAGGACGAAGGGTTGAAATTCGAGGATTTGCGCGCCATCCCGTTTGTGGGTTCGTGGGCGCAGATGAAACAGAACGTGCCGGGCTTCTACGGTTTCGGCGCGGCCATCGGGCAGTTGCAGCAGCAGGGCAAAGGCGAGGCAATCCGCAACCTGTACCAGCATTCGCTGTTTTTCCGCACGCTGGTCGAAAACTCCATGCAGTCGCTTTCCAAATCGAACTACGCCGCCACGCAGTATCTGCGCGACAACCCGGCCTACAATGAACTGTGGCAGATGATGCACACCGAATTCCAGCGCACCCAACGCCTGCTGCTCGAGGTGTCGGGCAGCGAAACGCTGCTGGAAAGCAACCCGGTCACGCAGCAATCCATTGCCATCCGCGAACGCATCGTGCTGCCGCTGATTGTGATCCAGCAATACGCCCTGCAAATGCTGAATACCGAGGAAATCGGGCAGACCGACCGCGCCGAAGCCTACAACAAACTGGTGATGCGGGCCATGTTCGGCATCATCAACGCGGCGCGTAATTCGGCCTGAAAGCCTTGTTCAACAAGGCGGGTTTGGGCTTTTGGGAAGATACTATTTCAGGACTTGACCCACATAGGTTGTGGGTGAAAAACACCAACAACGGCAGAGACATATGAATACCCACTATACAACCTTAATATGAAAAAGCTAATAATATTGTTAGTTATTATTGTTGGCATAGGCTCCTTAGTAGGATATATTATTTATGACGGTAAGTTTAGTAAAGAGGCAGCGATGGGAGAAAAAAATATAGATAATATTAGAAGAGTGAAATTAGGAATGGATACTGCTACAGTAGTTAGAATAATGGGGAAACCGATAGAAAGAAGAGAGTTTAAAAGTGAAATTTTTTATGATTATGAGGTTCCGCCTGGCAGTTCATTCCAATGCCAGATTATATTTAATAGCAATAGGCAAGTGATTTATACCTCACCTATTCCTAACAACCAATAAAGTAAGAAAGCCTGCTTAATTATCAGGTTTCCAAAGTCCAAATGGGGATAATAGTGTTTATTGGGATTCTGACCTTTGAATTCCGAATTGATTTTCAGTCTTCCAGGATGTTGTTCATGAACGTGCATTTCGAGGCCATCCACGCCACAAGGCACATCAACGCCCAGCGCAGGTAGATTTGGTAAAAATCCTCGGTGTCCTTGTAGCGGGTTTCCACCACCGGGGCTTTTTCGTAGCGGTCAATCTGCTTGAAGATGTTTTGCAGCGCATTGGCGTTGGAAGCCCGGTAGAAACGGCCCTCGCCAATCCGGGCAATCTGCCGCATGATTGTCTCGTCCACCGTGTTGTCCTGCGCAAAAACCCGTCCCTGCGCATTCACGGCCTGCACCAGTCCCTCGCGCCCCACCAGTATCGTGTAGAGTTTGATTTGATTGGCCTTTGCCAGCCGCGCTGCTGTGAGCGGGTCTATGTTGCCCGCCGCACTCTCGCCGTCGCTGATGATGATGGCGACCTTGGATTTCGATTTCGATTCGCGCATCCGGTTGATGGTCACGGCGATGGCCGAACCCAATGCCGTTTCGGGATTCTGGATCATGCCGTAATTCACCTCGCGCATCAGTTCGGTGAGCAGCGCGTAATCGGTGGTGAGCGGGGCTAACGAATAGGCATCGCCGGCAAACACCACCACGCCGATGCGATCCTGAAAGCGGCTGTTGATGAAATTGCGCGCCAGCCGTTTGGCGGCCTCCAAGCGGTTGGGCTTGAAATCCAAGGCCAGCATGGAACGCGATACATCAAGCACCAGCATGATGTCGATGCCGGTGGATGAAAGTTCCACGCGCTGGTTTACGCGCTGCGGCCGCGCCAGCGCCACCAGCAGCAACGCCACGGCAAGCCCGGCCAACACATCGGGCACAAAGCGCAAAAAGGCCGTCAGCGACCAGCCGATGGCGCGGCCGGGCAGCGACAGGCTCAGTTTCTGGCGGAAACGGACAAACAGCAGCCAGCGCACCACAAAAAGCAGCGGTATCACCGGCAGGCCGTACAAAAAAAGCCGCTGGCCCCACGAAAAGCCACGCAGGGTTTCGGGTTCAAACCAGGAAAGTGAATACCATTCCAATGCAGGTTTTGGGGTTCGGGGTTCGCAATTTTGTGTGGACAATAAAATCTATCTTTGTGCCAAATTTAATGCAGTATTTACAAGAAAGTAATGGTCTGGCAAAATAGTATCTTTCAAAAAGGCCAAACCCCGGTCGGGAATGCGGAATTTGGAATGGCGAATTCCCAATTCCGCATTCCTAATTCCAAAGCCCCATGTTCCAAGAAATCACGCACCTGATCCGCAAGGAAATCTTGCTCGAATGGCGGCAACGCTACGCCCTCAACGGGATGCTGCTGTACGTTGTCAGCACCGTATTTATCTGTTACCAGAGTTTCAACCTGCGCAACGAAACCATCAGTGTACCCACTTGGAACGCCTTGTTTTGGATTATCCTGCTGTTCACTTCCGTCAATGCCGTTGCCAAAAGCTTTATGCAGGAGCGGGCGGGGCGGTTGCTGTACTATTATGTTCTGGCAAGTCCGCAAGCGATTATCTTATCCAAAATAATTTATAACGCGCTGTTAATGAGCTTAATTGCGTTGATTGGCTATTTTTTTTACGCGGTTGTGCTCGGCAATCCCGTGGGAGACCAGCCGCTGTTTGTCGCCAATATTTTGCTGGGCGGCATCGGTTTTGCCTCGGCACTCACCATGGTGTCGGGCATTGCCTCCAAGGCGGGCAACAACAGCGTGCTCATGGCGGTTCTGGGCTTTCCGGTGATGCTGCCCATGCTGCTGCTGCTCATCAAAATCTCCAAGAATGCCATTGACGGCCTAGACCGCTCGGTGAGTACGGACGAATTGGTAACGCTGCTGGCACTGAACGCGATTGTGCTGGTGCTGTCGTACCTGCTGTTTCCGTATTTGTGGAAAAGTTGAGCTTTCCCGTGCAAGCCAAAGGTTTCGGTTGTAAATTTGCGGCGGCACACGCTCTGGCTTGTGCTTTTCCGGGAAAATCCTGCGGATTTTGCACAAGCCGGAGCGTGTGCTACTGCCACCGGGAACAGCAGGCCCGCATTCCTTGTTCTACTCAAAACAATCACCACAATGCATATGCTCAGACAATCGTGGTGGAAAATACTGGCGGTGGTGCTGCTGTTCTATACCATCATCGGCGGATTCCTCATGCCCGTGCCGCGCCTGCCCATCCTGCACGAAACCATCCGTAATATGCACTTCCACGTGGCCTTGTGGTTTGCGATGATGATCATCCTGACGTTTTCGGTGGTTTACTCCATCAAGTATCTGCGCAACCCGGTTGCCCGCAACGATGATTTTGCCGTTGAAACGGCCAATGCCGGTATCCTGATTGGCTTGCTGGGCATTGCCACAGGCAGCATCTGGGCCAAATTCACGTGGGGCGCGTGGTGGGTGCAGGATCCTAAACTGAACGGGGCGGCCATTGCCATGCTCATTTACTTGGCCTATCTGGTGCTGCGCGGGTCGCTGCAGGATGCCCAGCAACGCGCCAAAATCAGTGCCATCTACAATATTTTCGCCTTCGGGATGCTTATTCCGTTGCTCTACATTTTGCCGCGCCTGAAAGGGGTGGATTCGCTGCATCCCGGGCAGGGTGGCAATCCGGGTTTCAGCGCGTATGACTTGGACAACGACCTGCGCAGAGTGTTTTATCCGGCCATCATCGGCTGGACGCTGCTGGGCTTGTGGGTGGCTTCCATCCGCATCCGCATCCGCGCCGTTGAACAGAAAATGGAAGACCGGATTGTGGTGAATGGGTGAAAATCAATTCAGAGGCTGGAATTTAGAATTAAAAATCCTGTCAATCCTTGAATCCGGCAAATCCTGATTCAGACAAAATAGTATCTTTTGAAAACACCAAACCTCCCTTGTTCACAATGCTGAAAAAAACAATGTTTTTCTATCTGACAATAATCCTTTCATTGAACATCCAAGCCCAACAGCCTGTTAGTGAAGTGGAAATGGCCGATGCATTGCGTGCCAACGGCATGATTTACGTGGTGGTGCTGGTGTTGGCGGTGGTCATGGCCGGTTTTATTGCCTACCTGATTGCCACTGACCGCAAGGTTTCGCGGATTGAAAAGGAATTGAACAACAAATAGACTACAGCATTTATTTCCGGAATTTTAACCTTAAATCAATATGAAACTCTCCCATATCATCGGCCTGATCGTGATTGTGGTTGCCATCGTGGTCATCGTTTCCACTACCGCCGAGGTGAGCACCTACGCCACCTTTGCCGAAGCCACTGAAATCGCGGCCAAAGACAGCGACCGAAAAATCCACGTGTCGGGTTTTTTGAAAAAGGACGCTTCCGGACAGCTTGTGGACATAAATTACCAACCGGAAATTGATCCGAACCGCTTCACTTTCAGATTGATAGATCGAAACCGCGAGGAAAAGATCGTGATTTACAGCAACCCGAAGCCGCAGGATTTTGAACGCTCAGATTCAATAGTGGTTATTGGTAATATGCAGCACGGAGCGTTTGTGGCCGAAAAAATGCTCCTGAAATGTCCGTCCAAGTATACGGAAACCGAAATAAAAGGCGCGGAAAAAGCCAGGACGCAAGCGAGTTTGTGAAGCGTTTACCATTTTCGGGTTGCCGTTAATGATCTGTCGGTAATATTTGGTAGAGACGTTGCACCGCAACGTCTCTTGGACAAGGTTGATGTTGGCAATCTTTCGCATCAGAAATCTTTTCCGGAAACATTTCCATTGGCAACAAAGACGATGCGGTGCAACGTCTCTACGCACGCACGCCAAAAATAGTATCTTTTAGAAAGGCCAAACCTGCCTTTATCCTATCATTCACTCAGTCCAAATTCGATAAATGATTCATTACGGCATTGGTAATTTCGGTCACTTTGCAGTCATCCTTTCATTCATCACCTCGCTGGTGGCGGCCTACGGCTATTCGCAACTGAGCCGCAAGGAAAATCCCGTTGAAGTGGAGGCGTGGCGGCGGTTTTCGCGGGTGGCGTTTTTTATCCACCTGACCGCGATTGTGGCGGTTGTCGCCGCACTTTTTTACATCATCGCCAACCATTACTTTGAATATTATTACGCCTACGACCACTCGTCGCGCAGTTTGCCGATGAACTACATCCTGGCGTGTTTCTGGGAAGGGCAGGAGGGAGCTTTCCTGCTGTGGCTGTTCTGGCACGTGTTTCTGGGCTTGGTTTTCATCTTCGCCAACCGCCAATGGGAAGGCCCGGCCATGACGGTTTTCATGCTGGTGCAGGCATTTCTGGCTTCCATGATTCTGGGCGTGGTCATTCCGGGACTGAATTTGAAAATCGGTTCGTCGCCGTTCATCTTGCTGCGCGATGCCATGCCCGACACGCCGATTTTCAAGTCGCAACCCGATTTCATTCCCGAAGATGGCAGCGGATTGAATGCTTTGCTGCAAAACTATTGGATGGTGATCCACCCGCCGGTGCTGTTTCTGGGCTACGCCTCCACGCTGGTGCCGTTTGCGTTTTGCATTGCCGGGCTGTGGTACCGCAAATATTCCGAATGGGTGCGCCCCGCCATACCGTGGACGCTTTTTTCGGTGATGATCCTGGGCACGGGCATCATCATGGGCGGCATTTGGGCGTATGAAACGCTGAATTTTGGCGGCTACTGGAACTGGGACCCGGTGGAAAACGCCGTGTACGTGCCGTGGCTGGTGCTGGTGGCGGCCGTGCACACGATGATGCTGGCCCGCAAGGACGGCACGTCGCTCAAGGCATCCATGATCCTGATTATCAGTTCGTTCCTGCTGGTGCTGTACGCCACTTTCCTTACGCGCAGCGGCATTTTGGGCAACGCCTCGGTGCATTCGTTCACCGATCTGGGCTTGTCCGGCCAGTTGCTTATTTACCTTTTCGCATTCGTTATTCTGGCCGTGGCGTTGCTGGTGCGCGAATGGAAACGCATTCCGTCCACGCAAAAGGAACTGTCGGTTTACACCAAGGAATTCTGGATTTTCATCGGGGCCACGATTCTCGGCTTGGCGGCGTTCCAGGTGCTGGTTCCCACGTCCATTCCGGTCTGGAACAAAATCGTCGAGGCTTTCGGGGCGGTCTCCAACGTGGCCCCACCCGCCGATGCGGTGGGTTTCTACACCAAGTTCCAACTCTGGTTTTTCATCGCCATCGCCATCATTTCGGCTACCGGGCAGTTTTTCTGGTGGAAACGCTACGAATCGATGAAGTCGCTGAACTGGCTGGCCATGCCCGTACTGCTTGCCCTGATTGCGGCGGCGTTGGTGGCCAGCCTGCTGCGCGTGGACGACTGGCAATATATTGTGCTCATGTTCGCCGCCGCCTTCTCCATCATTGTGAATGGCCGCATCCTGTGGATGGTGGCCCGGAAAGGCTACAAGCTGTCGGGTGGTTCGGTGGCCCACATCGGCGTGGCGTTGATGCTGGTCGGCATCCTGTTTTCGTCGGGCTATTCGCGCGTTGTTTCGCTGAATATGACGGGTTTGATGTATTCGCGCGGCGCGGATTTTACCAAGGAAAACAACAAGGAAAACAAGGAAAACACGCTGCTTTGGATCAACGAACCCACGCGGATGGACAATTACTGGGTCACGTACCGGGGCAAACGCACCGAAGTGAAAGGCGTGCCCGGCTATGTGAACCCCAAACTGCTGGAACCCGCCGATGTGCCGTTCCGGGCGGTGGCGCAAAATAGTATCTCCGCAAACGGCAAAACCTACCACCAGAAAGGCGACACCGTGCGGATTTATCCCGAAAACACGTATTACGAAGTGGAATACCGCGACGAAAAAGGCCGCGTGTTCACGCTGTATCCGCGTGTGCAGCGCAATGCCGAAATGGGCGGCGTTGCCATCTCGCCCGACATCCGTAAGGAATGGGGACGCGATTTGTACACATTTGTGAACTACGACCCGGTGATTGGCGGCGAAAAACGCGAATGGAGCAAACCCGAAGAACACACCGCCCGCATCGGCGACACGCTGTTTCTGAACGATTACGTGGCCGTGCTGGAAGGCGTGGCCCGCGTGACCGACGTGCCGGGTTTGGTGCTGGCCTCGACCGATGCGGCCGTGCGGGCCAACATCCGTATCTTGGGCAAAACGCAGGAATACGCCGTGCAACCCACTTTCCTGATCAAAGACCGCACCGTGGGCCAACTGTCCGAAACCATTGACGACTTGGGGCTGCGCATTTCGTTCCTCAACGTTGATCCGCGCCAGGGAGCCTTCACGTTTGGCGTGAGCCGCACCCAAAAGGATTACATCATCCTCAAAGCCCTCGAAAAACCGTATATCAATGTGCTTTGGATTGGCGCGGTGGTCATGCTGTCGGGATTTGTGCTGTCCATTTTCAAAAAGCGGTAATCGCGGTAGCCGGACTTTCCAAGTCCGGCAGGTTTGGGGTTTTTGAAGGATACTATTTTTGAAAGGCTCAATTGGTGTCAATTGAGCCTTTTTCGGGTTTTGTTGGCTGCTCAACTTCTATTTCGCTTCTTGCACAATGACCCGGTTCCCGACTGATTTTTGGATGCGAAGGCACTGCATCGGCTTGCTCTGCCTGGGGCTTGCGTTCGCTTCTTGCGAAGACCTGCCCGAACCCACCACCACAGGTAAGCAGACTTTTGGCTGCCGCGTGAATGGAAAACTGTGGCGGCCAAAAGGCCGTTCTACACCGAGCGACAACCGTGCTCCGGTGAGTGCCTATACACTTTACAATACGTCAGGCAGTGGTATTTCAAGCAATTATCTGTTCATCACTGCTTATTTTGGTGACCAGGCCATAAAATTATCTGTAAACCAACCAAAATTGACTGCCGCCACTTTTCCTTTGGACAAACCGGCCACCTTCTGCGGTTTCAGTCCGAATGCTTTTGGCGCTTTTGCAACAGAGGGCGTGATGGTTTGCCAGAACAAATCCGAATTTATTACGGATAACCTGCATACTGGCGAGATTGTGATTACCAGATTGGATCCGGTTGCGAAAATTGTTTCGGGTAGGTTTTCATTCGTGGGTTACGATCCTAAAACCAGACAAACCATTGAAGTGAAAGACGGACGCTTTGATTTGAATTACAGGCCATAGTGAATTTGCGCCTTTGCCCTTAACGCCATGAAAATAAAAATATCACTTTTGTTCTACCTGTTGTGCGTTGTTGGTGCGCAGGCGCAGGAACGCCGAACCCGCTTTGTGGTCACGCCCGCTTTTGGTTTGGGGTATAAATTATCCGACTGGCTTCACGGTGCCCCTCTGTCTCTTATGATGTGCGGACAAGTGGTTTTCAAGGAAAAATTCATTTTGGATATGCCTTTGCAGGCGTTGGGTTTCAAGGATGTGGTGTTTCAGGATCAGCGGTTTTCAAGATTGTTTGGCGATGTGCGCATTCGTCACACCATCGCAACCATGGGCATAGGTGCAGGCTACAACCTGTTGGTTTTGAAGAAGCACAGCCTGCAACTCACAGCCGGGATGGCTTTTGTAAGCTATCAGGAACCATATCTTGCGGGAACCGGGGGAATGTTGTTCTCCGGTTACAAGGTGGATTATTATACGCACAATTCCGCCGGCCTGTATGCCCGCATCCAGTACAATGTATTTTTGTCGGACAAGGTGTACTTTGCCTTGGGAACCACGGCACTCAGTTGCCGCGACCTCAGTTACGGGATTGCGTACGGCGGTTGTTCCTTGAAATTTTGATGCAGCCGGTCTGAGAACTCCGAAACCTATTCGTGCGTTTTTATTTTCATACCGGCGGGTTTTGCCTTTTTGAAACATACTATTTCGGCATTGCAATGCTCCCGGTTCCGTGGCGCGTGTCTTCACGCGCCACTCTCGTGTCTGCATGAGTCATTTGACAAGGCAAAATCCGCCGCCCATCCCATTTCCGCCAAATTTTCCGTGACCCGGCCATATTTTTAACGCGGCTCGTACCAAGCCCGGAAATTGTGCGTTACTTGCTTGAAAACTAAAAAAATAGTTTTACCTTGTCCGCCACCCACCCAACCACTTTCACCGCTATGCTGACACGTGTACTGCTTCCGCTTTTGTTGGTTTTCTGTTGTGGCTGGGCCGTTGCCCAGAATCCGGGCCGCGTCACAATCAGAGGCGTGGTGCAGGACACGTCGGGAGCCTTGCTGCCCGGCGCAACCATGATGCTGCTGCAACCCCGTGATTCGGCTTTGGTCAATTTTTCGCGGTCGGATGCGGAGGGGCGTTTTGAGTTCAGGAATGTCAAAAACACGGCGTACATTCTTAAGATATCCTATGTCAGTTTCCTGCCTTTCCAGCGCAGCCTGCCCGTTTCGGCCACCGAAACCGTGGATGTGGGAGCCTTGAAAATCAAGCCCATCGCCAAGGAATTGCTCGAAGTCGTGATCAAGGCTGCCCGTGCGCCGCTCAGCATCAAGGGCGACACCATTGAATACAATGCGGCCTCGTTCAAGGTACCGCCCGGCTCCACGGTCGAGGATTTGCTGCGCCGCCTGCCCGGCATTGAAGTGGATGGCGACGGCAACATAAAATCGCAGGGGCGCGACGTGCGCAAGGTGCTGGTGGATGGCAAGACTTTCTTTGGCGACGACCCTAAGGCGGCCACCAAAAACCTGGGTGCGGAAACGATTTCAAAGGTGCAAGTCTATAACGATAAGTCGGAACAGGCCAAGTTGACGGGCGTGGACGACGGCAAACGCGAAAAAGCCATGAACCTGAAATTGAAAGATGAGTTCAAGAAAGGCGCGTTTGGCAAGCTCACGTTGGCGGGCGGCACCCAATCGCGGTGGGCGGCGCGGGGCAATTACAACCGGTTCAACAAGAAAGAGCAATTCTCAATTCTGGGCTACGGTAACAACATCAACGAGACGGGCGTAAACTGGGAGGATTACGGCGAATTCCGGGGCAACAATTCATTCAACCGCGAGGATAACGGCGACTACGGCTTCAACAATGGCGGCGGCCGGTTTTTCTACTTCAGCGGCGGCGACCTGCTCAACAATTTCGACGGGCGGGGCTTCACCAAAAACGCGGGCAGCGGTGTGAATTACAATTACACACACCAGAAAACCAAACTCAGCACCAGCTACTTCTACAACCAGACGCGCCTCACGCTTGACCAGTTCCAGAACCGGCAGACGTTCCAGCCCGGCGGCTCGTTTTTCACCACCGACACGCTTAACCGAACCGATTTCCGGGGAAACCACAGCATTGCCGGACGGCTTGAACAGATGCTGGACTCGAACAACACGCTGATTGCCAAGGCAAACTTGCGTTTCAGCAACTCCGACGTGCGCGATAACCAAGCCCAACGGTATCTGACGGAGGGCAACCAATTGCAAAACCGCCTGCAAATCAACAACGGCAACGACCTGCGTTCGTTCACGGTGGGCAGTACGTTGATTTTCCGGCACAAATTCAAGAAAAAAGGCCGGAACTTGGCTTTCAGCGGCGGCTACAACGGCAGTTCATCCGACGGGACGGAGAATCTTTCTTCACTCAGTCGTTTTTTCAATGCCGTTGACCCCAACCAGCAAATCCGCGCCATCGGGCAGCTCAATGCCAATGCCAATACCCAGAACCAACTGAAAGCCAGCGCGTTGTACCTGACACCGCTGGCCAAGAAATTCTACTGGGAGACATTCTATAACTTCAGCAACGACAGCCGAGAGGTGAGCCGCGACGCGTTCAACACGCGGCAGAACGATGCCCGGATTGACAGCCTGAGCGTGTTCTACACCAACCAGATCATGTATAACCGCGTGGGTTCCAGTTTGCGTTATTCGCACGCCGGGGTCAATGTATCGGCGGGGTTTGCGGGTTTGCGCTACGATTTGGCGGGCAAATTTGCGGGCAGCCGCGAAGGCAGTATCCGGGCTGACATTGACCGCAATTTCACGGCCTGGACACCCAACCTCACCGCCGACATCCAGTTCAAGAACAACGCTTACCTGAGTGCCAACTACAACCTGAATGTGCAGGCTCCGCAACTCAATGACTTGCAGCCGGTTATTAACAACAACAATCCGTTTTTCATCACCACCGGCAATCCGGATTTGCTGCCCGAAAAAAGCCACAGCGTCAGCCTGTCTTTCAATAAATTCGATCCGTCCACGTTCACGTACATCAACCTGGGTGCGGACTACAATTATTATTTGAGCCAGATTATCTATACCCAGACCATTGATGCCGGTTTTGTGACGCGCACCCGGCCCGAAAACATTGCGGGCGGCAACAATGCCAATGTGTATTTTTACGCCGGGGTGCCAATCGTCAAAACCAAAATCACAGCCAACCTGAACGGCAACTTGGGCATCGGCAACAGCCCGACGTTCATCAACGCCGTGCGCAACGAGACCGACAACCGCAGCTACACCATCGGGGCCAGCCTTAACATCACGCCTAATGAGAAAGTGATTGTGGGCGCGGGCGGACGGCTTAATTTCACGAACATCGAATATTCAATTGAAAAGCAGCAGAACCAACAGATTCAGAACCACAGCGTGGATGCGTCGGTGAAATGGAATTTTGCGAAAAAACTTTTCTTTGAAAGCAACCTCGATTACAATACGTACCGCAACAACCGTTTCGGCTTCAACCAGAGCATCCCGATTTTCAATTGCTCGGTGCGCCGTTTGTTGTTGAAAGACAACAAGCTGGAATTGCGGCTGGCGGCTTTCGATATGTTCAACCAACGCCGCAACATTGTGCAGGAAGGCTCGCTGAACTTCATCAGCCAGCAGACCGCCCGCACGCTGGCGCGTTATTTCATGCTCAGCGTATCGTACAATGTGCGCGGCAACAGCGACAAACTGAAAAAGGACGGCTGGTAGAATGAACATGAATGCGGATTGCGGATTTGGGAATGCGGAATAAACGAATTTCAACAACCTCACCCCCGGCCCCTCTCCTGCTGAGAGGGGAGAAAAAAAGGCGTCTTTGCTCTTTCGGTATTTTGCTCCCCTCTCAGCAGGAGAGGGGCCGGGGGGGGAGGTTGTTTTGGTTTGGCCTTTTTAAAAGATACTATTTTAACAACCGATTCACTGATTTTTCCATGAAAAGACTGTTCATTTTTCTTCTGTCAATATTTTCCCTTTCCAGTCAGGCCCAAACCGAAGGCGTGGTGCACTACACGCGCACCACGTACTGGACAAAAATGTACAGCCAACTCACGTTCATCAGCAAGCAGGAAAAGGAACGGCTGGCGTATATGTTCAGTGGCAAGGACGACTGGCGCGAATACACGCTGCTGTATTTCAACGACAAGGCCAGCAAATACGAGGAGTCGGATGAGAAATCGGACGAGTCGGAGGGCTATGCTTGGCGCAAATCGCCGTATATGGTCAGGCGCGATTTTGAAAAAAACACCATGACCGACATTATTGAACTGGCGGGCAAAACATACATTATCGAGGATTCGCTGCGCCAACCCAACTGGAAGATACTCAACGACTTGAAAGACGTGGCGGGCCACATCTGCATGAAAGCCATGACCGAAGACACCGTGAAAAAGCAGAAGATTGTGGCTTGGTTCGCGCAGGATTTGCCTTCCAATGCCGGCCCCGAACGACTGTTCGGCCTGCCCGGCCTGATCCTTGAACTCGATATCAACGATGGAACCGTACTGATAGAGGCCACCAAGATTGTGCCCAAAAAGCTGGCGCAGGAACTGGATTTGCCCAAGAAGCTGAAAGGCGTGAAACTCAACGAAAACGGGTATCAGAAAGCCTTGGACAAATTCATCCGCGAAAAAATCAAGGAGGAACGCAGCCCGTACTGGGGCGGCGTGCGGTATTGAGTGGTCATTTTCCGGTGCCTTTTTCAGCAACGCAGCCTCCGGAACAAACGCTGTCTTTTGTGTGCCCCGAAAAAAATAACGCCGCAGCCCGTGAAAGCGTTGGGCTCCACGGGCTGCCGCATTAAAGTGTTTGTTTTTGCCAAGGGGGTTTGGCAGTTTTGAAAGATACTATTTTCAGCCGCCATGCACAAGCTAAAGCGTGTGTTACTGCTTATGCGGGTTGCAAATGCTTTTCGGCCTCGTTGCGGAAAACCTCCACAAACTCCGCCAGCGAAAAGCTGCCCAAGTCGCCTTGGCCGTGGCGGCGCACCGATATTTTTTGTTCGTCCTGTTCCTTTTCGCCGACAATGAGCATGAACGGCACTTTCTGCACCTCGGCATCGCGGATTTTCTTGCCGATTTTCTCGTCGCGGTTGTCCGTAAAACCCCGGATGTCGTGTTCCTGCAAGGCTGCAAAAACCTTCTGCGCGTAGTCGGTGTATTTTTCGGAAATCGGCAGCACGGCAATCTGGTCGGGCGAGAGCCAGAGCGGGAAGTTTCCGGCGCAATGTTCAATCAGCACGGCCACAAAGCGTTCCAGCGAGCCGAACGGCGCGCGGTGAATCATGACCGGGCGATGCTTCTGGTTGTCGGCCCCGATGTATTCCAGTTCAAAGCGTTCGGGCAGGTTGTAATCCACTTGGATTGTGCCCAACTGCCATTTGCGGCCCAGCGCGTCTTTAACCATGAAATCCAGTTTTGGTCCGTAAAAAGCCGCTTCGCCCAGTTCCTCCACCGTTTTCAGGCCCTTTTCAGCCGCCGCATTGCGGATGGCACTCTCGGCCTTGTCCCATTCCTCGTCCGTGCCGATGTATTTGGTTTTGTTTGCCGGGTCGCGCAGCGAAACCTGCGCCGTATAATCCTCGAAACTCAGCGATTTCAGCGTGTGCTGCACCAAGTCAATCACTTTTTTAAACTCATCCTCTACTTGGTCGGGGCGGCAGAAAATGTGCGCGTCGTCTTGCGTGAAACCGCGCACCCGCGTCAGTCCGTGCAGCTCGCCACTTTGTTCGTAGCGGTAAACCGTGCCGAATTCGGCCAGGCGCAACGGCAATTCCTTGTAGCTACGCGGCTTGGACTTGTAAATTTCGCAGTGGTGCGGGCAATTCATGGGTTTGAGCATGAATTCCTCACCTTCCTCGGGCGTGTGGATGGGCTGGAAACTGTCCTGACCGTACTTTTCCCAGTGGCCGGACGTGATGTACAGTTTTTTGCTGCCGATGTGCGGCGTAATCACCGGCGAGTAGCCCGCCTTTACTTGGGCGCGGCGCATGAAATTTTCCAGTCGTTCGCGCAGCAACGCGCCTTTGGGCAGCCACAACGGCAGGCCCGCGCCCACTTTTTCCGAAAACGTGAACAGTTCCAGTTCGCGCCCCAGCTTGCGGTGGTCGCGCTTTTTGGCTTCTTCGAGCAAGTGCAGGTATTCATCCAATTCCTTTTGTTTCGGAAAGGTAACGGCATACACGCGGGTCAGTTGCTTGCGGTCGGTCTGGCCCAGCCAGTACGCCCCGGCCACGTTCATCAGCTTGACGGCCTTGATGAAACCGGTGTTCGGGATGTGCGGCCCGCGGCACAAATCCGTGAAATTGCCTTGCGTATAGAAAGTGATCGTGCCGTCTTCGAGCCGGTCCAGCAGTTCCAGTTTGTATTCGTCGCCTTTCTCTTGGAAATACGCAACCGCCTCTGGTTTGCTGACCGCGCGGCGTTGGAAGGTTTCCTTCTGGCGCGCCAATTCCATCACCTTGTCTTCGATGCGCTTGAAATCCTCCTGCGCCAAGTGCTTGTCGCCGAGGTCTATATCGTAATAAAAGCCGTTTTCAATGGCCGGGCCGATGCCGAATTTTGTGCCCGGATACAACGCTTCGATAGCTTCGGCCAGCAAGTGCGCCGACGAATGCCAGAACGTGGCCTTGCCGTCGGCATCGTTCCACGTTAGCAATTGTACTGAAGCATCTTGGTCAATGGGCCGGGAAGTATCCCAGACTTCACCGTTCACTTTGGCAGCCAGCACGTTACGCGCCAAGCCTTCGGAGATGGACAAGGCAACGTCCATGCTGGTTGCGCCTTTGGGAAACGCACGGATGCTTCCGTCGGGCAGGGTAATGTTCATTTGGTCAGACATGATAAAGGTGTTTGCGGCTCACGCACGAATGTGAGCCCGGTGGAAAACAAAAACACAAAGGTAGGGGTTTTGGCTTTTGAAAAGATACTATTTTGGAAAGCCGGATTTATCGTATTTTTGTGGAAACGACCGAATCTATGGAACTCAGGATGCCCGTCAGCTTTGATCAGGTGCTGGAACTTGTCAGCCGGCTTGAATTGACTAAAAAACAGCGGATGCAATTGGTGGAGGTGATTCGGGAAAAGGCAAAACCCGAAACCAAAGCACTCACCGCGCACCAAAAGGAATTCGTGGACGACATGAGGCAAGCCTTGCGTGAGGTGGAACTGCACCAGCAAGGGAAACTGAAACTGCAGTCCTTGGAAGAATTCATGAACGAGTTTGAAGTTGAACACCGTGAATACTGGCGCGAGAAAGACAAAAAAACCGCCGGTAAGGGATGAACATAATCCTCGTGGAGCGTTGCCGGAAAAACATCAAAAAACTTGGCAGGAAATACCGCTCGATAAATGCTGACATTTCGGATTTGTTGAAATCCCTGCAATCAAACCCTACGCAAGGCACTGCCTTGGGGCGCGACTGCTACAAGGTTCGCCTGAAAATCACTTCCAAAAGCCGGGGAAAATCCGGCGGGGCGCGGGTGATCACCTGCGTCAAAATCGTTGGCGAAACCATTTACCTGCTCACCATTTACGACAAGTCGGAAACCGAAAGCCTGACTGACGGCCAATTGGCCGGATTGCTTGAGGAAGCCGGACTTGACTGAACCAAGCCGGCGGGTTTCACGCTTTCAAAACATACTATTTTCCACTGGCATCCGCAACCACGGCTTTTGCGCCTTGCGCCAGATTATCCTATATTTGACCGGTTTTTTCGGCTTCTTTCTTAACCTTGCAACGAACATAATCTTACAATTTATTTCTTCCAAAACCATTGTCACGTGGATATTTTTGAAAAACGCATCGCAAATCCGGGCAACATCGGGCGGCACTCCGACAATTCGCACGGCTATTTTACTTTTCCCAAACTGGAAGGCGAAATAGGGCCGCACATGAAGTTTCGGGGCAAAACGCTGCTCAACTGGAGCCTGAACAACTATCTGGGCTTGGCCAACCACCCCGAAGTACGCCGCGCCGATGCGGATGCCGCCGCCCAATACGGGCTGGCATTGCCGATGGGGGCGCGGATGATGTCGGGCAACAGCGACCTGCACGAGCAACTGGAACGCGAATTGGCGACGTTTGTGGGCAAGGAGGATTCCATCCTGCTCAATTACGGCTACCAAGGCATAATGTCGGTGATTGATGCGCTGGTGGACCGCCACGACATCATCGTGTACGATGCCGAATCACACGCGTGCATCATTGACGGCTTGCGGATGCACTTGGGCCAAACGTACAAGTACGTGCACAACAACATGGAAAGCCTGGAGAAAAACCTGCAACGCGCCGAACGCAAACTGCAGGAAATGGGCGGGCAGGGCGGCATACTGGTCATTACCGAAGGCGTGTTCGGCATGACCGGCGCGATGGGCAAAGTGAAGGAAGTGTGCCAATTGAAGGGAAAGTACGCGTTTCGGCTGCTCGTGGATGATGCGCACGGCTTCGGCACGATGGGAGCCACCGGTGCGGGCGTAGGCGAGGCGCAAGGCGTTCAGGATCAGATAGACCTGTATTTTTCCACATTTGCCAAATCCATGGCGGGCTTCGGCGCGTTTGTGGCGGGCGACCGGAAAATGATGATGTTTTTGCGTTACAACCTGCGTTCGCAGATTTTCGCCAAGTCGCTGCCGATGGCCATGGTGGTGGGCATATTGAGGCGCATGGAACTGCTGCGCACCCAGCCCGAACTGCGCGAAAACCTCTGGAAAGTCGTGGATGCGCTGCAAAACGGCCTGCGCGAACACGGCTATAATATCGGCACCACCGAATCGCCGGTTACGCCGGTGCTGCTCAACGGCACCATTCCCGAATCGCAGAACATGGTGATTGACCTGCGCGAAAACCACGGCGTTTTCTGCTCGGTGGTGGTCTATCCGGTTGTTCCCAAAGACATGATCCTGTTGCGCCTGATTCCGACGGCGGCACATACGCTGGCCGATGTGGAACGGACACTGGTTGCCTTCGACAATGTTTCCGAAAAACTCCGTTCGGGTGTGTATGCCTCCGCCGAAGTGCCGATGATGGCAAGCATCTGAACACTCGGGGCAGGTTCCAAACCCGAGATTTCGAATTGAAAATGGGTAAATACTTCGTTTTTTCTCAAAAAAGCCCCTTTTTTAGCGCAAAAATTTGACCGCAATATTTTAATCCGTATTTTCGGGCGTTAGAAAAATACATTTATACACCTAAAATTCATAGTCGAAATGGAAAGATTTGAGCAAATCAGGGATCTCGTCATGTCATTGGAAGGCGATTTTGATAAGTTCTATGACAAGAAAAACCAAGCTGCCGGAACACGCGTCAGAAAAGGAATGCAGGACTTGAAAACCTTGGCCCAAGAAATCCGGTCGGAAGTGCAGAACCAGAAAAACACTGAAAAAGCACCCGCCGCCCCCGCTCCCAAAGCGAAGGCCAAAGCAAAAAAGTAATTGTTCCGGAAAAACGAGAAAGGTGTTTTGCTCACGCGAAACACCTTTCTCGTTTTCGGGGCAATTCTTCGGACAGGATTTGGTTAAAAGATGTTTTGCGTAAAAAATAGTATGTTTTAAAAGTGCCAAACCCTTGACTGTCTGTTAGATAGCCTTGGCAGTCCGTTTGTTTTCAATGCGCGGATTGGTTGTGTTTGTCAAGCCAAAGCGGTTGCGTTCATGGCGGCAATGGCTTGGCGTATGCGGCTGGAAAGTGCGTCGGAGGCCGGCAAAAGCGGCAGGCGCACCGCATCACCGCAAATGCCCAAGGCTTGCAGCGCACTTTTCACGCCTACCGGGTTGCCTTCCTCATACATCAGCCGGTTAATGGGCGAGAGTTGGAACAAGTGCGTGGCCGCCGCTTCGTGGTCTCCCGCCAAGGACGCATTGACCATGCGCGTGAACGGTTGCGGAAAGGCATTGGCCAGCACAGAAATCACGCCTTTCGCGCCAAAAGTGGTCATGGGCAGCATCAGCATATCATCACCTGCCAGAAACAGGAAATCGTTTGGTTTGTCGCGGGCAATGTCAATGCCCTGCATCATGTCGCCGGAGGCTTCCTTGACACCGATAATGTTGGGGTGCCGGGCCAATGCCAGCGTCGAATCGGCATTAAGGTTGGCGGCCGTGCGGCCAGGAACGTTGTATAAAATCAACGGAACCGGGCACGCATCGGCCAAGGCTTCGTAGTGCGCCACCAATCCGGCTTGCGTGGGTTTGTTGTAATACGGGCTGACGGACAGCACCGCGTCCACACCCGAAAAATCGGTTTCCTGCACGTTTTCCAGCAGTTCGGCCGTTGCATTGCCGCCCGCCCCGTACACAATTGGCAACCGGCCATTGTTGAATTGTTTCACAAATTGTAGTATTTCACGGCGTTCGGCTTTGGTCACCGTCGGCGCTTCACCGGTGGTTCCCATCACCACCAGATAATCCACGCCGCCCGCCGTCACGTGTTCGAGCAGCCGCTCCAAGGCCGGATAGTCAACCGAAAAATCGGCATGGAATGGCGTGGCCAACGCCACGCCCGTACCGAAAAATTTAGTGTGCATAAATGCTTGAACTGAGTTTATTCGTGTATTCGTACAATTTCTCCAACGGATTTTGCCCCGCGCCGCCCTCTTGGACTTCAAACATGAAATCAAGTGTATCCTCTTTTTCGGGTTGGTGGAAACCGATGCGGAATTTGGCGTGGCATTGCAGCAAGATATGGTCGAAGGGCGGAAAATCGTGCCGACTCAGGCAGAACAAGTAGTCGAACGGGAAATCCATGAACTGGCTCACTTTCTCATTACGGATTTCGCCCCACACAGAAATATCCTTTTTTGTGAAATAATCTAATTTGAATTGGTAGGCGTGGCTGTGCAGATGCTCGAAATAGGTCATTGCCCGCACCCGTTTGCCGTCTTTCATGAGCTTTTCCACGAACCGGTTCAGGTCAGGCTGGTGGTTTTCGTCTTCCCAAAACAGAACGCCCACGTCTTTTGCTGCCGCATACGATACCATTACCGACTCCCGCACGGGTTGTTTGCGCCGCCAGCGGTTGTATTTCTGTTGCAGGAAATAATCGGAAAGTCGCATCGGATGAATCGCCGGAATAGTGTATTCCAAAATAGTATGGTTGAAAAAGCCCAAACCTGCTTGGTTCGTTTGGCAAGCGCAAATTGCGCCATTTCGCCGGAAAACCAACCGAAACAGCACCAATACTGACAAAGGTAACATTTTGCCAAGAGATTTTCCCTTCCCTCATCCGGCCAAAAACATCCGTGTCCGAAAGATGTATTGTTTTGCGGCATAACACCGGATTCGGATTGCGCGCAATCCGTTATATTGTCACGATTTTAACGCCGGAAGTTTTCTATACCGTCCATCGCCATGACAATCAGGGTTTTGCTCTTTTTTCTGATATTGTTTTCCACGGTTCACGCCCAAAACAAGCCTTCACAAAAGGCATACAAGAAAGCCATTGCCCAGTTCAACAAAGGCAGTTTGGAAGAAGGATTTGTGTACCTGAAAAAATCGCTGCAAGCCGACTCGACAAACAAGAAAGCCCTGTACGCGGCCGGATACTACCAGTTTCAGGCACAACGCTACGACACCGCGCGGCAGGCGTTTGACAAACTGATCCGGCTTTATCCCAAGGACACCACTTTTTACCATTACCGGGCGTTAACGCACTTGTACACGGGCAATTACGGCGCGGCGGAAACCGATTTGCGGCAAGCCCTCGCATTGGATGCCACCAACGAAACGGCTTGGAACGACTTGGGATACGTGTATTACCAATGGCAGAAGCCCGCCGAAGCCGCCGCCGCCTTGGAAAAATCGCTCTCGATCCGTCCCAGCCGCACGGCTTGGTACTACAAGGCATTGCTGGCTTATGATGCGAACGACCGGAAACAAGCCGCTGAAAACCTGCAAAAGTCGCTGCAACTGGACCCGCAATATGCCAATGCCCTGCGCCTGAAAGCAAACCTGCTGGCTGAAGACCGGAAATATGCCGAAGCCGCCGGAATCTACGAGGGACTGCTCAAAAGCGGCGATATTGAGGACAATGACTTTGCCGATTGGGGAATGCTCTATTATTGGCAGAAAAAATACGACGACGCGCTGCATTATTTCTCCATGCCTGAAAACGCCGACGACCCCAACCTGCAATACTACACCGGGCTGGCGCAATTCCGGCTGAAAAAATACGCCGAAGCCCACCAAACCATCAGCCAGGCAACGCGGCAATTGGACAGTCTGGACGAAGAAAACGCCCCGGTTTTTTATGACCGCGCCATCGTCAGGTTCCAAGCCAACGACCGGCCCGGTGCCCTGCGCGACTTTTTCCGGGCGGTGTACCTGCTGCCCGAAATAACGCGGCAACGCAACCAAGCCGGCGATACGCTGGACTTGCTGGGCAATGCCGCGCTGCTGCTGAACCGGCTGCACACGCCGCGCCAACTGGACAGTGCGCGTGCGGCGGGCTACCAGAACCGCGTGGCCGCCCTGCTTGCCGAAGACCTTGCCGATGCCCGCACGCTGGATTTTGCCAGCCAGGCGGTGAAACTGGACACGGCCAATGCGGAATCTTACTTTCTCCGCAGCCAGGTTTTGTATGCCCAAGCCAATTACCGCGATGCCCTGCAAGACTTGGAAAAAGTGTTTGCGTTGAAAAAAAACAAGATTGGCAGCCACGAACATTATTGGCGGGCAATGGTTTACACTGCAATGGAAAAATACAGTGCCGCCCTGCCCGATTTTGACCGGGCCATCAGCATGGACGGCCAAAAACCTGCCTACCATGCCGACCGTGCGCTGACTTTGGGTGTCTTGGGCAGATATGAGGATGCCTTACACGACATTAATCAAGCTATGAAATTGGAAGAGGAAACCGATAAAACCTACCTGACGCTGATCCGGGCCAGCCTGCTGAACGATGCCGGGCAGTATGCCCAAGCCTTGGCCGACTGCGAAACCGTGCTTGCCCGCCAGCCGGTCAATGCGGTGGCCTACTGTACGCGGGGCTATGCGCACAAGGGATTAAACCACAATGCCCAAGCCATCGCCGATTTTGCCAAATCCCTCCAACTCAATCCTGATTTGGATGCCGCCCGCACCGGTCTGGACGAACTGACCGAACAGTAGCGGTAAAGACGTGTCTGGCTGGCGCAGTTTTCCGTGGTTGTTTCCGCCCACGAATGCAAGTCTCGTGGGCGGAGTGTTTCAACGGGGAAACCGATTTTTCAGTCCAAGCCTTCCACCTGTCCGAATAAGCGGTATATTTGGCTGCCTTATCCTTCCCGGTATTCCCGAAAATCCCAACCCACTGTTCCATTTACGCTTT
The DNA here is from genome assembly GCA_043789005.1 of Sphingobacteriales bacterium. Classification (GTDB taxonomy): domain Bacteria; phylum Bacteroidota; class Bacteroidia; order Cytophagales; family 172606-1; genus Xanthocytophaga. The sequence goes on from JAYWIH010000029.1 coordinate 60,586, forward strand.
CCAGTCTTGCAATGAACCGCTTTTTTTCCTTCCGGTGCCCCCTGAAAAATAGTATCTTTCCAAAAGGCCAAACCCCCGCCTTGCTGCTGCTTTTCTTGGTCACCACCGGATGTGTGGTGGCGCAGGAAACACTGACTTTGCCACAGGCCATTGAAATCGCGCTGCAAAACAACTATTCCATCCGGATTGTGAAAAACCAGCAGCAGGCCGCCGAAAACAACTACAACCGGGGCAATGCCGGTTTCCTGCCTTCACTGTCGGCGGGTGCGCAGACCAACAATAACTACAATGCCCTTTTCCGCCAGCAGCGGCAGGTTTCGCAGGCGGTGGTTGATCCGGTAACGAAAGACACGAGTTTCCGGGAAGTGACCCAGATAAACGAGTTCAATGGCCGCACCAACAACGGTTATTCGGCCAACGTAACGCTGAACTGGACGGTTTTTGACGGATTCGCCATGTTCACCAACTACGAACGCCTGGCCGAAATCCGCGCTGCCGGACGTGAGAACACAGAGGTGACCATCGAGAACACGGTGGCAAACGTGACCAACGCCTATTTTGACATCATCCAGCAGGAGCGGCGGCGCATTGTTTTTGAGGATGCCCTGAAAATATCGGAACAACGCCTGAAACTGGCCCGCAACCGCTACGAAGTGGGCAGTGGCTCGAAACAGGACTACCTGTCGGCGCAGGTGGACTACAATGCCGACCAATCGTCGCTGATCGGGCAGGAGCAGCAGATTGCCAACGCCAAAATCGCGCTAAACCAATTGCTTGCCCGCCCGCCCGGAACCGACATCGCCGCCTCAGACACGATTATCGTCAATCCCGGCTTGAATTTGCCGGAGCTGCAATCCATTGTGGAAAAACAAAACCCCAGCTTGCTGGTGGCGCAACGCAACCGCAACATCGCCTACCTGGACACCAAAATACTGCGGGCCCAGCGGCTGCCGCAAGTGAACGTGTTCGGCGCGGTCACGCGTGCCTACCAAAACAGCCGCGCCTTTATTGTGCCCAACCTTACCAACAGCGCGGTGGTCAATTACGGTGCGTCGGTAAGTATCAACGTTTTCAACGGCGGCATCCAGAACCGCTTTGTGCAGAATGCCCGGATTGCGCAGGAAACCGTTGGCTTCCAGTACGAAGACTTGCGGAACCAAGTGCTGGTTGGCTTGGAACTGGCTTTTGTGGCCTATGCCAACAACCTGAAACTCATTGAATTGGAACGCCAGAACCTGGCCGTGGCCCGCCAGAATGTGACCATCGCCCTGGAACGCTACAAGACTGGCGTGAGCACGCCGCTCGAAGTGCGCGACGTGCAGCGCAATGCCGTGGCCGCCGAAAGCCGCCTCATTGATGCCACCTACAATGCCAAAGCCTCCGAAACCGAGCTGCTGCGTCTGAGCAGCCAGCTTGTGCAGTGAGGGCGTTTTTGGCAACGTAGTCGGACTTTTTAAGTCCGACAGCCCGGCGCGGGTTCAGGGTGGCGGGCGGGTTTGGCCTTTCCAAAAGATACTATTTCCGGCCCATGCGACCTGCCGGTTCCGCTGCCTTCAAATCCTTATTTTCCAATCCAAAACCCAAACATGGTACGCATTATCGGCATTATTGTCATTGTTACTTTGGTCATCAGTTCGGCGGTGTACGCGTATCTGGGCGGTTTTTCGAAGCCCGCACTCTCGCAAACGCAACTGCCTGTGTACATCATTGCCGGGAAAGCCTACAAGGGCAAGGCCGATACCGACACGTTGCAGCGGATATTCAACGAGACCAAACAATTGCACACCGACGGCAGGATTCGTGGCACATTGGCGGCGGTGTATTACCAGACGGACGATGAAAGCAAGGGCAATATTGAGGTGTGGGCGGGGGTTTTGGTCGGTGATTCATCGGTTGCCCTGCCGCCGGGTTACCTTTTCCGCGTTTTCCCATCAACCCCTGCCGTGCGAGCCCAGATAAAGGCGCATTTTGCCGTAGCTCCCGCCCCCGACCAAGTGAAAAGCCAACTGCGCGATTTTGCCAAGGCGCAAAAGCTGAAACCGGGCGGGTTTGTGGTTGAAAAATACCTCAATCCGCGCGAAATCACCATGGAAATGCCCGTAACCAAAATGCCCTGACCGGTTGCAGGGCGGCGGCAAAAACCATGCATTGGCAACCCAACCCTTAAACGAAACGCACATGGAAAAGACATTCAGACGTTCACAGGCCGACAAGATATTGTTCGGCGTTTGCGGAGGCATCGGCCAGTATCTCAACGTGGATCCGCTCATTGTCAGGATTGTTTTTGCGGTGGCATTTTTTCTCGGCCTTGGCTCGCCGCTGCTCATCTACCTGATCTTGGCGTTGGTGACGCCCAAAGACCGGCCGGCTTTGCCTCCTCCGGACAGACTATCTGCCGGGGAAGAAACGGCTTTGAAAATGGATTGAACGAAGAATATGAACGTGATTTATGGCTGAAACCCTTATCATCCCGACCAACACCGACCGGCGCGAAATTTATACAAGCCTGCTGCCACAACTCGAAGCCCTGACCAGTGGCGAACCGGACTTGGTGGCCAACTTGGCCAATATTGCCGCCGCGCTGAAACAGGCTTTCGGCTTTTTCTGGGTGGGATTCTATCTGGTCAAAGGCAATGAACTGGTGCTCGGGCCGTTCCAGGGGCCGGTTGCCTGCACCCGCATCGCCTTTGGCCGGGGCGTGTGCGGCCACTGCTACCGCACACGCGCCACCGTCATCGTGCCTGATGTGGAACAGTTTCCGGGCCACATTGCTTGTGCAGCCGATTCCAAATCGGAGATTGTGGTGCCGGTTTTCAAAGGCGGCGAAGTCTTTGCCGTCCTTGACGTGGACAGCGACCGGCTCAACGACTTCGACGAAACGGACAAGGAAGGATTGGAAAGCCTCATGCGCTTGGTGGAGAAGCTGGTGTAAGGGTAGCTGGATTTTCTAAGTCCAGCGGTTCAGTGCACAAACAAGGCGGGTTTGGCCTTTTTGGGAGATACTATCTTGCGACGCAATTTCGGGAAAACCGCACGCCACTGGATTTGAAAAATTTCCGCTACTGGTTTTACGTCTGGATCACGCCCACATTGTAGCGTTTTTCCATCGGGGCGTGGTTGGCGGCTTCAATGCCAGCAGCCAGCATCCGGCGCGTTTCCAAAGGGTCAATCACGGCATCCACCCACAGGCGGGCTGCCGCGTAGTACGGCGACAACTGGCTGTCGTACTGGGTTTTGAGTTTTTCAAAGATACTATTTTCCACCTCCGGCGTAACCGTTTCGCCTTTGGCTTTCATGGCCGCCACCTGTATTTGCAGCAGCGTTTTGGCTGCCGAACTCCCGCTCATCACCGCAATCTGGGCCGTTGGCCAAGCCAGCATCAGGCGCGGGTCGTAGGCGCGGCCGCACATGGCGTAGTTTCCTGCCCCGTACGAGTTGCCGATGACGACCGTGAACTTGGGCACCACCGAATTGGCCATGGCGTTCACCATTTTGGCCCCGTCCTTGATAATGCCGCCGTGTTCGGCGCGGCTGCCCACCATGAAACCCGACACATCCTGCAAAAATACCAGCGGAATGCGCTGCTGGTTGCAATTCATGATGAACCGCGCCGCCTTGTCCGCCGAATCCGAATAAATCACGCCGCCCATCTGCATCTCGCCTTTCTTGGTTTTCACCATGATGCGCTGGTTGGCCACAATGCCCACCGCCCAGCCCTCGATGCGCGCGATTCCGCACAAAATCGTCTGGCCGTACTGCGGCTTGTATTCCTCAAAATCCGATGCGTCCACAATGCGCTTGATAATCTCGCGCATATCGTAGGGTTTCGTCCGGTCGGCGGGCAGGATTTGGTTTATTTCCGCCGGGTCGAGTATGGGCGGCTTGGGTTCGGCGCGGTCGAAACCGGCGGTGGGGGAGTGGCCCATCTTCGCGAAAATCCGGCGGATGGCGGCCAGGCATTCTTGGTCATTAGGATATTTGTTGTCCGTCACGCCCGAAATTTCGCAGTGCGTGACGGCTCCGCCAAGTGTCTCATTGTCCACATCCTCGCCTACGGCGGCTTTGACCAGATACGAACCGGCCAGGAAAATGGAACCCGTGCCCTCCACAATCATCGCCTCGTCCGACATGATGGGCAAATACGCGCCGCCCGCCACGCAACTGCCCATGATGGCGGCAATTTGCACAATGCCCGCCGCCGACATCTGGGCGTTGTTGCGGAACATCCGCCCGAAATGTTCCTTGTCGGGAAAAATCTCATCCTGCAAGGGCAGGTACACGCCCGCGCTGTCCACGAGATAGACAACCGGCAGGCGGTTTTCGATGGAGATTTCTTGGGCGCGCAGGTTCTTCTTGGCCGTGATTGGAAACCAAGCCCCGGCCTTTACGGTCGCGTCGTTGGCCACGATCACGCACTGGCGGCCTTCAATCACACTGATGCCCGCCACCACGCCCCCTGATGGGCAACCGCCTTCGGTCTGGTACATCCCGTCGCCGGCCAGCGCGCCGATTTCCAGAAAGTAACTTCCATTATCTATCAGGCAGTCAATGCGTTCGCGGGCGGTGAGTTTGCCTTTTTTATGTTGGTCAGCAATTTTCTTTTCGCCGCCGCCCAGATGCACTTCCTGTAGTTTGCGTTGCAGTTGCGTAATCAGTTGCTGGCTGGATTCGTGGTTTTTGGCAATGTCTGGATTCATGGTTTTTAAATTTTAAACGGTCGTTCTTCAGCGAAAGAAAAATCAGGTATTGCCCATGGAAAAGATAAATTACTTTGCAACCACAACAACTTTTTCATTGTAATACTCTCTTCTGTTATGATAAGTGTAGGCTCCTGCGAGTAACAAGGTGAATATTTCCGCCAATGAACGGGATAGCCAAATGCCACTCAATCCCATCTTAAAAAATCCGGGAAGTATCATTAAAAATAGCGCAATCATTATTGATCCTTTTGAAATATTGATCAGAGTAGAAATTGTCGATTTGCCTGTGCTCTGTAAGTAAGCCGATAAAATGTAGTTGGGGCCTGCGGCAATGAATAAAATGAAATAGAGTGACATGGCACGACTGGCTATCTGTTTGAATTGTGGTGTTTTATTGCCTGAAAACAATGTGACCAATAAATCGGAAAATATGAACCCAGATGCTGTCATAATAAGGCCTAAAACAAGCGTAAAAACAAGCGAAAATTTAAATATATGCAGCACTCTGTGCGGTAATTTCGCGCCAATGTTGAACGAAAGGATAGGGAGTGTTGCAATCATGGCGGCGGTAAAAAGCCTGATAAATACAAAACTTATATGGTTGACCAGTCCGAAAGTGGCAATAGCCAGGGAGCCGTAGGGAATGATGAAATAATTGATAATCAAAAGCCCGGACGAGAAGGACACTTCTGACGCAAAAGAAGGTAATCCCAAAGCCATCAATTCCTTCCATTGTTTGAGTTTCAGGGTGAATTTGAATTCTGGGAAACCGAAGTGGTTTTTTCCTTTTCGTAAATGAAGGAACAGATATAGCACCCCTGCAAAACTAGAAATGACTGTCGCGATAGAAGCACCTTTAACACCTAAATCCAGTCCAATAATTAACAATAAATCCAAAATGATATTTAGTGTGACAGCAATCAATGAAGCGTTTTTGCCAATCTTTGGCGCACCATCATTGCGAATAAAATTACCCCAAAACATTCCTAAAAAGAAAAAAGGCAAGCCCATGAGCTGCCAAAATATATAATCGGAAGTGTTTGTGAAAAGTACTGTATCGTTAGTGCCAGCCAAAAAAGTAGCTATGGGTCTTACAAAGAAAGGCGTGCTCAGTGCAATAGTTCCTCCGAATAACAAAGCCAGGGTTGTAGCAAACTGAAAAATATCCTGGACACTCTCATAATTTTTTGCCCCAATATTTTTGCTGATGAGAATGCCGCTCCCGATCATAATTGGAAGTGCCAACGCAATAAACATAATAACAACAGGACCGTACAATCCTACAGCAGCCAATCCTTCTTTCCCAACTTGTTGCCCCAAAATGATTCCATTGACTGTTTGATGGAGCGTTATAGACAGAATGCTTGTCAGTGCCGGTACGTAATATTTGAAAAACAAAGACTTGATAGGAGCTTCACCCAATTCATGTGCAGCATTCATGATAAATTTTTTTGAAGTGGTGCGGAAAAATAGACTGTATGTTTCTTTAAAAAATGAAGTTTTGCAAAATCCCGCGCCGCCGTCGCCGGAAAAGTAGGGAAAAATCGGCAGGCACGGAAACGGCTGAAAACAAACACAGCCGATGGGGAGTCGGCTGTGAGAAATAGTATCTTTTGAATAGCCCAAACCCGCGATTTCGCGCAAGCTGAAGCATGCGCTACCGTTGCGTGGTTACTTCTTTTTCCCCTTGTCCTTCTTTCCGAAAACCGAGAAATGCACGTAGCGTTTCGGGCTTTGGCGGAAATCAACCATGAGGCTGTCCAGGTTGGACGAGAAGCGGTTGAGGTTGTTGTAGAGCGAGTCGTTTTTGGCGAGTTTGCCCAGCGTGCCCTGTCCTTGGTTAATGTCGGCCAGCAGCCGGTTGATGTTGGTGATGGACTGGTTGGCCTTGTCCACCGTTTGCGAGAGTTGCATCTGGCTCAGCGAGTCGCCCACGGCGTTGAACTTGGTTAGCATCGGTTTTATGCCCGTCTTGGGGTCGTTGAGCGAGGCCGACATGGTGTTCAGGTTGTCGGCGATGCCCTTGATGGCGCGTTGGTTCTGCGCCAGGATGCTGTTCAATGAGCTTGAGGTCACCTCCAGGTTTTCCATCGTGCCTTTGATCGGCTTGGTCAGTTGCTGGAACTGCTTGACCAGCACCGTGATATTTTTCAGGGCCGAATCCAAGTCGCGGGCCAGCGGTTTGGCTTGCGAGGCCACCAAGTCGGCCACGCTCGATTCTATGGCGGCTTTCAGCGTGTCGCCTTTTCGCAGTTCCCGCGTGCCGTTGCCAATGGTGATCTTGATTTCCTTGTCGCTCAACAGGCCGGTGCTTCCAATCAGGGCCAGCGTGGAATCATTGAGCTTGATGCTTTTCTCCACATCCAGTGTGAGCAAAACCTGATTGGCTTGGTTCTGGAGCAGTTGCTTGCTCAACACCTGCCCCACCTGCACGCCATTGATGGTCACGGGGTTGGAGATGTCCAGACCCGCCACGTTCGGATAGATGGCGTAGTAGAAAACCTTGCTCGACAGGAAATCGGAACCTTTCAGAAAATTGAACCCGAAGTAAAGTAGCACGCCGGAAACAAGGGCCAGCAAACCGATTTTGACTTCTCTGGAAATAGCCACGTTTGTAAATTGAAAAATGAAAAAATCGAAATATGCAATCTTGAAAATAGTATGTTTCAAAAAGGCCAAACCTGGCGGCCTCCCCTAAATCCCCTCCGAAAGAGGGAGTTTTAAAAGTCCCCCTTCGGGGGTTGGGGGGGTGTTTTTTTGCTCCCTCTCCTTCGGGGCGGGGCTTCCCCCTTCGGCTTCAATCCGGCGTTTCCATGTCTTCCTTGTACTCCTTGAAACCCCGGTAAATAGCTTCGGCAATGTTTTCCTGTCCTTCGGCAGTCTTCAGGAATTTCTCCTCTTTCGGGTTGCTCAGGTAGCCGATTTCCACCAAGGCACTGGGCATGGCCGTTTTCCAGAGCACGATGAAACCGGCCTGTTTCACGCCCCGGCTCTTGCGCCCCGCCCGCCGGTCGAACTGGCTTTCCACGTGGCGGGCAAAGCGCAGGCTGTTTTCGATGAAGGCACTCTGGTAGTTGGCAAACAGGATGTTGGCCATTGGCGAGTCGGGGTCGTAGCCGCTGTACTTTTTCTCATGGTTGTCTTCCAATAAAATCACCGAGTTTTCGCGTTTGGCCACTTCCAAGTTGCCCTCCGAGGTATGCAGGCCCATGGTGTAGGTTTCGGTGCCGTGGATGGAAGAGGCGGGATTGGCATTGCAATGCACCGAAATGAACAGGTCGGCACGGTTTCTGTTGGCAATTGCTGCCCGTTCCTGCAGTTCCACAAACTTGTCGGTGGTGCGGGTATAATAAATCTTCACACCGGGGAAGTTCTTTTTGATTTGTTTGCCCAGTTCCATGGCCACATTCAGCGCGACCGTCTTTTCCTTTACGTACTTGCCATGCGTGCCGGGGTCTTTGCCGCCATGCCCGGCATCAATCACGATGGTGCGCACGCGGTATTGGGGGCGTTTTCCGAGCGGGGTGAAGGCACACAGCGAAACAGCGATACCCAGCCAACAGACCGTGAGAATATTTTTCACAATGCTTCGTTTAATTAACGGCAATGCCATAGATTTGTGCAAAAATGTAAATTTTTTGATAAAAAGTAAACAAGTGCTGCGTTTTTGTTGCATATTTCTACTACTCGGCTGCCTTTTTCCGGGCATT
>JAYWIH010000030.1:0-4749 GCA_043789005.1 Sphingobacteriales bacterium
CGAACCTTCACGGGGCAGTTAGCGACAAAACAAAGTTTGGTGGTCAATCCCAGTCGCCCTGACTTTGTGGTCAGGGCGGCTTTATTTTGCGTTTATCCCGAACTCCCCACCCCCGAGACAGGAGGGCACGGCTGCCGATTTCGTCACCCTACAGTATGAACTTTCACTTGGCGAACCTCCACTTGCGCTTCGGACAATACAAAAGTAACAGGCCACGCCTTTTTATGCAAATTTCACAATGATTTTGTTTAAAATTTACATTAATCGTAATTTTATGTCAATTTTATTGTAAAAATAGCAATCAAAAATATTTTTTATGCCCCAAAATTCAGAAATTGACAACATCGACCTGAAGATAATATCGCTGCTGATGCAGGATGCCACGATGCCCTACACCGAAATCGGCGAAAAAGTGTTTGTTTCGGGTAGCACGGTTCACGTGCGGATGCGCAAACTGACGCAGATGGGCGTGGTCAAAGGCTCGCAACTGATTGTGGACTACGCCAAGCTGGGCTGGGATATCAGTACGTTTCTGGGCATTTACCTCGAAAAAAGCTCGTACTACGCCGAAGTCGCCAAAGCCTTGGAAGCGATTCCCGAAATCGTGAGCCTGCACTACACCACGGGCGTGTACAGCATTTTTGCCCGCGTCATCTGCCGCGACACGCAACACCTGCGCGAAGTACTGAGCGACAAGATCCAGAAAGTGGCCGGCATCCAGCGCACCGAAACGTTTATCTCGTTGGAAGAAGGTTTCAGCCGCCCAGTGCAATTTTAGTTGGCGGGGAAAATAGTATGTTTCAAAAACGCCAAACCCGCCATTTGTCATTCCGACGAAGGAGGAATCCGGCCTGTGCTTGCCAACAAATCCAGACTTGCCGACGGGTAACCGCCGGATTCCTCCTTCGTCGGAATGACAAAACCCGCGAAACCCGAGGCCAGCCTTACTCCCGGATACGAAACGAAAGCAGTGTCACATCGTCCGAAAAGGGAATTTCGCTCCGGAACTCATTGATTTCACGGATTACGTTGGGATGCAGGTTTTCGGCATCTTCAAGATAGTATTTCTGCACGCACTGTTGCAGGCGTTCCTCACCAAACTCCTCCTCGACGCTGTTTTTGGCTTCCACCGCGCCATCCGTGTAGCCGAACAGCAAAAAACCGGTGGTGTTTTCCAGCAATCCGCCATTGACAAAAGGCAGCGGCTCCAGAATGCCCAGCACGGTGGTGCCGCTTGCCAGCCATTGCGTTTGCTTGTCGGCCCCGATCAGCAGCGGCGGATGATGCCCGGCATTGATGTACGACAGCGTTTTGGCCTGGCCGTCGTACAGCGCGAAAAAGCCCGTCACAAACCGCTCGCCACCCAGAATCTGGTATAAGGCGTAATTCAGTTCGCGCACAATGTGCTTCAAATCAGTGAGTTGGCGCACCAGTACCCGCAGCGATGCCTGCAAGCTGGACATGAGCAGGGCCGCCGGAATGCCCTTGCCCGACACGTCGGCAATACAGATGAAATATTTGTCGTTGGGCAGCGCAATCACATCGTAGTAATCGCCACTGACGGATTGGTGCGGCAGGTAGTCCACTTTGGCCGTAACCCGTTCATTATCGGGCAGTTGCTTGGGAAACAGGCGGTTTTGCACGCGTTTGGCCGTTTGCAATTCGCGGTTCATGGCTTCCTGCTCAAGCTGGCTGGCGGCCAGTTTCTTGTTTTCAATCGCCACCACAATCAGGTTGGTCAGCGTCTGGATAAATTTGGTGTCGGCCACCAACCGCGACTCGTCAATGTCCTGACTCAGAAACACATACGCCAATACAACATCCTTGTGGAAGACCGGAACCAGCACATCGAATTCGCGAAAAATTTCCGGCATACTATCGTGCGTCACCAAGTGCGTCACTTCTTTCACATCCAGCCCGCAAAGCTCGCCGTGGATGTTTTCAAACTTGGCTTTCGTACCAAAAACCGCCTTGGTTTCCCATTGCTCATCGCGGATGCAGAGCAGCAGTTTCTGAATATTCAGGTTGGCACGCAGGATGAAATGGTAAATCTTGTACAACGCCTCTTCGGGCAGGTTGCTGTTGATGGCCTGCGTCACTTCGAGCAGCGAATTGAGTTCCATCTGCTTGATGTGCAACTGGTATTCAGATGTATCGGTGAGCGGGAGCATGGTTTCCATTTGGCGGTTTTCATTGCACGGTTTGCTGCGGCAAGGCAGGTTTCGGCTCGTGGAAAGATACTGTTTTCACTCGGTAGTCCATGGCCGGCAAGGGTGGCCGGACTTGCCAAATCCGGCGGGGTTTGGACTTTCCGGGAAATACTATTTTCCGGGCAAGCAACTTCAAACTCACTGCCCGGTGTGATAGGCCAGCAGGCCCTTTTTGGTGGCCAGATAGAAAAACGTGTGGCAGAGGCTTTCAAAATCCACGGTTTCCATATCCGCTTCCTCATCCACGGTGCGCATGATTTTCACCCAGCCTTTGCGGGCCGCCTGCCACAGCGTTGTGCGCAGTTCCGTTTCGGCAAGGCCGGTGTTTGCCAGCAGGTACGCAAATGATTGCACGAAATGCAGTTCGTCAATCAGGTCCATTTCATATTCGGTCATCATGGTTCGGGTCGGTTTCCGATCTTGCGCGGAAAAGCATTTGCACAGGAGGGATAATCTTGAAACACATCCGCTCAGAACTGATGGCTGCCGTTCAATTAATTGCGCCCCCCCTTTTCATGCCTACTATATTAGCTGCATTAGCCGCCGTCTTTTTGTCCGCATACAGTTGCAAGGAAGGCTGTTACCAACTTATGGGGTTTTTCGGATGTTGAGTTGTCTTGCGGAACAAAAAGGGTCGCGATAAAAAATGGATGGTTTATCAATTCCAAAATCCTTGCCTCTTTCAAGTCGTCTGTCCCAACAATTTTAAACCCTTTTTCACTAAGTTCGTTTTGATACCTTGGGTTAAGTCCAAAATTGCAATAATATTTCTCGTTTATTTTTTCGATTCCGAAGATTTGAAAAATTTTCGATGATTTGTCCACCAATTCGATTTCAAGCGTTTGTCCTGCCAAAGAACAACTTAACGGATTTACTACAAGTTTAGAAGCATACGGGTCACATTCAGCGTGTTCAGCATCTTTGATGTTCAAAACATTTCTGGCAAATTCAATAACCATGTGTTGAAAACCCCCGCAAGTTCCAAGTGTCGGAACATTGTTGAGTCTCGTGTATTTTATAATATCCAAAGCGCCTGCCATTGATTTGTAGGGACTTCCTGGGGCAATCCAAAATCCGCCATACGTGTCAATAATTGATTGGAAACTATCAACAATGCAGTCAGTTGAAATCCAATCCGTTTCGAGTTCCAAATTCAAATGTTTCTTTGAATGTTCAATTGCCTCATTTGTCGCAACGTGAGGTCTAAATGACGGATTAAAGTCTCCTATTATTGCAAGTTTCATTTCTTGTAATTTGTTTGTACTGTTTTCAAGGTAGCACCACCACAAACTTACGCACATCGGCGGCAAACATCAACGCAAATCGCGTCCTTTCCAGCGGTAGCCCTTCCTTTGCGCCGCCAACCCGAAGAAAACCACGTAGAACGGATATATCCATTGCACCACCGGAATCCAAAACACGGAACGCCGTTTTTGCAAATGGTATAGTACGGAAACCAGAAACCCGCCTTCGGCCAGCCAACGGATAATCATGCCCGCCAGAAACACAGCCAACGGAAAACTCCCGAAAACCACGGCCAGCAAACTGCTGACTGACAACACGTTGGCCAAGAATACAAAAACCGCCAGTCCGCTCACCCGTTTGTCTTCGTAAAGGCTCCATTTGCTTGCCCATCGTTTGCGCTGTTGGTAGAAATCGGTGGGGGTTGCCTGCGGCAAGGTGTGCACAACGGATTGCGGATTTTTCAGGAATTGAACTTTTCCGGGATGTCGCCGGTGAATCTTGTGCATCAGGAACAGGTCGTCGCCGGTGGCCGTGGTGGCGGTGTCGCGGTAGCCGCCCACTTCCAGAAAAGCCCGTTTGGAAAAGGCCAAGTTGGCGGCATTGCACATGGTGGGCACGCCCAGCCGCAGCGTGGCCGCCCCCGAACCGATGAGGCTGGCAAATTCCACGGTTTGCCAGCGAGCGAAAAAGGAAGCTTCTGGCACGAATGTCACACCGCCGCAAATCATTTGGGCGTGGGTTTGTTCGTAAAACGCCGCGATAACCGAAAGCCAGTTTTCCGGCACAAGGCAGTCGCCATCGGTAGTCACGATGAGTTCGCCAACGGCTTGGCCGACAGCCCATTCAATTGCTTTTTTCTTGTAACCTCCCGCTGGAAACGAATGTTCGGGGCAGTCTTTCAGTTCCAGCAAACGCAAGGTGAAACCGGCTTTCCTTGCAAACTCATTGACTATCGCGGCGGTTGCGTCCGTTGAAAAATCATCCACGACCAACACTTCAAACTGGCGTTTCGGGTAGGTTTGGGCGGCAATGGTTTCGAGCAGCCCGCCAATGTTGCTTTCCTCGTTGCGCACCACGACTATCACGGAAATCCTTGTTTCGGCAACCGAACCGGGCTTGCCGAAAGCGGGAATGCGCTGCCAGGCCACCCATAAAACCAGCGTCAGGAGTGTGTACAGAAACTGGAATGAAAGGAAAAGTAAGTAGGTCATTATAATTAGTTTAGATTATTTTATAATTTTGTCCCATGGGACGAGTAAACACACCGCAATTAACAACGGAAGCCAAAACCGCT
>JAYWIH010000031.1:0-18310 GCA_043789005.1 Sphingobacteriales bacterium
TTTTCGGGCAAGCTGGCCATGTATTTCAAGAAGCAGGGCCGCAATGTGCTGCTGGTGGCGTGCGATGTGTACCGTCCGGCGGCCATTGACCAGTTGAAAGTGTTGGGCGAGCAAGTGGGCGTGGATGTGTATGCCGAGCCGGACAACAAGAACCCCGTTCAGATTGCGCAGAATGCCATCCGCCACGCCAAGGCCATCGGCAAAAAGCTGGTCATTGTGGATACGGCCGGCCGTTTGGCGGTGGATGAGGAAATGATGCGCGAGATTGAAGCCGTCAAAAAAGCCATCCAGCCGTCCGAAACGCTGTTTGTGGTGGATGCGATGACCGGTCAGGACGCGGTGAACACGGCCAAGGCTTTCAACGAACGCATCAATTTTGATGGCGTGATCCTGACCAAACTCGACGGCGACACGCGCGGCGGGGCGGCCATTTCGATAAAAGCCGTGGTGGACAAGCCGATTAAGTTCATCGGCACGAGCGAGAAAATGGACGGCATTGACGTGTTCTACCCCGATCGGATGGCAAACCGGATTCTGGGCATGGGCGACGTGATTTCGCTGGTGGAGCGTGCCCAGCAAGTCTATGACGAGGACGAGGCGCGCCGCATAAACCAGCAAATCCGCAAGAACCAATTCAACTTTGACGATTTCCTGTCGCAGTTGCAGCAAATCAAGAAAATGGGGCCGATGAAAGATCTGGTGGGCATGATTCCGGGCATGAGCGGGATGCTCAAGGACGTGGAAATCGGCGACGACTCGTTCACGCCCATCGAGTCCATGATCCACTCCATGACCCCCAAGGAACGCGCCAACCCCGACATCATTGATTCCAGCCGCCGCCGCCGCATTTCGGCGGGCAGCGGCCGCACCATCCAGGAAATCAACGGCCTGATGAAGCAGTTTGAGCAGATGAAGAAAATGATGAAATCCATGAGCCAGATGGATCCGCGCACCATGGCCAAGCAAGTGCGCCGCCGGTGACTGGTAGGGGCGGCCTTTGTGGCTGCCCAAGGCCGCCCAATCGTCCAAGCAAAATAGTGTCTTTTGGAAGGCCCAAACCCCGCTTGCCGTAAAACTTGGAATTTCCGCAAAAAATCCCCGCATATTTTAAAATCATAATGCAAATTCTATCTTTGCGCGTCAAAAATCTGCCGCAACCAGTTCATATGCCCCGTTTGAACCTTAGGAAAATAGTATCTTTCAAAAGCATCAAACCTGCCATCTGCTTTTCTGAAAAACCATATAAACCGTTGCCAATCAAGTGTAAGCATTCAATTAACAACAAAACAATTTAACCACTTACCCATGTCGAATATTTTTTATCTCATTCCTGCCTTTGGTCTTATCGGACTTTTTTATACCGTCATCCGTTCCGCGTGGGTCACAAAGCAGGACGCTGGCGATGCGCGCATGACGGAGATTGCCGGTTACATTTCTGAAGGGGCCATGGCTTTCCTCAAGGCCGAATGGCGCGTGCTGGCCATTTTTGCCGTCATCGCCTCCGTCGGGTTGGGTTATTTGGGCTACACCGGCGAAAAATCCAGCCCTTTGATTGTCGTTGCGTTCCTGATTGGGGCGTTTTTGTCCGCCTTTGCGGGCTATGTGGGTATGCGCATCGCGACCAAGGCCAATGTGCGCACGGCGCAGGCGGCCCGCACGAGCTTGTCCAAAGCCTTGTCGGTGTCGTTTGCGGGCGGTTCGGTCATGGGCTTGGGCGTGGCCGGTTTGGCGGTGCTGGGCCTGGGTTCGCTGTTCATCGCGTTTGCCGCGTATTTCGGCGGCATCGGGCCGGACGGCATGATGAACGCCGAACGCATGGAAATAGCCTTGGAAGTGCTGACCGGATTTTCGCTCGGAGCCGAAAGCATTGCGCTGTTTGCCCGCGTGGGCGGTGGCATTTACACCAAGGCCGCCGATGTGGGCGCGGATCTGGTGGGCAAAGTGGAGGCTGGAATACCGGAGGATGATCCGCGCAACCCCGCCACGATTGCCGACAACGTGGGCGATAACGTGGGCGACGTGGCCGGTATGGGAGCCGACTTGTTTGGCTCATACGTGGCAACCGTACTCGCAACGATGGTGCTGGGACGCGAAATCATCGTGAGCGATGAGTTTGGCGGGATGTCGCCGATTTTGCTGCCCATGCTCATTGCCGGTTTCGGCATTGTTTTCTCCATCATCGGCACATTTTTCGTGCGCATTTCCGACAGTGCCGCCAACATTGGGGCTGTGCAAACTGCCTTGAACCTTGGCAACTGGGGTTCCATCGCGTTGACTGCCATTTCATCGTATTTCATCATTGACTGGCTGCTACCGGCCAAACTGATGCTGCGCGGTGTGGAGTTCACTTCCATGGACGTGTTCTACGCGGTGTTGGTTGGGCTGGTCGTGGGTACGCTGATGAGTCTGATTACCGAGTATTACACTGCCATGGGCAAGCGGCCCGTGAACACAATCGTGCAGCAATCGTCCACGGGCCACGCCACGAACATCATTGGCGGCTTGGCGATGGGCATGGAATCCACGACGCTGCCGATGATTGTGCTGGCGGCGGGCATTTACACGGCGTTCGAGTTTGCCGGACTTTACGGCGTGGCCATTGCCGCTGCGGGCATGATGGCCACCACGGCCATGCAACTGGCCATTGACGCATTTGGCCCAATTGCCGACAACGCCGGTGGCATTGCCGAAATGAGTGATTTGCCAAAGGAAGTGCGCGAAAAAACCGACATTCTGGATGCCGTGGGTAACACCACCGCCGCCACGGGCAAGGGTTTTGCCATCGCTTCGGCGGCGTTGACTTCGCTGGCATTGTTTGCGGCGTTTGTGGGCATTGCGGGCATCAATGCCATTGACATTTACAAGGCCGATGTGCTGGCGGGCCTGTTCATCGGGGCCATGATCCCGTTCATTTTCTCATCGCTGGCTATTGCGGCGGTGGGCCGGGCGGCCATGGCGATGGTACAGGAAGTGCGCCGCCAGTTCCGCGAGATTCCGGGCATCATGGAAGGCACGGCCAAGCCTGAATACGAAAAGTGCGTGGCCATTTCCACGCAGGCATCCATCCGCGAAATGCTGCTGCCGGGAGCCATTGCCTTGACTGTGCCGCTGATTATCGGTTTCACTTTCGGGCCCGAAGTGTTGGGCGGCCTGCTGGCGGGCGTAACCGTGAGCGGCGTGCTGATGGGAATGTTCCAATCCAATGCGGGCGGCGCGTGGGACAATGCCAAGAAATCATTTGAGAAGGGTGTGGTCATTGACGGGCAGACGTATTACAAAGGTTCCGAGCCGCACAAGGCTTCCGTCACGGGCGACACCGTGGGCGACCCGTTCAAGGATACTTCCGGGCCATCCATGAACATCCTCATCAAACTCATGTCTATTGTGGCATTGGTCATTGCGCCGTACATTTCGCACAAGAACCATTCGACATCGCAGCAGCAAAAGCCGGAAGTTGGAAAAGTGGTCTTGCTGAAAAAATAACCCGGACAATTCCTGAAATAAAAAAGCGCAAACCCCGCCGTGTAGCACGGCGGGGTTTGCGCTTTTTGGAAGATACTATTTTGGGAAGGGTAGCCGGACTTTCCAAGTCCGGCGGGTTTGGGCTTTTCCGGGGATACTATTTCAGAGCCGGGTCGTGTGCCATTGAAGCAGGCTTTTTCTTCAGGCGGTTTTTTCAGCTACCAGCCGCGCATCCAAGGTGATGGATACGTTTAAAGCCTTGGAAACCGGGCAGTTGGCTTCCGCATTTTTGGCGATTTCTTGGAACTGGCCGTCGTCAATGCCGGGAACATGGCCCTGCAAGTCCAAGTGGATGCCTTTGATGACAAAGCCGCCGTTTTCATTCACCAATTCCAGCGTGGCTTTGGTTTCTAACGAGTCGGGCGTGAAACCCGCTTGGTTCAGCATGGCTCCGGTAGCCATGGTGAAGCAGCCCGCGTGGGCCGCCGCAATGAGTTCTTCGGGGTTGGTTCCGGCTTTGCCGTCTTCGCCAAAACGGGTGGCGAACGAGTACAATTGCTGGGTCAGCACGCCGCTTTGCGTGGTCAGGTTGCCTTTTCCTTCTTTGAGCGTGCCGTTCCAGACGGCGGTTGCGGTTCTTTTCATGGTGATGGAAGTTGAAATTGAAAGGTGTAAGTGTGAAAGATACCCCAGACAACAAGTGCCACCGCGAAAAGTTGCCAGTTTTGGATGGAAATAAAATTCGGACAATTGGTTTGCGGCCATTGGTTCAAGTGTCCCCGCTTGAGGCCGGGCAAAATAGTATGCTTAAAAACTGCCAAACCCCCTTTGCTCCCAAACCACCCGCCTCGGTTGGCAATCGGGGTGGCGTGCAGGCAGGCGCGATTCAAGACGGAAATAGTATCTTTCGAAAACGCCAAACCCGCCCGGTTTTGTGCCAGCCCGCTGGACTTGGAAAGTCCGGCTACCTTTGCCGAAATAGTATGTTTCAAAAATACCAAACCCAGTTGCAAACCAAGAATTGCTTGGCGTTTTTATTAATAAAAGCTAAGTTTTCCTTTAAAAAACATAATTTTGCGCAAACTTCCCGAACCATGAACGCACCCGCCGCCGAAATCTACCGGCCCACAAACCACCTCCGCATTGTTACCGCCGCCGCCCTGTTCGACGGGCACGACGCGGCCATCAACATCATGCGGCGCATTATGCAGGCATCCGGCGCGGAGGTGGTTCATTTGGGACACAACCGCTCGGCGGCCGAAATCGTGGAGTGCGCCATTCAGGAAGACGCGCAGGGCATTGCCATCACCAGTTATCAGGGCGGACACGTGGAGTTTTTCAAGTATATCCACGACCTGCTGCACGAACGCGGTGCCGACATTAAAATATTTGGCGGCGGCGGCGGCACAATCCTGCCCAGTGAGCTTGCCGAACTGCACGCTTACGGCATTGCCCGCATCTACTCGCCCGACGATGGCCGGGCGATGGGCCTGCAAGGAATGATTAACGACCTGCTGCGGCAATGCGATTTTCCGGTGTGCCACAAGCGGCCAAAAGCGGTTTTGGCCGACGGAACGGAAGAAAATGAAACGGATGCTCAGGCACGGCTCAACGATGATTCCTTGGAAACCCTGACCGGAAAAGCCAGAACCCGCGACTTCCAAGCCATCGCCCGCCTCATTTCCATGGCTGAAACGGAAGCCCCCCAAACGGCCCCCCCCGCCCCCGAAGGGGGAGCCAAAAGCCCCCTCTTTCGGAGGGGGTTGGGGGAGGCCGCCTCCTTTGTGCTGGGCATTACCGGTACGGGCGGAGCCGGAAAATCGTCGCTGGTGGATGAACTGGTGCGCCGTCACCTGCAAACATTCCCCGGCAAAACCATCGCCATCCTTTCCGTTGACCCGTCCAAACGCAAGACGGGCGGTGCCTTGCTCGGCGACCGTATCCGCATGAACAGCATTCACGATCCGCGCGTGTATATGCGATCCATGGCTACGCGGCAGAGCAATCTGGCCTTGAGCCGCCACGTGCGCGACGCGGTGCAAATCTGCCAAATGGCTGGTTTCGACTTGGTTATCATTGAGACATCGGGCATCGGGCAGTCGGATACGGAGATCACCGAACACGCCCACGCCAGCCTTTACGTGATGACCGCCGAATACGGCGCGGCCACGCAACTGGAAAAAATAGATATGCTCGACTTTGCGGACGTGATTGCCATCAATAAATTTGACAAGGCCGGCTCAACGGATGCTCTGCGCGATGTGCGCAAACAATACCGCCGCAACCACAACCTCTGGGACACGCCCGACGAATCGCTGCCCGTTTTCGGCACCATTGCCGCCCAGTTCAACGATGCGGGCATGAACCGTTTATTTGAAAGGCTGATGTTGGAAATTGTCCATAGTCGGCAGTTGGCAGACGATAGCCAAAAACAGGAAACGGGGGGTTTGGCTTTTTCAAAAGATACTATTTCTGAAGCGGAACCCGAATCTTCAAATTCATTATCCTGTATCATTCCTCCGGCGCGGAACCGCTATCTGGCCGAAATCGTGGAGAGTGCGCACAGCTACGGGCAGTTTGTGGAGCAGCAGGTTTCCACCGCCCGCAAATTGCAGCAACTCAAAAGCGCGATGGACATAATGGGAGTCCCGCAACGGCCCCACTCCCAGCCCAGCCCCGAAAGGGAGGGGAGTCAAGCTCCCCCTTCGGGGGCGGGGGGGGCTTTTTGGGCTTTTTTTGCATCGCTGGAAGAGCAACTGCATCCCGACTGCCGGAAACTACTGGCACGCTGGGAGGAAACCAAAGCCCTGTACCGCGCCGATACATACCAATACAAAGTCCGCGACAAGATTGTGAGTCAGGATTTGCACACGGTTTCGCTGTCGGGTTTAAAGATTCCGAAAATCAGTTTGCCCCGTTATTCCGATCATGGTGATGTGCTGCGCTGGCTGCTGACTGAAAACGTGCCGGGCGAATTTCCGTTTGCGGCGGGCGTGTTTCCGCTCAAGCGTGAAGGCGAAGACCCGGCGCGGATGTTTGCCGGTGAGGGCGGCCCGGAACGCACCAACCGCCGGTTCCATTATTTATCCGCCGGGATGCCCGCCAAACGGCTTTCCACGGCCTTTGATTCGGTGACGCTCTATGGCGAGGATCCCGGCTACCGCCCCGATATTTTCGGCAAGGTCGGCAACTCGGGCGTGAGCGTGTGCAACCTCGACGATGCCAAGAAACTCTACAGCGGCTTTAGCCTCTGCGACCCGGCCACGTCAGTGTCCATGACCATCAACGGCCCGGCCCCGATGATGCTGGCGTTTTTCCTGAATGCGGCCATTGACCAGCAATGCGAATTGCACATCCGGCAGCACGGCTTGGAAGCGCACGGGAAAACAGCTTCCAAAATAGTATCCTTTGAAAATGCCAAACCCGCCTACAATGCCGACCTGCCTGACGGCCACAACGGCTTGGGCCTGCTGCTGCTGGGCACTACCGGCGATCAGGTTTTACCCCCGGAAGTTTATGCGAAAATAAAGGCCGACACGCTGAAAGCCGTGCGCGGAACGGTGCAGGCCGACATCCTGAAAGAGGACCAGGCGCAGAACACCTGCATTTTCAGCACCGAGTTCGCGCTGCGCATGATGGGCGACATCCAGCAGTATTTCATTGACAGCCAGATTCGTAACTTTTATTCGGTGTCCATTTCGGGCTACCACATTGCCGAAGCCGGGGCCAATCCGGTTTCGCAACTGGCCTTCACGCTTTCCAATGGCTTCACGCTTGTGGAATACTACCTGAGCCGGGGCATGAAGATCGACGATTTCGCGCCCAGTCTGTCGTTCTTTTTCTCCAACGGCATGGATCCCGAATACGCGGTGCTGGGCCGGGTGGCGCGCCGCATCTGGGCCAAGGCGATGAAGCACAAATACAAGGCCAACGAACGGTCGCAGAAACTCAAGTACCACATCCAAACATCGGGGCGCAGCCTGCACGCGCAGGAAATCGCGTTCAACGACATCCGCACCACGTTGCAGGCATTGTATGCCATCTACGACAACTGCAATTCGTTGCACACCAATGCTTACGACGAGGCTATCACTACGCCCACCGAGGAGTCGGTGCGCCGCGCCCTGGCCATCCAACTGATCATCAACCACGAATCGGGCCTGGCCCGGAACGAGAATCCGCTGCAAGGCGCGTTCATCATTGAGGAACTGACGGATTTGGTGGAAGAGGCCGTGTACCGGGAGTTTGCGCGGATCAACGACCGTGGCGGCGTGCTCGGAGCCATGGAGCGTATGTACCAGCGCGGCAAAATCCAGGACGAATCCATGCACTACGAAACGCTCAAGCACAACGGAGATTTGCCCATCATCGGCGTGAACACTTTTCTCGACCCGCAAGGCTCACCCACGATCATTCCCGGCGAGGTGATCCGCTCCACGGACGGCGAAAAACGCTACGCCGTGCAATACAAAGAGGCTTTCCAGCAGCGGCACGCCACCCAAGCAGAACAGGCACTGCAAGCCCTGCAACAAGCCGCCCTGCAAAACGGCAATGTGTTTGCATCGCTCATGGAGGCGGCCAAAACCTGCACCTTGGGCCAAATGACGCAGGCACTCTACGCAGTGGGCGGTCAGTACCGCCGCAATATGTGACAGGCGGGTTTGGGCTTTTGAAAGGATACTATTTTGGCACCAAACGTTATGGGGCTTGTTGTCATTGGGTATCTGGTAACCGTTGCTCATGACACAGACTATGCGAGCCGGTTGGGTTTGGTCTGCAGACACAAACCATGAAGAACCTCATCGAAAAAATAAAACCTCTTGCGCCAGTACACAAGAACCAAATGCACTGTTTCAATTCAGCCCTGTTTGCACAAGTAAAGGGTGAAAAGGCTTGAGTACAGGAAAGTGTCCTCATCATCAAGGAAAGCCATGAATTGGCTCTTGAGTTCCATAGCCGCTTGTTCACTGCCCAAGGCTTCAGCCGCTTGAGGCATGAAGATATCGAATTTCATTTCCCATAGCCACCGGTTATGACTGTCAATCTTGCCGGCAAACAGGTGATAGGCGCGAATGTCCATTCTTTCCAGCGTCAAACCTGCTTTTTTGCCGTAGCTGAACAATTTACGCCCGATGTAAGGGTCAAAACCCGTTTTTGCGTTCAAATAATCGAATACCTGCTCGATTTGGGGTACGGAAAACGGGTATTGAAACAGCAACTGCCCATCCAAGTCCTGTAAGATCACCCGTCCGCCAGGCCGGACAATGCGTTTCAGCTCGCTGATTGCTTGGACTGGTTCCTTCAGGTATTCCAGCAGGAAACGGGTATAGACAATATCCACCGAGTCTGATTCCAGCGGGATTTGATAAATGGGTGCTTCTATCAGTGTGATGTTTTCCAATGCGTGTCCGTTGCTGCCGACGCATTTTTTTCGGGCTTCGGCCAAGCGTGCCGCACTGATGTCCACCCCGAAAAAACGTTTTTCGGGAAATTTTGCGGCAAGGGCCGAAATAATTGCCCCGGCCCCACAACCTACGTCCGCAATGGTCTGCTGTCCCGGTGTCAGTAACGGTTCGAGGAATCCGGCAATAAACTCCTCGGGATTGACTTTAGCATCGAGTCGGGTGGCTTCCCGTGGATCGTCCATCAGGTATCGCGACCGGCTGTAGGCAGCGGCATCAACGGTGTCAGTTTGGGCGGTGGTGTGTGGTGTAATGTCCATTGAAAGTTGGGATTTGTGGTGATGAAACGTTTTTGTTCATTAAAAAAAAACAGCGGGGCCATATACTGTTCAGGCCATTGGAAAGGCACCCGTGGAAAAAGCCCCTTTCACGGGAATTGTTCCGGTTGCCGTGGATGCGGCATCCGCCTGCACGTTCATGCCGTTTTCCGGGTCGGGAGCCGGATGCCCGCCGGGGGAGGGATAGTTGAGCGACTTTTCATATTCCGCCTCAAGATAAGCCAGCCAGTTATGGAAATTTGCACGGTTACAAATCATCAGGTTATATTGACGCTGGAAAACCAGCCCTGGAGCGGTGACGTATCCGGCCTGTGAAGACAGCACCAGCAGCGGAACCGAGGCAAGCGGCCAGTCTTGGTAGTAGTTGCTGGCAGCCGCTGCCAGACAGTTGAATATCTCCCGCACTCCATCCGGTGGCAACTCGCTGTCGGCAATGAATTCAGCCGCATTTTCGATTTGCGAGAAATGCAGGCCGACCGAGCCTCGGTTGATGACCAAGGCCCCGCCCACTTGGCTGCCATCGCGTCGGCTGCAGAGAAGTACCCGGCGATTGCGGTGAAGTCCTTGGCGCTGGTACTCGGTGTCAAGTTCCGCAAGGTTCAGGTGCTTTTCGCCCAAATCCAGTGCTTGGGCATACAACCATCCGCGTTCCCGCAGCAAAAGCCGCAGGAAAGCAGCTTGGTTCTGCCCGCCCACCTCTACAGCCATCCAGCCTCCGGCAACTGTTTCATCAGGCATGGCGGCACCGGTACGCGCCATGCGTCTGACATCCTCCGCGCCCGCTTTCGTGCTATCGTCAGGGTGTGATGGAGACGCTTGCGCTTGGCAATTGAAACTGTTTTCTTCATTTGCTTCAGCCGGTTGGCGGTTATTCTGTGAAAATACGGCCGAACCCGTAACACGAGTCTGCAGCCCGGTATTGGCCGGGGGACTGCCGGCTGCCGGTTTTGCCGAAACGGAATCATCTTCCGTAGATTTTCCTATAGGCTCAGGGTTTCCTTTTTCCTGTTGCCAAGCATAGAAGTGGAATGGCTCAATGATCAAACCGCCATCAATGCGGCGTTCGTGAAGATGGGTGAACATTCGGTGGGCAAAACGGGTTTTTGGCTGGTAATAGGTCAGGATGGCCTGAACCTGTTCATCAGCGGCGGCCAGCCTGCGGATATGGCAGAGGAAAATCTCGCGGGTCTTAACCGGATGGTTGGATACCAAGTGCTGGATGATGGCCGAGGAGGGGGAGTATCTCCAAGCGGCGATTGACGCAAACACCCCACTGGGTTCATCATGGAAGGTCAGCGTCCGGTAAAGCGAGGCGGGCAGGGCAAATGCTTTCCGCAGGTTCCGCTTGATGTCGGGGAGGATCGGGGAGAGCCTCTCCTTTTTAGCCGGGTAAAGGAAATGGTTGTGTTCCATCAGGACGAGCAGTTGCTCAACATCCATGGAATTGGTCTGGATTTGCTTCATGAACAGTCAGATGGTTGGCGGGTGAAAGATTGACGGCCAGGCTCCCATGAACCCGTGCATATCCCGCAACACCGACAAATGAGGCTTAATATCCGGCATTGACGGATGTCATGGGTGACCCGGACCTTGCGCAGGTCGGGTTTGCCAGACGGATCCCGGAGTTTATATCCCCAAAAGCGGGTATTGCTTTCAATGCCTTTCCTTTCATTCGCACCCTTTCATTCGCCTTCCCCGCCATTCCGCTGCACCGAACAGGCCAAGCTGACCACCTTTTCTCTTCCCACCAGCAAACCGCCGGATATAAAAATACAGGCAGGTGGCAGTAATCTTTTGTTCGGTAAAATCCTTAAAAAATCTTGCTTTTTCCGGGGGTATACCGCCTGCACAACCAGTATGCAGGCGGTATCATGCTCCCGGAAAGGATCAGGCCAATACCTGATTGCGTTCGGTGAGCCACGCGCTGGCTTTCTCCATCTGCCCGAAAACCTGATAGCCCAGACCCAGCTTCTTGAACTCAGGGTTTTCCTTAAGCATTTCAACCGAGAGTTGGGTGAAAATACTGGCCGACATCAACACGGCTGCCTTTTTCAGACCCAGTTTCAATGCGGCGGGCACCCATTGGGTAATGAACCACTGGTTTACCTCAGTGAATGGGCCGGTGAAATCAACCACGTCCTCAACTATTCCGGTAATCCGGTTGTCCTTGATGAGCACAAGCACCTTTTCATGCGCCTCCTTGATTAGTTCGGCGTTCACAAAACCTTTCCATTGCATGATCAGCACCTGATCGTCGCACAGCAGGAATTTCACGAAGGGTTCCGCGTTTGACCCTTTTTTGACTGAAGCCACTTCTTTCATTTTGTTGAGACGGTTTAATTTAACGATAAATTGAGTTCGCAAAAATAAAAGTTCGTTCTCAATCGTCAGTCGTGCGAAAACCGGTAAATGGTACAGTGTATAATTTACGACCCGATGATTCCGGATAGGTTGGCTGCGGCTTGCGGATACGCTTCAAAAGTATGGGCTGCCCAAGTGTGGAAAAACCGGTTTTCCGGTAAAAACTTACACCGGCGCTGCCGCTTGAAAAAAAGGCGGCACTGCCGACTTCGCATGAAGTCCATTTAAATGCGTGGTGCGGAGGGGGACTTCTTGTTTTTCACTATAACCAAACAATCGGGGGAACGTTAAGCCAAGGTTGGTCTCAGAGAGTTGCCTTGCAGTTTGCACGGTCATTGGTTCTGCCGGCTTCGTTTTGCTTCACCCGCTTGGCGGCGGTTTTCCGAAAACGCTCCGAATCATACATCCGGCAGTTTTGGGAACACAAGCTATTGCGTCCTGTAAGCATCCGGTTAAAAATCAATACGAACTTGGAAATGAGTGGGCCAAATGACGCAAGCCTTGTATGAAATGGGCGATCAGTACCGCCGCAATGTGTGACGGGGAGATTTGGCGTTTTTAAAAGATACTATTCTTGCCGGAACCCTCATGTATGGCCAAGCAGGCGGCATCCAAAACGGATGCCGCCTGCTTGGCTTTTGCCGGAAACTTACTGCTTGATCACCTGCACGGCCATAATCAGTTTCACCTCGTCCGACACTACTGTGCCGCCCGCTTCGGTTATCGCATTCCACGTGAGGCCGTACTGCTGGCGGCTGATTCTACCGCTGATTTCAAATCCGGCCTTGGTGTTGCCGTAAAAATCGGCTGCCACGCCGCCGTGCGTCACTTCCAGAGTGGCGGGCTGCGCGTGGCCTTTGATGGTGAGGTTGCCGGTCATTTCGTAGGTGCCGTCGCCTGATTTCTCAAACGAAACGGACTCGAAGGACAACTGCGGGAACTGCGCCGCATCGAAAAAATCCGCCGACTTCAAGTGGCCATCGCGCTGCTCGTTGTGGGTGGTGATGCTGTCAATGTCTGCCGAGAACGAGATTTTCGCGTCCGAGAAATCCTCTTTGTCGGCTTCTACCTTGCCGTCGAATTTCTGGAAGCTGCCAGTCACGTTGGAGATAACCAAGTGACGTACCCGAAACTGCACTTCCGAGTGCGTCGGATCAATTGTCCATGTTGCCATACTGGTGGGGAATTGGGATAGGGTGAAATGATGTACAAATGTATGGACAATTAATGTATATACAAGTAATATTTGAAAAAAATCCGAAACCCCGGAAACGCAGGAAATCCGTGGGGGTTTGGGCTTTTTGAAAGATACTATTTTGACGGTGTTTTCAAGAAGCGGCGACCGGTTCCTTTTCGCGTTCGGGAGCCGCTTTCTCGCGGAAGGCAAGCACGAACACCACCAGCACCACGGCGGCAATGCCCGCCGGAACCAGCCAGATGCTTGTCCAGTCTTTCACGCCATTTGCCGTGTACATTTCCGTGACGCGGCCTGCCAGTTTGGAGCCGATAAACATACCGATGCCGTACGTTGCCAGCGTAATCAGACCCTGCGCCTGCGATTTTATTTTAGCGCCCGCCTGCATATCGGTGTATATCTGGCCCGTCACAAAGAAAAAATCGAAGCAAATGCCGTGCAGCAAAATGGCAATGTAGAGCATCCACTCGCCCGAACCGGCATCGCCGTAGCCAAACAAGATGAATCGCACAATCCAGGCAATCAGGCCGGTTGCCAGCATCCATTTTACACCCAACCGGCTGAATGCCAGCGGAATCAACAGCATGAAAATGACTTCCGAAGCCTGCCCCAACGACATTTTGTTTTCCACGTTCGTCATGCCCGCATCCGTCAGGGAAGGGTTTGCCATGGCGTAATAGAAGGAGAGCGGAATACAAATCAGGATGGAAGAAAGGAAGAAAACGGTAAAAGACCGGTTGCGGAACAGCCGGAACGCATCCGCGCCGACAATCTGGGCAAAACTGGCCGGGCCTTGCGCCGTAGGCGGCGTGTGCGGCAGAAAAAAGGAAAACACGCCCAACGCCAAAGCGGCCGCCATGGCAATCTGGAAAATGGCTGCCTTGTCGCCCACGCCCCAAAAACCCACCAAGTTTGTGACCACAATCCACCCCACCGTGCCCAGCACCCGGACGGCGGGAAACTCTTTTTCCGGGTTGCCCATGTGACGCATGGCAATGGAATTTGTCAAGGCGATGGTCGGCGCAAAGGTGAGGCAGTAAGCCAGCATGACCCAGAAAAACAAATCGGCATCCGTGATCCGGGTGACATAAAACAAAATGCCCGCACCCAGCAGGTTCAACACGCCGAGTACTTTTTGAGCCGCGAAATAACGGTCGGCAATCATGCCCACAAAAAACGGCGCGACAATCATCGCCACTGAGAATGCGGCGTAGGCACTGCCCACCTGGTCGCCGGTGGCATTGAGCCGGGTGAACAAATATTTGCTCATCTGCCCGTACCACGCTCCCCACACAAAAAACTGGAGGAACATCATGGCCGAAAGTTGCAGGCGGACGGTGGTTTTCATGGGTTTTGGCGTGTTGAGAGCGAAGGTGTAGGAAACGGTCTTAAACCTAAAACAATCCGGTCACGATTGCAAGGATGCAGGGCAACCGGCGGGTTTGGCCTTTTGGAAACATACTATTTTCCCCGCAGCGAATGTACGCGCACCCCGTCACCCACGCTGATCCGGTCGCCAGTCCGCCCGAAAACCATGTTCTGGCCGAACAAAATCTTGTTGCCGCGTTTGCGGTAGGCGGCCAGTGTTTTCAGCGGTTCCCTGCCGGTTTCGCCCGTTTTCTGGTCGGTTGTCGTCATGATGCAGCGGCTGCACGCTTTCACACCGAAAAAAGTGCTTTCGCCCACTTGCAGCTCGTGCCAGTTGTCTTCGGCATACGGCTCACCGCCGCTCACCACCAAATTCGGGCGGAACCGGTTCATGGGCAGCGGCTCGGCAAGGCGGCCATTCAGGTCGTCGAGCGAGGCTTGTCCGATGAGCAAAAACGGGTAGCCGTCCGAAAAGCTGGTGTGGTTGTCGGCCACCGCGTACCGTGCGTCCACGCGCCGTTTGGTGGTGTCGGGCATATACACCAAGCGGCACGGCTGCCCCAGAAAACCGCTGAACCACGCATCGGCCACGGGGCTGGCGGCCACGGCGCGGCAAGTATCGCTCCAAACTTTGACGCGCAGCACTTCGGAGGTTTGGGGTTCTTGCGGGATACTAATTTGGTCAAGCGTGGTTTTGTGCGTGATTACCAGTTCATCGCCCGGCAGGCTCACTTGCAGCGAGGCCAGTTGCGGGTGGTTGCGCTGGGTCAGGAAATTATTGTCCGCATCCACCAGCATCCAGCGACGGTCGTGCTGCAAGCCGCGTTCCTCCACGCGGGCCGAATCCACGGAAAAGCCGCCCAGCGACTTGATGGGATAAATGTAAATGGCGGATAAGTGCAGGTTCATGCGTTTGTGCGTTTTAGCGACTGGCGTTTGCCGTTTCATTTTGTCATTCCGACAAAGGAGGAATCCGGTGGTGAACTTTGGCAGCGTTTTGAACTCTGCCAAAATTGGCGGACAAACGCTTCCTTCGCCGGAATGACAAATTTAATGACAAAGGGGGTTTGGGCTTTTTGAAACATACTATTTTGCCAACGCCAAATATAGCGTTCTGAACGTATCCGGTTAGGAGAATTGCGGGAAATAATGAAATTTTGCAAACCCGAACCTATTCCTTTTCAATGAACACATCCAACTCCTTCAACACCGACCGGCTTTTTGGCATTGCCGCGTTCATCATCAGCATCGGCTCGTTTCTGGTGTATATTTATGAAGCCAACCTGATCCGTGAGCAGTCTGAACAGACCCGCATCCAGCAATTTGCTTCGGTGCTGCCGTATCTGGAAATTTGGAACAGCCGCCCGCAGGATGGCGAGTACAAGCTGATTTTATTCAACAACGGCTTGGGGCCGGCTTTCATCAAGGAAATCAGGGTCCGTTACAAAGGGAAAGCGTACGAAGGCGACCACGTTGATTTTCACTACAAGGTCATTTATCCCAAAGACACCACTTTTCGTTTCGTTTCTTCCAATGTACGGCCCGGCCGGGTACTACCCGCCGGACAGCAGGTGGAACTGATTGCCATCAGCGGCAACCGCGAAAACGACCGCAATGCCAACAGTATTTACGGAAGCCAGGAAGCCAAAATCGAAATCGTGTATGCCTCCGTGTACGATGAGCGGTGGCGCATCACGGGCATGGGCAACCCGCCAGTGAAACTGAAATGAGGCCGCCGAAAATAGTATGTTTCCAAAAGGCCAAACCCCCTTTGTCGGAATGACAAAAGAAAAACAACTGACAATCAAATTGCGAATGCTCGAACAAATCAAGGCTTTGGCCAAACAACACGCCAGCGAAACCATCGCCAACCGGCGGTATCTGCACCAGCATCCCGAACTTTCGTTTCTGGAAACCGACACCGCCAGCTTTGTGGCCGGAAAACTGCGCGACCTCGGCCTTGCGCCGCAGGAAGGCGTGGCCGAAACCGGCGTGGTTGCCCTGATTGAGGGAAAGAATCCGGATTCGCGAACCATTGCCCTCCGTGCCGACATGGATGCGCTGCCAATTACCGAAGCAAACGATGTGCCCTACAAGTCGCTGGTTCCGGGCATCATGCACGCCTGCGGGCACGATGCGCACACGGCTTCGCTGCTGGGTACGGCCAGGATACTGCACGAACTGCGCGGACAGTGGGAGGGAACCGTGAAACTGGTGTTCCAGCCCGGCGAAGAGCGGATTCCCGGCGGCGCGTCGCTCATGATCCGCGATGGCGTGTTGCAAAATCCGGCTCCGCAAGCCATGTTGGGGCAGCACGTGGCACCGCAGATTCCGGTAGGCAAGGTCGGTTTCCGCGAAGGCTTGTACATGGCCAGCACCGATGAACTGTACGTGACGGTGCGCGGCAAGGGCGGCCACGGAGCCATGCCCGAATACAACGTGGATCCGGTGGTGATTGCGGCGCACATCATTGTGGCCTTGCAGCAGATTGTGAGCCGCCACGCCGCGCCCAAAATCCCGTGCGTATTGTCATTTGGCAAGGTGGTTGCCAACGGAGCCACCAACGTGATTCCCGATGAGGTGCGCATGGAAGGCACTTTCCGCACGATGGACGAGCAGTGGCGCGAGAAAGCCCACCTTGCGATGGTGAAAATGGCGACCGGCATTGCCGAGGCCATGGGTGGCACTTGCGAATTTGAAGTGCGCAAGGGCTATCCGTTCCTGAAAAACCACCCCGAACTCACGCGCCGCACCCGAAACCGGGCCGTTGAATATATGGGTGCAGAGAATGTGATTGACTTGGATATCTGGATGGCGGGCGAGGATTTTGCGTTTTACACGCAGCACACCGACGCGTGCTTTTACCGCCTCGGCACGCGCAACGAATCGCGCGGCATTGTCTCATCCGTCCACACGCCCACCTTTGATATTGACGAATCCGCGCTGGAAACCGGAGCCGGACTGATGGCGTGGCTGGCGGTGAATGAGTTAGGTGCGGGGTGAAAAAACCAAAACCCCGCTTTTACCGTAAATCGGGTCGCGCGTCCGGAAACCGGATTTTTCTGACGGGCGGGTTTCGGGTTTTCAAAAGATACTATCTTCGCCAAGTGACCCGGGCGGAAAACGTGTGCCAATAAATTCTTCCCGGATGCGGATATTGCAAGCCTTGTCGTTTTACCTGTTTCGCCCTTTCATCCACCTGATTGCGCTGTTGCCGTTCGGTGCCGTGTACGCATTGTCCGATTGCTTGTGTTTTTTGCTCAGACTGTCGGGCTACCGCCGCCAAACGGTGCTGGCAAACCTCACAAATTCGTTTCCCGCAAAAAGCCGGAAGGAAATCAACGCCCTTTGCCGCGCCTATTACCGCTACTTGAGCGATCTGGTCATGGAAACGCTGAAAACGCTCAGAATGACGGAGGCGGAAATCAACAGCCGCTGCGTTTTCCACGGAGCCGAATGGCTCGACAAACTGCGCGAGGAAAAGCAAAGCATCATCGTAGTGATGGGCCATTATGGAAATTGGGAGTGGGCCGGGCCGAGTTTCACGCTCAACACGGATTTCCAGTTGGTGGTGATTTACCGCCCGCTCACTAATCCGTACTTCGAGAAAATGCTATCGCGGATGCGCACCCGTTTCGGCACGCGCATCACGCCGGTCAACAGCACCCTGCGCGACATGGTGGCCAACCGGAGCCAACTGACCGCCACCGCATTCATTGCCGACCAGACGGCCACGCCCGAAAACGCCCATTGGACTACTTTCCTGCACCAGAAAACCCCCGTGTTTGTGGGCCCTGAGAAACTGGCACGGAAATTCGGGTATCCGGTGGTGTACATGGGCGTGCGGCGCACCGGCCGGGGTCGCTACGAGGTGTTTCCCGAACTGCTGTTTTCCCACCCTAAAGACACCGCCGATGGCCAGATACTGGAGGCTTTCATGCAGCGGCTGGAACGGGAAATCATCTCGGATCCGGCCATCTGGCTGTGGTCGCACCGCCGCTGGAAACACGCATACCCCGAAAATCCAGAACTTATTGCCCCGTAAACTGTTATAAAGCTCATGAACGCATCCGAACCCGATTTCCCCCCGACAATGGATTCCGCAACCCGCGCCATGCGCACAAGCAAGGAACTGATTCTGGCAACCAAGCCTTTCATGCACGAAAACCGGTCGCGCAGTTGGC
>JAYWIH010000032.1:0-4707 GCA_043789005.1 Sphingobacteriales bacterium
TCTAAACGAAAAATGACTTGTAACTAACTGACAGTTAATTAATTGAATAGGTTTTTTTGCCAAAGACTAAAGACTATTTACTCATGGCTGGGCACTTACAAGCAAATACTTAAAATCAACTATTTGGCTTTCACCAAAACGAGGTCGTGCTGCTGCGCAATGTCCAGGTTAAAAGTGGATGCCAGCACTTCCAGCAATCCTTCCAGACTGTCAGATGGCACCACGCCCGATAGTTGCTTGTCCGCCACGGACTTGTCTTGGAACACCACGCGCTTACCGTAGTTTTCCTCAATTATCTGCGCCACTTCACGCAATGTTGTCCCTTCAAACACGAGTTTTCTGGCCGTCCAAGCCCTATAGTGTTCCGGATTTGCCTTTTTCTTGGTAAGCTCCTTTGGATGAACCAGTTCCACAACTTCGCCGGGCACCATCAGTATGTCTTCTTTACGGATGCTGGATTTCACGCGGATGCTGCCTTCCTGAAGGGCTACGTTTGTTTTATATTTTCGGCTGATAACATTGAAACTGGTACCCAGCACTTCCACATCGAGCTTGCCGGTGTGGACGGTGAACCGGTTTTTCTGCCGCGTTTTCTTGACTTGGAAATACCCTTCGCCTTCCAGGCTCACTTCGCGGTCGGTGCCGTCTGTCCAGCCCCGTGAAAGTGTGAGTCGGCTGTGTCCGTTCAAGGTCACCCGTGAGCCATCTGGCAAGGTTACCGAGCGAATCTGCCCGTAAGCCGTCTCGTAAGCAAGCGGCTGGCGGAACCACCAGTAGGCACTGGCAGCTAGCAACACCAAAGTCACCGCCGCCGCCATGCTCCTCCATAAGAAAGACCGGCGATGGGACAGTGAAATAACCGGCCTTTGCGCCGCCTCCCAGCCGTTGATGGCTGCCAGCAGCCGGGTTTCCGCCTGCGCGGTTTCCGAGTCGGATGGTTGCCGGGAAGACGATTGCAGCAGGCTGATCATCCGGATTGCCAGCTCCACTTCGGGCTGTTTTTCCGGGTGCTGACTCATCCAAGCATTCCACCGGCCGACCGATTCCTGATCCTCGCCGTAAAACCAAGCTAAAAAAGATTCATCTGTCGCAAAATCCTCTGCCTTGTAGTTTGTATAATTCATAGTTTTTTTTGTCTTGCTTATAGTGGATAGTGCGAGTCCGATTGCTTTTGTAACTATATTTGTCAAAATATTTTATTTTTTGGCAATCAACAGACATGGATGCCATTGCGGAGAAAACAAATGCGGAAAATGGCTGTCGGCATTGATAAAGCCCCTCACTGAAAAAAACCCCACGGGCAAAATCCTTCGGGTCTTCCCACACACCTACCACCCGCAGCGCAATGTTGGAAGAGGAAAAAAACTGGCTGGCTTTCAAGGCGGGAGACAAGGAGGCTTTTGCCCGCATATTCCGGATGCACTACAAGGCGTTGTTTCAGTATGGCCTCAAGATAACCGCAAACAGGGAAAGCGTACAGGACGGTATCCAGGAACTGTTTCTGGAATTGTGGCGCAACAAGGCTGGCAAGGCCGAGGTAGTTTCAGTAAAGGCCTACCTGTTCGGGGCGTTGAAATTGAAACTGATCAAGATGGAAAAATCCGACCGGAAAAAAACCGGATTGGCCGGACACGAAGAGTCGCTGTTCGATGTCGGTTACGAGTCCGTCCTGATTGCGGAACAAACAGACTCGGAATTGAAAAACAAACTGGCATCTGCCTTGAAACAGTTGTCTAAAAGGCAACAGGAGGCCATTTACCTGAAATATTACGGCAAAATGAGTTACGAGGAAATCAGCGAAACCATGTCCATCAACTATCAAGCTTCGCGCAACTTGGTATACCAAGCCATGAAGGTGCTGCGTGAAAACCTGGTTATCGCCTTGGTGTGGGTGCTGCTACAAAATGCCTGAAAGCCGGGTTCGCGCGGGTTCCGGATAACTACCTGCAAAATAGTATCTTCCAAAAACGCCAAACCTGCCGGCCGGGTTTTTCTGTGGACTATGGACTGTCAACTGTGGACTGATTTTCACCACTTCCGGCTGGCCAGCACGAGGCGCGTGGCCATGAGCATGATGGCGATTACGCTCAAAAAATAAACCACGTTCCGGCTGTCTATCAGGCCCTTGCTCATGGCTTGGTAGTGGTAGTCAATGCCCAGTTGCGCGATGAAATAGGCAAAATCGCCGCCGGCATTGAGTGA
The DNA here is from genome assembly GCA_043789005.1 of Sphingobacteriales bacterium. Lineage (GTDB taxonomy): Bacteria > Bacteroidota > Bacteroidia > Cytophagales > 172606-1 > Xanthocytophaga. The sequence goes on from JAYWIH010000032.1 coordinate 2,203, forward strand.
GGAAAGCGAACTGAACCCGGCAAACAGCACGAAGCACAAAAACGCGGCGATGATGAACGAGACAATCTGGTTTTCGCTGATGCCCGACGCAAAAATGCCGATGGCCGTGAACACCGCCGCCAGCAACAACAGCCCTGTATATGAACCGATTACGCCTGCCGAATCAATATTTCCCGGCGGGTTTCCGAGTTGATAGACGCTGAAATAATAGACCAGCGTGGGCAGCAGCGTGAAAACAATCAGCAGCAGGCAGGCCAGATACTTGCCCAAGATAATGTCCCAGTCGGTGAGTGGCCGCGTGAGCAGCAGTTCCATGGTTCCGCCTTTTTTCTCCTCGGCAAAAGACCGCATGGTCACCGCCGGAATTAGGAACATGAACACGTACGGAGCCAAGCTGAATAGCGTGGACAAGTCGGCAAAGCCGTAGTCGAGCACGTTGGTGTCCGGAAAAACCCAGATGAATAGCCCGATGCCGGTCAGGAAAATGACCATGATCAGGTAGGCAATCAGTGAATTGAGGAAACCGTTGATTTCCTTGCGTAGAATGGCGAGCATACAGAAAATAAAAAACAGCCCCCAGCCCCGAAGGGGAGCAAAATAGGGCCGGTGCAAGCGTACTTGCTTGCGCCTTTCAATTGGTGAGTGTTCCGCTTATGCCAGCATTTTTTTATTCACTCGTTCCATCATTCAATATTCTCAATTGACAAAATAGTATCTTTTGGAAACGCCAAACCCCCTTCAAATAACCCCCCTTCGGGGGCCGGGGGGCTACTCCCCCTCCTTCGGAGGGGGTTGGGGGGAGGCCGGTCCAGTCAATTGCCGGAACACATCCTCCAGCGTATTCTCCTCCTGTTTCAAGCCGAGCAGCGTCCAGTTTTGCTGCGTTGCCAACTGGAAAACCGAAGCCCTCATTTCGGTCTGTCCGTCGGTCATTATTTCATAGGTGTGGCCGTCTTTCAACCGCACCGACTGCACGCCCGGCAAACCGGCAAGTACTTGGTTTTCAATTGCATGGCCAAACTCCACGGTGATGTGCACCGCGCCTTGGCGGCTGGCCTGCAAGTCTTTCACGGTGCTGTCGGCCACGATTCTGCCGACGTTGATGATGATCACCCGGTCGCAGATGGCCTCCACTTCCTGCATGATGTGCGTCGAGAAAATCACGGTTTTCTGCTCACCCGCATTTTTAATTACCTGCCTGATCTCCACAATCTGGTTCGGATCCAAGCCGGTGGTCGGCTCATCCAGAATCAATACTTGCGGGTCGTGGATCAAGGCTTGCGCCAATCCCACACGCTGCCGGTAACCCTTTGACAGTGAACCGATTTTCTTTTTTTGCTCACGCCCAAGTCCGCACAAGTCTATCATTTCGGCAATCCGTTTTTCGGATGCATTGCCCCGCAACCCGTGCAGCGAACCGATAAACGACAAATATTCCCTGACGTACATATCCAGGTACAGCGGGTTGTGTTCGGGCAGGTAGCCGATGCTGCGCCGCACTTCCATGGGTTGGGCCAGCACATCGTGGCCGCACACGCTGATGCTGCCCCGCGTGGGCGGCAGGTAGCAGGTGATGGCTTTCATGGTCGTGGACTTGCCCGCGCCATTAGGCCCCAGAAAGCCGACAATCTGGCCCGGCTGCGTGCTGAACGAAATATCGTCCACGGCGTTTTGCCGGCCGTATGTCTTGGTGAAATGCGTGACGGTGATGGACATGGTTTTATATGCTTTCAACGGCTGCCCATCCATTTGCGTAAAGCAAAATTTGACGGAAGGGCAGGTTTTCGCCTCGCCAAAGATACTATTTTCGGTGGAAATAGTATCTTTGGCTGTGCCGAAACCCGGTTTTGGCACACAAACCACAAACCCTGAAGTAACTTGAAAAAGAAAACCGAAAATACTCCCGCCCGCGCCGACGAACCGGCAGGCAACCTGAAAAGCCAGATCATCGCGTTGTTGCGGCAAAACCGTTCGCAGGCGTTTACGGGCAGTCAAATTGCCAAGCGGCTGTCGGTGAAAGGCGCGAAATTCGAGAAAGCCTTAACCGATATGCTCGGATTCCTGCTGGAAACCGACGAAATAGCCCAACTCAGCAATGGTGCGTATAAATACAATGCCAAAACCGCGCTGCAAACCGGCACGGTGGAGTGGGTGAGCCCGCACTACGCGTTTGTGGTGACCGGCGATAAGGCGGGCGACGTGTGGGTGCACCGCAGCAACCTGAACGGCGCGCTGGACGGCGACGGCGTGAAAGTGGCCGTGTACCTGCATTCGTACGGCAAGAAGCTGGAAGGCGAAGTGGCGGAAATACTCAGCCGCAAACGCGATGAGTTTGTGGGCGTGATTGAATTTGCGCGCAGCAACGCCTTCGTGATTCCCGACCACCGGCGGATGTACACCGACATCCAAGTGCCGCTCAATGCCATTGGCAAGGCCAAAAACGGCGAGAAAGTGGTGGTCAAAATCACCGAATGGGGCGATGTGGAGCAGGGGCCGTCGGGCCGC
>JAYWIH010000033.1:0-18117 GCA_043789005.1 Sphingobacteriales bacterium
TCATTGCGAGGCACGAAGCAATCCGTTCACGGGCAGGCGCGCCAAAATCCGCCTTGTAAGGATGTTTTCGGGTCGGACACGCCCGAACAGGAACATTGCGGGCCGACGGAACCCGGCAGATTGCTTCGTGCCTCGCAATGACGGACCCGCAAGGACAGTCTGGATAAATTTTTGCGTAACAAAAGGGTTTGGCTTTTTTGAAAGATACTGTTTTGCATGGCTGCGGTGGCCGGATGAAAGCACTGCCAGCCAATGCCATCCGCAAAAATCGCGAAACGGCGCATCCCACGAATGTGCTATTTGCCGGAAGGTTGGCGAAAATTATTTTTGCAAAGGTAATCAATCGCCGGTGTTTACCTTTTCCGGAAACCCGGACTAACGGCAGCAACCAACTCAACTTTCCAACCAACCAAATTTCACACCATGAAAAAACAGTTCCTTTGCGCGTTCGTGTTCGCTTTCACGCTTCTTTCGGGCAGTGCGGCCCGTGCCCAATTTGCCAAAGGCGACATTTTGATTAATCCGGGCGTTTCGTTTCTGGGTTATGGTTATAATTTCGGCTATTCGGGCGGCTACAGCGGTCTGCCCGCCCTGTCGGCCAGTGTGGAATACAGCATCACCGACCAGATTGGCGTGGGCGGCTACGTGGGCTACCAGTCGCGTTCCTACAAATATTCTTCATCCAGTAAAATCCGATGGACTAGTATTGGCTTCGGGGCGCGGGGCGTTTACCACGCCAGTTCATTCCTGAACGATGCGCTGAATGCCAGTATCAATGAGGAGAAACTGGATATTTACGCCGGTTTATCTCTCGGCTACCAAACCTATTCGTGGAATTACGGCGATACCGGCCTCTCCGGTTTAAACAATGGTACGGGTGGAGTGGTGTTGGGCGGCATTCTGGGCGTGCGCTATATGTTCAGCCCGAACATCGGCGTGTACGGCGAATTGGGTCGCGGAGCCTTCGGAGCCATCACCCTCGGAGCCACTTTCAAACTCTGACGGCGTTTTTACGATTCTGGAGCAAAAGCCGGGCCTTGTCCCGGCTTTTTTGTTGTGGCCGCCAAGTGCCGTTTTGGCGGGCAACAATTCGCGATAATTGCCCGGATTGTTGCAACTGTTTGGGCAAAAGTTTTTAATTTGCCCGCATCTATCCACTTCAACCATTTATAAACCCATGAGCAAAGCCAACACATCGCCGGTGGCCATCCTTGCGGCCATCGCAATCATGTTCACCACCGCCTGCCAATCCGTGCGCACGGGGCAGCAGTTTTCGCCCGAACAAGCCGCCGTCAAAACACTGCCGGCCCGAACCGTAACGGCATCCGTGGCCGCCGCACAAACCTCAACCGAAAGCCAGCCTTTCAGTGCTTCGGAAACTTACAGCGAAGCCGCCCCAAAGGGTGCCGCGCACGTTGAGGAAGCAATGGCCGCCAACACCGCCGCCGATTCCAAGGCCGCCTTCGCCACCCTGCGCGACAAAATCAAGCAGAAGCAAGGCCAGATAAGCGTTGCCAAACGCTTGGTTGTGAACTCGGCCCTGAAAAAACTGGAGAAAATGCAGGCCAAGAAGGAAATCAGGAAAGTGGAAACCGCCAAGAAAGCAAGCGATGGCTTGGGCGAATACCGATACCCGGTCATTCTCGGAGCCATCGGCCTAGTGCTCATCATCATTGGTGCGGCCACTTTCAATACGGCTGGTGCCATTTTCTACGTTCTCGGTTCGCTGGCACTGACGGCCGCCATCATCTGGGCAATCCTGATCCTGGCCGAAGTCATCTAAGCATTTCAAGCACTTTGGCGAATGCCAGCAAAGCCGGAAAACCAGTTTTCCGGCTTTGCCGTTTCAAAACCATGCGGAAACCAGCGTAAAGATGCCCGATCCGTTTCCCGGCGCGTTGTGAGGCTCCATTGAAATAGTATCTTTCCAAAACAAAAAACCTGCCTTTCGTTGTTTGTAAGGTGCGGTTTCCGTCAAAGATTCTGACCTTTACGCACCGGTGGCGGGCGGCATTGCGCACCCGGCGGCCGTTTGCATTCCCGACAATTCTCATTTCCTGCATCAAACCATCAAGAATGAACTCGCCAGAAGATCCGATTGATTACGACAAAATGGCCCAGAACCCGGGCTTGCTGCCATTTGCCCACACGGTGGGCGGCGCGGTGATCAGGCCCGAAGACACGGGCAAGATCAAGGGCCGCGCCGTGACGGCCATGCGCCAGCAAACCGAAATGCAGATGGCGCAGCTATACCAGCAAATGCAACTGCTGGCCCAGCAGGCAAGCCGCATCAAGGAACGCGTGGAAGTATCGGAACGGATTTACACGGCCGCCGTGGGCTTTGAGCCGCTCATCGGCAAAACGTATTTCATGTATCGCCGCAAGGACGACACGGACGTGCTTTCGCTGATTGGCCCGCAGGAATGGGGCCGCCGCCTGCCTTTCAAGGAGTTTGTGGCCCGCGTAACGCTGCTTGCCGACCACACGTGGGAGGTGGAGTACAACAACGGGTAGCCCGGCTCACGAAGCGGGAACCGGAAAGGGGAGGCAGCCGAAAATAGTATCTTTCAGGGGAGGCAAACCCGGCAGCCGAAAGGGCGGTCCCAGTTAAAAATCAATCACCACGACCAGGTATTTGGATACGCTCCAGAATTTTTTGCCGTCCACGATTTTCAGGAATGTTCGCCCGTCGGTTTTCACGAAGTAATAGGAGTCGGTGGGGTGCGAGGTCACCACTTTCTGGCGTTTGGTGATGCCCATGTCCACCTCCTCGAAACCCTGCATACCCACCGCCTTGAAATCAGCGTCTTCCAGTTGGTTGCTCAGCGTTGCTTTGCTGCCTTGGATCACGCCTTTCTGCGCCAGTTCCTGTTTGGTGCCAAAGGTTACAAACACGGTGTTCAGCGTGTTTTCCTGCGCCTTTACGGTTTCCTGCGTGGTGGTGAGTTCGGTTTTGGCTTGGCTCATTTCCCGGCGCACATTGGAAATCACCGAGTCGCGCTGGCTGATGGCACCCTTGAACTCGCCCTGCATCTTTTCAATGGACACTAGCAGGTCGCGGATTTGCGTTTCCTTGTCAACCACCTGCTGGTTTTTCATCTCGATCATTTTCTTAAGGCTTTCATTGACCGTTGTGGATTCGCGCACTTTCTTGTCCAGTTTGGCCACCATTTCGTTGTTTTCCTTCACGTAATCGCCGATTTCGGTAATCATCAGGTCAATTTCGCCGGGTTTCTTGATCAGTTCGCGCAGTTTCACGCCGTCCATTACTTCCACGTGCTTCGAAATTTCCATCAGGTTGCTGTCAATCTTGCCGATGGAGCCGGTGATTTCCTCTATTTCCTGCTCGCGGAGGCGTATTTGTTCTTCCAGCGTGGCCTTTTCGGTGGCTATCTTGCGGTAGTCGTCAGAGTCTTTGGCGGCGGTGCAGGCAAAGGAAAACCATGCGAGGATGGCAAACGTGCAGGCGGCGTTGCAGAGGCGGATGGCTGGGTTGGTCATGGGGGCGGTGGCAATTGGAGTGGATAACTTCCTGTAAATAAAATGGTAACAAACGTGAATCACAAGTACCGACACCCGCGGCCAGCCAATTGGCCCGGATTCGGGATTGTGTTGCCCAGGCAAATCCTTTGCAAGCAATGAATAAAGTTCCGGAATCCCAAACCCGCCGCACGAGGCCGCCCGCCACTGGTTTCCTGCAAGACAGTATGTTTCAAAAAACCCAAACCCGACATTGTAATACGGCCGCCAACCGCTACCTTATGGCCGCCAACGCCCACCAAACCAAGCTGCCGCATGAAAACGGAAAAGGAGAAAATGCTCGACGGGGAGTTGTACGACCCGGCGGATGCCCAACTTTCGCGGGAAAGGATGCGCACCAGGCTGCTTGTCAAGGAACTCAACGACAGCCGGGAAGACCAGCCTGAAGAGCGTGCCCGCATCCTGAAGCAACTGATTCCCAATGCCGGAGACAACCTGTGGCTGCAACCGCCATTCTACTGCGACTACGGCAGCAACATGATCGTGGGCGAAAAAGTGTTCTTTAATTTCAATTGCATCGTGCTTGATGTGACCTACGTGACCATTGGCAGCCGCACGCTGTTTGCCCCCAACGTGCAGATATACACGGCCACCCACCCCACCGACTGGCGGGAGCGGGGTTCGGGACTCGAATTTGCCAAGCCCGTCACCATAGGCGAGGATGTGTGGGTGGGCGGCGGCGCAATCATCTGCCCCGGCGTAACCATCGGCGACCGCACCATCATCGGGGCGGGCAGCGTGGTCACCAAAGACATTCCGCCGGGTGTGCTGGCGGCCGGCAATCCCTGCCGCGTAATCCGGCGCTTGGAGCCGGAAGCATGACAGCCGCCGGGCTGCGGGGTTTGGCCTTTTTGAAGGATACTATTTTGAATGGCACGCTTTTTTTACTGTTGCCGTTTGGCTCTTCCCACAAAAGGCGGCACCGGACCAGGCGACAAGCCACCGCCCCCACTCTCACTGACTCCCGGCACAGACACATCAGCGGCGTGAACGACTCCCGCCCGATTGGCAACGCCTGCCGTGTGTTGGCTCCGGTGCGATGAAAATCAACCTTGAAAACGAATGTAAAGGAACAAACCCCATGAATGGATTGAAGGGCGAGGAGCAGGATTCCGGTGAAAAAATCAGCCGGTTGGAAGCGGAGAATCAGGTTTTGCGGGATGAAAACCACCAGTTGCGTTCGGATAATGCGGCGGCGCTTTTCAAACTTGAAGAGCAGATATCCGCCGGGCGCAAATACGAGGAAAGCCAGTCGCGTTTTGAAACCATTTTCCACAAATCAAAGCTGGGCAACAAGATTATCGCGCCCGACTTGCGGATATTGCAGGTCAATGAAGTGTTCCAACTGATGCTGGGCTACGACAAAGACGAGATCACCAGAAACAGAATAGTTGATTTCGCCCACCCCGATTTCGCCCACCATTGGCGTGAATTGCAGGAGGAACTGTGGACGAAGCAAATTCCGTCTTTCCAGATCGAAACCTGCCTGGTCAGGAAAGACGGCTCCGCCTTATGGTGCCAAATCACCTCCATCACCTTCCGCGACAGCGAGGCCACGTTGGGCTACACCATTGTGGAGGATATCTCGCAGCGGAAAGCGATGGAAACCGAACTCAAGAAACTGAACGAGTACCAGGAAACCATCATGCACATGGTGGCCCACGATTTGAAAAGCCCGATCAATAACATCCTCTCATTAGGTGTGCTGCTCAATGAAAACCTGGCGCAGCTATTGGTGGCGGAAAGTGAAAAAGAGGTTGAAAGCCGCGCCTTTGTCCGCATGATTTCGGACACCTGCGACAAGGCCCACGCAATCATCGAGGATTTGCTGCTGATCGGGGATTTCAAATCAAGCCATAACTTTGAGGACACCGACCTGAAGGCTTTCGTTGATGCGCAGTTGCCGGTTTTGGGGATAAAGGCACGGGAAAAAGGAGTGGAAATCAGTTTTGAATACCCCGAAGAACCCGTACACGCCCACATCAATGCCGACAAGTTTGCGCGGGTGCTGGAAAACCTGCTTTCCAACGCCGTCAAATTCACCGGCGCGGGCGGCCGGGTAACCGTATCACTGCGAAACGAAGGCTTGCGGGCCGTGCTGCAAGTGAGCGACAACGGTATCGGCATTCCGCCGGAGTTGCAGCCCCTGATGTTCGATATGTTTACCGGGGCTGGCCGCAAAGGCACGGAAGGCGAGACAACCACCGGCCTGGGGCTTTACATTGTCAAGCAGATAGTGGAGATGCACAAAGGCACAATCCGGGTGGAGAGCAGCGAACACACCGGAACCTCCTTTATCATCGAACTGATTTAAACGGCGCAAGCACGCCATTGAAAACACTAAACCCCGGTCTTGGAAATGCCGGGGTTTGGTGTTTTGAAAAGATACTATTTCTTGTTGCCCGCCGCGCTGGTGGCGCGGAGTTTCAGCACGGTGTCCAAGCCGTATTTCTGGTGCCGTTCAATAATGACCGTGCGCACTGGGATTTCCTCTTCCAACTTGTCGGGGCTTACCGAAAAACTGAAATCAATGGTCGAGGTTTCGTTGGGAGCCATATTGCTGACCACGTAGGCCGGGCGGTCAATGGGTTTGGCATAGTCGGGCGGGTAAAAATCAAGCCGCACGTCGGCGGCGGGGCCTTGTCCGGTGTTTTTCAGCACAATGCGCAGCTTCACGGCCACGGTGGCGGCATTTAGTTGCTGCCCGGCTTCGAGTCGGTAGGCGGAAACCTGTATTTTGGGAGCCTTGAATTCTTCGGTCACCACGTTCAGTTCTATCTCGTCGGGGTCGTATTCGTACTCCTCACGTATCTCGACGGTCACCGTGGCCAGGCCCGACACCAAGCCCAGACTGCCCTCAAGCGGCACGGTCACGTTGCGCTGCCTGCCGGGCGGCATGGAATCCAGTTTCACTACCAGCGGATACACCACGCCCTTGATTTCGGTATCGTTGCCGGTGTGCGCCGACACAAACAGGTTTTGCGACACACCCTTGCCCCGGTTGGTGACCGAAAACGTGATGCTGGCCTTTTCCCAGGCTTCCAGCACTTGGTTGTTGTTCTCGTCGCGGTAAGTGATGTTGCTGTAGGCCAGTCCGGGTTTGCCCGCCGGGCGTTCGCGGCCCACGCTCACGGGCACATTGTCCACCGACTTGCTGACGGTTTGGGTAGCGGCCTCATGCACGGCAAAAAGGGCGATGAAGGAAATAAGGAGTAAGGTTTTCATATTGTATGGTTTGCACTTGAAAAATTGCCATTCATTGGTGTTTTCAACGCAAATGAAGCAGGCAGGTTTGGGCTTTTTGAAAGATACTATTTTGGACTGGCACAAGCGGACTCTTGCGCCAGTCGGTTTTTATCTCCCTTCGGAGCCGGAGCTTTGGTCTTTTCCAAAGATACTATTCCCATCGCATTTCAAATCAACGCAACCGGTTTGCGGTCAGCGCGTTACCACCACTTTTTTCCGGTAAACGGATTTTCCGTTTTCGCCCGTCACCTCCAGTTGGCACACGTACAGTCCGGCAGGCATTTGCGTGCCATCCGTGCCGTGGCCGTTCCAAGTGGTTTCGTGCAGGCCCGCTTCGTAAATTCCCTCGGCCAGCGTTACCACTTTTACGCCCGTCATGGTGTACATTTCCACGCGCACTTGGTAGGGCTTGCCGGATTTTGCCAAGGCAAACGGAATAGTCGTGGACTGGCTGAACGGGTTGGGATAGATATGCCCCAGCGAACCGAATTCGGGCTTCAATGCTTGGCCGATGTATTCGCGCGAGCCGTAATAAACCCGGAACAGTGCCGACTTGTCGAGCCAGAAACGGTAACCGGTCTGGCGGGTCAGGTCAATGGCGCGGTTCTGCTGCACATCAAACAAAACCAGTTGCTTGCCGGGTGCGGCGGGCCAGGTTTTGCCCCACGAAAGGATACTGTTTTGCGGGGCCAGCCCCGAAGCCACCGTAAATTCCCACATGAAATCATCGCGTTCGGGCACCATGTCTTTGGTGAAGCGGCGCGCAAAATGCTCGGGATGCTCAAACGTGATGTCCAAGTGCTGGGGCAACCGTGGCAGGGCCATCCGGTCGTAGGCATCCCTGCCGGTTTGCGCCAGCGGGTGCATTCCCAAGCCCGCAAGGCTGTAAGTTGCCTCGCCGGTTTGCAAGCCGAATGCCACTTCCCAAAGCGAACCTTCGGCAAACGAAGGTTTTCCGGTTTGCCCGATGCGTCCGTTTTGCAGTTCCTTGCGGCGCGTAACGGGAATGCTGATGGAAACATCCTCGTCCGCAAACACAAACCCGCCCCGGAACCGGCGCAGCGTAGTGCTTTCCGCATAGCCGCCTTCGTAGGCATAAAACTTGGCCAAGCTGTCAAGGTTGCGGTTCTGCTTGAGGATATCATCCCACGAAACGTTGAAATTGTACGGGTTGCCAATCTGGTTCCAGCCGCGCTTCAAGTCGATTCTGAACGGGCTTTCGCGCCGCACGCGCAACGTGGATCCTGTGCCAGTGTCCAGTGTATCCAAAACCGCTTGGTTTTTGGCGATGAGCCAGTAGCCTGCCCCCGCTTCCACCGTGGAAAGGCCGCGCTGGTACTCCACTGATTTCTGGACATCTGTGCCATAACGGAAAAGCCGCCATTTCTTGATGTCGTAGAGTTGCAGGTCATCGCCGAACACCTCGCTGATGTCGTTTTTCCGCAATTCCAGCGGCACGGCAACAATCTGGTAATCGGTAACTTTGTCGCCCGCTTGCAGGCCGGGAAATTCCAAGCCGCTCCCCACGTAATTGTGGTAGGTGTAGAGCAGGCGGCTGCGCACGGGGTTGGTGGCCAATGTGCTGTCGAACGTGAGTTCGAAGTAATATTCCAGCCCCACCGCGTCTTCGTCGAGCATGGCGCGGGTAATGGCGGCTTGGTACGAAAGCCCGTTGAGCACCAAGCTTTGCGGTCGCCACGCACTGCTGTCGGGCGTGGTGATGCCCCGGTAATGGAGCGTGGCCGTGATGCCCGGAAAACGCTGGCTGATATCGGCAATGACGGTGGCTTGGCGCGCCGTGTCGTCCACGGTTTCCAACGGCGACGAAATGCTCAGTGCCACCGGCGGGGCCTTTTCAATGGTGAAGTTCCAAGCCGTCGGGTCGGTGATGCCTTCAAAGGCATTGTTGGCCCGGTCGGTCACCGCACCCTTGTCTATGAGCACGTACACGCGGGCAAAATAGGGGAATGCCTCATTGGGCCGGACAACCAACTGCCGGTCGTTGATGGCAATGCGGCTGTCGGTGATGTCCAAGATGCTGGTCACGCCGTCAGTTACAATCCTGACCTTGCCGATTCCTTTCTGCACCGGCTCATCGAAATTCACTTTCAAGAGCGTCTCATTGTCCACATCCTTTTTGTTGGAAGGCGGCTCAAAGCCGTTGGCAACCAGCAGTTTGGGGGCGGTATTGTCAATGAATGCCCCCACCGAAAAACGCCAAGTGCGCACGTCGGTAATGCCTTCGAAGCCATTGCCCGACAAATCCTCCAAGCCATCGGGATCAATCAATACGGAAATCGAATCGCTGGCACCCACCGCCTGCGGCAAGTCGGCGGCGGGGTTGATGATTAAGGTGCTGCCGGAAACCGAAACCGACGGTGCGTCCAAGGCAACGGTTTCGCGCAGGTTGGTTTTATTGAGCACAATGCGGATGTTTTTGCCCGCCCCGCTCCTGATGCGGATCGGCTCGTTAAATTCCAGCAGCAGGTTTGCGTTGCGGGCCACGCCGCCCGCATTCTTGGCGGGCGAGAACATGATTGCTTGCGGAGCGTCACGGTCTTCAATCTTAAATTCCCACGCATTGGTTTCGCCGAATCCGGCAAAGCTGTTGCCCGCCCCGTCAATGAACGTGCTGGAAGGGATAATGACCCTGACGGTTGCGCCAGCCGGAAAGCCGGAAATCAGGTCAATGAACACTTTCCGGGCCAGCGTGTCCACCCGCACATTGCTGCGGTTCACGTCAAGCAAGGTTGTGGTGTTTCCCTGCCTTATCTCAATGGTGCCCTCGTATTTGAATACCGGTTTGCTGAAGGTCAACTCCAAGCGTCGGGTGCTGGCCGCCACCACTTGTCCTTGCATGGGTGTGCTGCTGGTAACCACGGGCGGGGTGATGTCCGTATTGCCGGCGGTGCTGAAGTTCCAGTCCTGCGGATTGGGAATGCCTTGCTTGGAGAATGTCCGTCCGTTTTCGGTGACAATGATTGTAAACCGGTTGCCCGCCAAGTCGGTGAAAGCCGAGCCGGGAATCTGGATGTTCACATTGGCTCCCGGTGTCAGGTCGGCATCGGGGTTGATGGTGACGCGGTTGTTTTCAATGGTGACCTCACGGCTGCCAACCGGGATGTTGCGTTTCTGGCCGTTGTCGTCAATCACAATATTGCCCTGCCCCCGGCGGATGGATTCGCTGAAGGTGAGGGTGAAGTTGCGGCTGACCCGGATGCTGGCGGTTCCGTCGGGCGGGTCAAGCAGTTGGACTACCGGCGGCACAATGTCCGAAGGGTCGGAGGTGAGAAAGTTCCAGTCCGTATTGTTGAAGATGCCTTGGAACCTGTTGCCCACCGAATCCACAACCACGCCCGCTTCCATCTGCACCGACACGTTGGTGTTGGGTGGCAGGTTGGCGGGGGGGTTTATAGTCAGCACATTGCTGCCAGCCGCAATGGTAACATCCTTGATGTCAATGCGTTGCGACGAATTAGCGGTTCCTTGGGTAATGGTGATGAACCCTTTTCCGGCTTTGATTGGCTCGTTGAACACAATGGACAAATCATCAGTGATGGCCACGTCAATGGTGTCATCCTTGGGGCGCAGGCTTGTGATCAGGGGCGGATCGAAGTCGGGCGGAGGCGAAGTGCGGAAACGCCAAAGCTTGTCGTTGGCGGCGGGCCCCACACCTTTGTAGGCGTTGCCTGACAGGTCGGTTAGCGTGCCTTCGGGTATCTGTACCGAAATGTCCGTGCGGTACGGCAGTCCGTCGGTCGGTATGATTTGCACCGTGCGGCCCGTGGTTCTCACGCTTACCGTGTCACTTATCTGGAATGTGCGGCTGTTGTTGCCGCCGCTGCCCGCCTCATTGAGCAGGATGAAGCCGATGCCCCGCTTAATCGGTTCATTGAAAGTGATGGTGAGCGGTTTGTCCACCGCCACAAAGGTCTGCCCGTTGCGCGGGTTGAACTGGGTGGCCAGCGGCGCAACCACATCGGCAATGCTGAAATTCCACGCGGTGGTATTGTCAAAGCCCGCAAACCGGTTGCCGGCCCGGTCGGCAAACGTGCCCTCGGGAATGCGGATGTACACATCATCCTCTGAGTTGAAACCGCGCACCGGCAACGTGATCCGTGTGCCCTGCTGCGTGAACTGGACGGAGGTAGCCAATAAACTGTCGCGGATGGCACCGTTCACGTGGATGTATATCCGCCGGTTGGCAACCGCCACCACCGGTTCGGTGAAAGTGATTTCCAAGGGCGTGTCGGGCTGCACGTTGCGGGCATTGTCGGCTGGGCGGAGCGTGAGGACGCGCGGGGCAACCACGTCTGATACGGTGAATGCCCATCCGTTTACCGGAATGCCGAGGAAGGCGTTACCCGCCAAATCCGTGAACGCGGCCGCATCCACGGTCACGTTCAGCGTAGTGCCGGAGGGTAGCGTGATACCCGGCACAATGGTCACGATTCTGGCGTTGGTGCGGCTGATTTTCACCCGTGCCGTGTCGCCCACGTCAATGGTCAGGATCGGGTTGGTGTTGTCGGTGCGGAAAATCTTGACAAAACCCACGCCCGCCGTGACCGGTTCGTTGAACGTAATGGTCAATGGCGCGTTCTGGTCCACGTTTTGGCTGCTGTTGGCCGGCGAAAGTGCCACCACCGTCGGTTCGGAAATATCGGCGATGCTGAAATTCCATTCGGTGTCGTTTTCCAAACCAAACTTGTTGCCCTGCAAGTCGGTGAAACAGCCGTTCTGGATGCGCACCGTCACGCGGGCATTGGACGGGAACGGCACGCGGGGCTTGATGGTGACCGTTGATTCGCCGTCGCGCATCCTGATTACATCCAAATCGCTTTCCACCTTGTATTGCAGGCCCGAACTCTGCCCCGTCACCGGATTGACGTAGCTCAGAATGATGAAGCCGGTGCCGCGTCTCATCGGCTCCGAAAAGTTGATCACTAGGTCGGTGGTCGGGATCACATTGGAAGCCTCATCCTCGGGTATCTTGCTCACGATGTACGGGAACAGGATATCCGAAACATTGAAACGCCAGCTTTCGGGCGTGGGAAGGCCGTCAAAACGGTTGCCACTCCGGTCGGTGAACACATCGTCAAACATGATTACGCTCACCGTTGCCCCCGACAGGAAAGGCTGGTGGGAAATGGTGGCCTGCGCACCGTTGATGCGCACCGAATCGCTGGTTACGGAAATGGTCTGGGTGCGGCCGCCGCCTTGGTTGCTCACTTCGGTCAGGATGATTTTGCCGGTTCCCTTCCTGATTTCCTCATTGAAATTAATGACCAGCGGCGAAGTGGTGGCCACGGCGGGCTGGCCGTTGGCGGGCGACAGTGTGCGGACGGTTGGCTTGAGCACGTCTGCCGCCTTGAAACTCCAAGCCACCGGCCCGGCCAGGCGGTTTCCCGACAGGTCTTCGAGTGCGGAAGCCGGAAACTGTACGCTCACACTGGCTTCCGAATCGAAGGGCTTGGCGTGCGACACGCGCACGGTGTTGCCGGTGATGCGCACTTTGGCATCCGAAAAAGATACTATTTCGGTGGTTCCCGTACTTTGCGTGATTGTGACCGCGCCATCGGCCGCGCCCCGGCGCACCGCCTCGCTGAACGTGATGACCAATTCTTCATTCACCGCCACATTTTGCGCTTGGTTGGCTGGCGACACGGTGACCAACTGCGGGGGCAAAATGTCGGCAACCGTAAAATTCCAAGTGGATGCGCTGGCAATGCCCCTGAACGGATTGGCGTTGCTGCTCAAATCCACGAAAACGCCCGAAGGCATGGTTATGTAAACCGCCGCGCCGGACGGAAAAGCGGGTTGCTGCGCGGTGTGCGGATTAATGGTGACGGTTTGCTGGTTGGCGGATATACTAATTTCCGGGCCGCCTACCTCAAACGTCCGGGCGGTTCCGTTTATGAAAACGCTGATCAAGCCTTGGTTTTTCTTGACGGGCTTGCTGAACGTGAGCCGTAGCTGGGCATTCACCGGTACGTTGGTCGAGTCGTCGGCAGGCGAAAGAGCCGTGGCAAACGGGGCATCAATGTCAACCACCCTGAAAGTCCACTTCTGCTCCTGCGCCAATGCGTTGCCCGCCAAGTCAGTGAAAGCAGTGGCTGGAACGGTCACCTCCACGGTGGAGTTGGACGGGAAATCGTTCGGGTTTATGGTTACCACATTGCCGGTGATGCCCACTTGGCTGGCATTGGCAACGCTGATGGTTTGCGTGCCGCCAATGCTCTGCACCAAGGTGATGCTGCCCGTGCCCCGCTTGACCGGCTCGCTGAAGGTCAGGGTTATGTTGGCGTTCACCGCCGCGTCGGGCGGGCTTTGGGGCGCAAAGTCAGTGATTGTGGGAACCACGTAATCCTCAACGGTGAAGTTCCAAAATCCCGGATCATTGATGCCCCGAAACGCGTTGCCCGCCGCATCCTTGAATGCGCCATCCGAAACAAGTACGTACACCTCGGCATTGGAAGGGAAAACCTCGGGCAGGGCAATGGTCACCGTGCGACCCGACGGTGTGAGGGTTTGCACGTCAATGGCCTTTTCCACCTTATTGATAAAGACGCTGACTTTGCCGATTCCCCGGGATACTATTTCGGAAAACGTAATGGTGAGGGCGGTGTTGCGGGGCACATTGCCCGCATTATCGGCCGGGTTCACACTGGCAATTTGCGGAGGCAAAACATCGGCCACCGCGAAACTCCATTGGGCTCCGCCAAAAGCATTGTTCTCCGCATCCAAAAAGCTGCCGTTGGGCAGTGAAACACTGACAGTGGAACCGGAAGGCAGATTTTCCAATAGCTGGATGGAAACAGTTGTGCCGTTGTTTCCGGTTCCGAGCACGGTTACCTTGGCACTGGCCACATCAATTGCCTGTGCGCCACCACCTTGGGGGGTAATGGTGATGATACCCGCACCCTTGCGCACCGCCTCGCTGAAGGTGAGCAGAATGGTGACATCGGGCGATACATTGGCTTCGTTGCGGCCGGGCGAAGTGGAGACCAGAACAGGAACCACTATGTCGGCCACGGTAAAAGACCAGTCGGTCACGCCATCGTAGGGGTTGCCGGTCAGGTCGGTGAAGGTGCCGGGCGTAATGAGTACGGTTGCCATTCCGGCCGTGAAGTTGGCATTGGGAATCGTGACCGTCCGGTTGTTGTTGCTGAAAACCACGCCCGCACCGGGAATGGCAATGGTCTGGTTGCTGGCCGGTTGCGATATGAAAATGGTTCCGCTGCCCTGCTTGACCGGCTCACTGAAAGTCAGGCTCAGGCGGGCGGTTGGCGCAACATCGGTGGCTCCCTTGCGGGGCGAGAAATCAGTCACCAGCGGCTTCACATTGTCTATTGCCGTGAACGACCATGTGCTGTCGCGGTTGATGCCCGCGTAGGGGTTTCCGGTCAGGTCGGTGATGATGCCCGCTGGTATGAGCACGAAAACCTTGCTGCCCGACCCGAAGGGGAAAGTACGGTTGAAACGGATGGTGTTGCCGCTGAAAGTGGCCGCGTTGATGTTGAGTTGCTGCACATCGCCACCGTTGTTGACGGTCACCACGCCATCGGCTCCTTTTTTCACCGCCTCACTGAAGGTAAGCACCAGTTCCTGGTCTGGTGGTACATTCACGGCCTTGTTGGCGGGCGAATAGACGGTCACTACCGGAACATTTATGTCGCCGGTGGTGAAATTCCAACGCTCCGGGTTGCTGATACCCGCGAAATTCAGGTTGGCCAAGTCCGTAAAGGCTTGGTTGTCGATGAGTACATAGAAACTGGTTTCCGAGGGCAGGGCTGCTGGCAGCGCGTAGGTGGCGGTGGTGCCGGGCAGGCCGGTTCCTTGGTTTGCGTTCAAAACCGCAACCGGGGTTGCATTACCCTGCCGGTAAACGGTTATTTTCCCGGTTCCCGCCTTCACGGTTTCCGAAAAGGTAATGGATAGTGCGGTATTGACGGGTACATTGGCGGCATTGTCGGCGGGAAGCACCGAGATAACATCCGGCGGAATGATGTCGTTGACGCTGAACCGCCACGGATCACCGATGCTGATGCCCGCAAACGGATTCCCATTGCTCACATCCTTGAAAACGCCGTTGTCCATGGTCACGGTCACGGTTGCCCCGGACGGGATGCCATTGGGAAAAAACCCGGCCAGTGAAACATCCACAATGCGGCGGCCAGCCTCCACCACAACCGCCGCATTGCCTGCCGGAATCACGGTAGGCGTGGCTGTTCCGCTCACGCTCAAGGTAATGTTGCCGCTGCCTTTCTGGATGTCCTTGTTAAAGGTAAAACGCAAGTTGGTATTTGTGGGCACATTGGTGGCGTTGCGTTCCGGCAGGTAAGCGGTGATTACCGGCGCGTTCAGGTCAATGGTGGTGAACGCCCAGGTGTCGCGGTTGCTGATACCCGCATACCGGTTGTTGGTCAGGTCGGTGAAGGCATTGTTGTCTATCAGCACCGACACGGTGGCGGCTACGGGCAGGTTGCTCCTGAGCCGGATGGTGGCGGTTTTTCCGTTCACTCTCACCAACGTGTCGGTGACGACAATGGTTTGCAGCAAAGTGGCATTCTGGTAGATGGAGATGCTGCCCGTTGATTTTCTGATTTCCTCGTCGAAAACGACTTCCAGAACGGTATTCAGGGCCACGCCCTTGGTGCCGGTGGCGGGCTTGAAACTCACTGACTGCGGCGGCATGATGTCTGATGTGACAAAACGCCACGTCTGGTCACTGCTGATGCCGTCGAACCGGTTGCCCGCCACATCGGTGAAAACGCCCGGAAACACCAGTACGTACAGCGTGTCGTTGGATGAAAAGGGAGCGTGCGGGATGGTGGCCGTGCTGCCACTGACCGTGATTTCGCTCAAAGCCACGGTCTGCACCGCGCCTTTTTTGGAAATGATGATGACACTGCCCGACGCGCCTTTCCTGATTTCCTCGCTGAATGTCATGCTTAACGGCGCGTTCACGGGCACACCGGTCTGGTTGTTTGCGGGGTTCAGGGCGGTGACGGTGGGCGCATTGCTGTCGGCCACGCGAAAACGCCATTGGTTGCTGGCGGCGTAGCCCGCAAACGCATTGCCGGTGATGTCCGTGAAGGCGGCCGCTTCAACAATCACGTAGATTTCCGCTCCGGCTGTCGGCAACGGATTATTCAGGATGGTGACCGTATTGCCGGTCACGAGTACTTTGCTCGCATTATTGGCGGCAATGCTTTCCAGAAGCGCGTTGGTTGCCGCCTGAAAGATGTTGATTTTGTTTGCCGCACCCGTCCCGGCCTTCACGGATTCATTGAACGTGAGCACCAGATTGGTGGAAGCCGCAACATTAACTGCCCCGTTGGCCGGCGACAACTGCGTGACGGTGGGCGGCGTGTTATCGGCCACGGTGAAGTTCCAGTCGGTTGGGCTGGGGATGCCCGGAAAGATGTTGCCCGCCAAGTCGGTGAATGCCCGGAAAGATACAAGTACATAAACTTCCGATCCCGGCAGGAACCCCCCGGCTTTGATGGCGGCATAGTTGATGGTCACGGTCTTATCCGCTATAGTCACGTTGGCGTTGCTTACATCAATGCTGTTGGGAACGCCGTTCTCGTAAACTGTGATGGTTCCGGCGCCCTTTTTGACCGTTTTGTTAAACGTGATGCCCAAGGATTTTCCCGGAGCCACATTGGTGGCATTGTCCGTCGGATCAAGCCCGTTGGCGGCAATGACTGGCGGCTGTGCATCGGCTACGGTAAACGACCACGCGTTTGCCGCAATGCCCCCGAACGGGTTGCCCGGCAAGTCGGTAATGGCCGTTCCCGGAATCTGGACCGAAACCACCGCCCCCGAAGCCAACGGTTGGGGCGGACTGACAATCAAGGTGTTGTCGCTGAAAGTCACGTAGCGTGCATCCGCTATGTCAATGGTCTGAACCGGGTTGCCCGCTCCCTGCCCAAGGATAATGCTGCCCGCACCCCGCTTGATCTTTTCGCTAAAAGTAATGAACAGGCTTGCATTTGTCGAAACGTTGGCCGCGCCGTTGGGCGGGCTGAGCGACAGTACCGTAGGCGGAATATTGTCGGCGACCTTGAAATTCCAAGTGGTGGCATCGGTTATGCCCACAAACGGGTTGCCGGCCTCATCGGTGAACGAGTCGGGCAGCACCAGCACGTACACATCCGTACCGGCGGGGAAGTTCTGGGGCGGCGTGATGGTCACGACGTTGCCGCTGACCACTATGTTTGAGCCACCCACCGGAATGCTTTGTGGCGCAACGCCCGTCGCAATGACCAGCAATGACCCGTTGGCTTTTCTGACTCTCTCCGAAAATACCATCACCAGCCGCGCATCAGGGGCTACATTGGCCGTGTCGTCGCGCGGTTGCAGGCGGGCGATGGCGGGACGGGTTATGTCGGTCTGGGTCCGGAAATTCCAAGTAATCGTGTCGTTGATGCCATCATAGGCATTGTTGGCCGTATCCAGCAAGGCTCCGGGCGTAATCTGGATGCTGATGTAGGTGTTCAGCGGCAGTAGCGTGGGCGGCGTGATTGTCACCACGTTTCCCGTGATGCTGATGGCCGGGTTGCCAATCTGCACCCCTTCATTTACATTGCCTTTGTCAAGAGTAATGGCACCAATGCTGCCTTTCTTTACCGGCTCGCTAAAGGTTATTTTCAGCACTGCATTTGCCCTGATTTCGTTGCTGTTGTCCGCGGGTTCGTACAGTATGGCAGTGGGCTTGATAATGTCGGCCACTTGGAAGCGCCACGGCGAGGCGGCATTGCCCGCGTAAGGGTTGCCTGACAAATCCTCGAAAACGCCCGCCTCGAAGGCAATGCTGATTTGGGCGGACGACGGCAAATCACTGGCCGGGTTGATGGTCACGATGCTGTCATTGGCAATCGACAGCACCGATGCCGGGGCGGTGGCCGCGTTGATTGTCTCGACGATGGCCGCCCCGTTGCGGATGGTGATGGTGCCCGTGCCTCGGCGCACTTTCTCGCTGAAACGGAAGGTCGGGCTGGTATCAACGGTAACCCTGAAGGCCCCATTGACAGGGATGAAACTGCTGGGAACAATGACGGGCGGGATAATGTCGGCAGCACGGAAAGTCCAGGGCAAGGCGGTGTTGCCATCGTACTTGTTGCCTGACAGATCCTCGAAAACGCCCGCTTCGAAGGCAATGCTGATTTGGGCGGACGACGGGAAGTCGCTGGCCGGGTTGATGGTCACGATGCTGTCATTGGCAATCGACAGCACCGATGCCGGGGCGGTGGCCGCGTTAATCATTTCAACCACCGCCGCCCCGTTGCGGATGGTGATGCTGCCCGTGCCCCGGCGCACTTTCTC
>JAYWIH010000034.1:0-4647 GCA_043789005.1 Sphingobacteriales bacterium
GGGTACGGAGGCGTGTATGTCGGCCATCCGGCTGGCACGCGGCTTCACGGGGCGCGACAAGATCATCAAGTTTGAGGGCTGCTACCACGGCCACGGCGATAGTTTCCTGATTGCCGCCGGTAGCGGAGCCATGACCATGGGCGTGCCCGACAGCCCCGGCGTACCGCAGGGCGTGGCCGCCGACACACTCACGGCACCGTACAACGATTTGCAGGCCGTGGAGAAAATAGTATCCGAAAACAAGGGCAAACTCGCCGCCATCATTGTGGAACCCGTGGCGGGCAACATGGGTTTGGTGCTGCCTGAGCCGGGTTTTCTGGAGGGGTTGCGCGAAATCTGCACCCGCGAAGGCATGGTGCTGGTTTTTGACGAGGTAATGACCGGTTTCCGGCTAGCCAAGGGCGGCGTGCAGGAACGCTTGGGTGTGCACGCCGACTTGGTGACGATGGGCAAGATCATCGGTGGCGGTATGCCCGTGGGTGCGTACGGCGGCAAACGCGAAATCATGGACTTCGTGTCGCCTGCCGGGCCGGTGTACCAGGCCGGAACGCTGTCGGGCAATCCGGTGGCCATGTCGGCGGGTTTGGCCATGCTGCACTATTTAAATGAACACCCCGAAACCTACCAACGGCTCGACGAAATCGGTGGCAAGATAACCGCCGGAATGCAAGCGAATATGCAAAAGCTGGGCGTGGATTACACGATCAACCAGATTGGCTCCATGTTCAGCATTTTTTTTACCGGCCAGCCGGTTTATGATTTCGAATCGGCCAAACAGTCTGATTTACAGTTATTTGCCAGATATTTCCAAGCCATGCTGCGACGCGGCATTTACTTGGCCCCGTCGCAATACGAAAGCCTGTTTGTGTCCACGGCACTGACCGACGAGCATATCGAAACGATTGTGCGGGCCAACTACGAATCGCTGGAAGAAATCTTGGTAACGGCCTGAACGGGAGGAGGTTTGGGGTTTTTGAAAGATACTATTTTTTCGGTCGGCAAGTGCCTGGAGAAAAGTCCACTGACGCAAGCGTCTGCTTGTGTCCACCATCAGGTAAGCGTTCCGCTTGCGGCGGTTTTTACACGCCGGAAAAATACCGCCCCGGCGGCAACACCGAAAAACCGGCGGACGAAGCACAACAACGGCAACCCGGATAACCCGGCCTTTATTGCCTCCGGTTTCAAGCGGAACTTGCAATAACTGATTACTTGTGCTTACTTCGAAGGGCGAAGCGGTGCCGCAAAACAGTATGTTTCAAAAAGCCCAAACCCGCCGCGTCTCTCCGTGGACTATGGACTATTGACCGCCGACTAAAAATATGCCTCACGACAAACTTCTCGGAACGCGGCAAAAAGCCCTGAAAATAAACCTGGACCGGCGCATTTACGGCTCGTTTGCCGAAATCGGGGCCGGGCAGGAAGTGGCCGCCCAGTTTTTCAAGGCGGGCGGCTCGTCGGGCACCATTGCCAAGACTATTTCAGCGTATGACATGACATTCAGCGATGCCATTTACGGTGTTGAGGAAAGCGGCCGCTACGTGTGCGAGTCGCGGCTGATCAAGATGCTCAACCGCGAGTACAACCTGATCCACGTGCGGCTGGATGAGAAACGCGGGGCTGAATCCACGTTTTTTGCCTTTGCCAACACCGTGGTGGCACTCAACTACCAGAAAACCAACGACGGCCACGGCTGGATCGGGTTGCGCTTCCAGTTGCAGCCCGACGCGCCCCACAACGACGTGGTGCTGCACATACGGATGCTGGACAACGAAAACCTGCTGCAACAGCAAGCCTTGGGCGTGGTGGGCGTAAACCTGATTTACGGGTGCTTTTATTACCACAAATCGCCGGAAACGCTGCTGCTGTCGCTCATGGACGACCTCTCGCCCGAACGCATCGAGATTGACATGGTGCGCTTCAGCGGGCCGGATTTTGCCGGTGTGGACAACCGCCTAATGAGCCTGCACCTGGTCAAGAACGGCTTTACCAACGTGGCCTTGTTCGGGCCTGACGGGCAGGCATTGCAGCCCTCGGAGGCGTTGTACAAGAAAAACATTGTTTGCATCCGGGGCCGTTTCCGCCCGGTGACGCACGTGAACCTGGATATGCTCGACAATGGCGTGAAGCAGTTTTTGCAAGACCCGGAAGTGAATCCCCAAAAGGTAGTGATACTCTCCGAACTGACGCTGCACAACCTGCAGCACAACAAGGAGATTGACGAAAAGGATTTTCTGGACCGCGTGGACATATTGTGTTCGCTGGGGCAAACGGTCATGATTTCCAACTACCGGGAATACTATAAGCTGGTGGCGCACCTGTCACAAATCACCAAGCAGAAGATCGGCCTGATTCTGGGTATGAGCAACTTGGAATACATTTTTGATGAGAAGCACTACGAATTCCTGCCCGGCGGCATCCTTGAAGCCTTTGCCACGCTCTTCAGCCGCAAAGTGAAACTTTACCTCTACCCGATGCTGCGCCCCGACGGCACGGTCTATACGTGCCAGGATTTCACGCTGCCGCCCACCCAAATAGACCTGTACCAATACCTGATTGCCAACAACAAACTCGAAGACATCCGCGATTATGACCGGTCGCTGCTGCACATCATCTCCGACAATGTGCTATCCCTGATCAAGGCCGGTACGCCGGGCTGGGAAGTGCTGGTGCCTGGGCAAGTGGCGCGGATAATCAAGGAGAAACGGCTGTTTGGCCTGCCCGTCGAGACCAGCTACATCAACGTGGCGGAGATTTCGGCTGCCAATACCGCCGGCACCGACCCGAGTTTCGAGTATTGAAAAAAGCCCCCGACCGTGCGCAACTGGCGCGAGGTTCCCACCTCGTGCCGCCCGTGCTCCGAGATTCCTATCTCGGCGGCATTGGTGAACTTGCAGCTTGGGCAGATAAGAATCTGCCCGCATGGGCGGCACGGGATAAGAATCCCGCGCCAGTTGAGAAAATAGTATCTTTCAAAAACCCCAAACCCGCCCGCCCATGATTATTTCCCTGATTGCCGCCATGGGCCTGAACCGCGCCATTGGCCTTGAAAACAAACTGCCATGGCCGCCCATACCCGCCGACTGGAACAACCTGAAACGCGTTACTGCCGGGAAAAAGATGGTCATGGGCCGCAAAAGCTACGAATCGCCGCACCGGATTTGGTCGGAGGCGGGCAACGTGGTGATTACCCGGCAACGTGATTACCAAACGGATGCGGGTTTTTTGGTGGCTGGCAGTTTGGAAGAAGCCTTGCGGTTGGTGGGCGGCGCGGACGAGGTTTTCATTCTGGGCGGCGAGGAGATTTTCCGGCAGAGCCTGCCCATTGCGCACCGCATTCACCTGACAATTGTGGAAGGCACGTTTGAAGCCGATGCGTTTTTTCCGGAATTCCCGGAAGCGGACTTTGTGGAAACCAGCCGCGAGCAGTACACCGCCGATGCTGAAAATCTGTACGGCTACGCATTTGTGGTGTACGGGCGGCGGTAGGTTTGGGGGTTTGCGGGGATACTATTTTTTGATTTCCGCCAGTTCGTTTTTCTCGTTGGTCTCCCATTCATCACCGTAAATGGAAGCATAACGGATGTTTATTTTTATGTCGGCAGTGCTGTAAATCAGTTTGGTAGCGTGCCGGACATCGTTGGCCTCAAACACGTTGACTTTCTCAGAGGCCGAAAAAACATACTTCCGAATCGGATTTCTGAGCGTGTTCGAATAATCCATCGTGGAGTCGTTGACGACGCGTTGGGCCACTTGTTCAAAGTTATCGTATATTTTTCCTTGGTAGCCAAATTCCACCTTGCGCACAATTGCCGGGCCAACGCCTTTGTTTTGCACTTCCAGAAAAAACACGTTTTGCACGATTCGGGGGCGTATTTCCAAGTAAGGCCATACCGAAGCTTTTTGCTGGCTTTGCATGATCTCCGTCTGGACAATGGTAAACGCGACCGAACACAAGCTGATGAGCAGCGAAAGCAGTGACAAAACCACCTCGGGCGACCACCGGAGCCGGTAAGGCACGGCCGCGTTTTTTGGGGAAACGGGCGTTGTTTTTGGTGGCATGGCTACACCAAAAACCCTAAATCCAATTCAAGGCCCGGCAGCACATCTTGGCCCGATAGTTTGCGGCCCGTGAATCCGGTGATCTCCTCCGGTTCGCTTGCCGGGCGGTACACGTGGGCGGTTTGGTTTTCGGGGTCGAGCAGCCACGCTAAGCGGCAGCCGTTTTCAATCCATTCGGTCATTTTCTGTTTGGCCTCTTTCAGTGAATCGGACGGCGATTTAAGTTCAAGCACGAAATCGGGGCAGATCGGCACGAATTTTTTGCGCTGTTCCGGCGCAAGGATTTCCCAGCGGTGCGCGGCAACCACCGCCACATCGGGCGACTTGACGGACGAGTCAGGCAGGCGGAAGCCGGTGGACGAGTCAAAAACGACACCGAATCTGGCTTGGCGGTTCCATAATTCAATCTCAAAGTTGAGGCTTGTATTGAGTCTGCCGGTTTCGCCGCCTGTGAGTGCCATAAAGATAATGTCGCCGTTTTTGGTGCGTTCAAATTTGAGTTCGGGGTTGTCCTGGCAGAACCGGAAAAACTCCTCGTCGTTCAGGCGCAAATCTTCGGCGTAGTGCAGCACCACTTTTTCCATGTAT
>JAYWIH010000035.1:0-17694 GCA_043789005.1 Sphingobacteriales bacterium
ATCGGTTTCTAGCTAATTTAGGAAAAAATGTGAAAATCAATTTTTCCGATTTTAATCTAAAGTAATTTTACCCAAGTACTTAACATTCATGTATTGTGATTATCCCATAAAAAAATAGTATCCCGCAAAAACCCCGAACCCTCCCCTTCGTTATCCGCCCTGCATCCTGAAATGAGAAAAATTGACGTTTGCCCCACGCCCGAATTGCTGCACCTGTATAACTTGGAAAACAAGATTGCCGTCATTGTGGACGTTTTCCGTGCCACTTCATGCATGACCACCGCCTTTGCGCACGGCGTGGCCAAGATCATTCCCGTGGCGCAACTCGACGAATGCCGGGCATTGCAGCAGCAGGGCTACCTCGCCGCCGCCGAACGCAACGCCGTCAAGGCCGAGGGTTTTGACTTGGACAATTCGCCGTTCAGCTACATGGATCCGGCACTGAAAGGCCAGACGCTGGCCATGACCACCACCAACGGCACGCTGGCCATCACCAAATCAAAAGATGCCAAGCAGGTCGTGATCGGCTCTTTCCTGAACCGCAAGGCCGTTACCGACCACTTGCTGGGGCAGCCGCACGATGTGCTGGTGGTGTGCGCCGGTTGGAAGGGGAAATACAACCTCGAAGACACGCTTTTTGCCGGGGCGGTGGTGTGCGCCTTGAAAAGCGAGTTCGACATTGAGGACGATGCCGCGCTGGCCGCCCAGATGATTTACGATGCGGCCAAGTACAACATGATCAAGTTCATTGCCAGTTCATCGCACGTGCAGCGGCTGGCCCGCCTGCACCTCACGCGCGACATCGAATTCTGCCTCCGCGAAAATATTTATGATGTTGTGCCGGTGCTGCAAGACGGGGTGTTGGTGGCGTAACGCGGGCGTTGCGGTGTACCAAATTCCGAAACAGTATCTTTCAAAAACGCCAAACCCGTTCTGCCTTAAATCGCAGATATCCGCGATTCAGACAAAAATAGTATCTCCCGGAAAGCCCAAACCCCCATTTTGCCAACGGCAAACCGAAAACGGCAAAACGTTTTCACGGCTTGAGTTTGGGATTGTTCTTGTGCCGGTCGGCATCACGGGCGGTTTTCTTTTCCAGGTTCCGTTGCAGGGCATCGGTCAGGTCCGTGCCGGTTTGGTTGGCGAGGCAGATGACCACGAACAGCACATCGGCCAGTTCGTCGGCCAGGTTCTTGTCGCGATCCGAATCCTTGAACGACTGCTCGCCGTACTGCCGGGCAATGATCCGCGCCACTTCGCCCACCTCCTCGGTCAGCATGGCCATGTTGGTCAGTTCGTTGAAGTACCGCACGCCGGTAGTCTGTATCCAGTCGTCAACGGTTTTTTGGGCTTCTTCAATGGTCATGGCAAAGGCGGTCATATCCGGTTTTTTGAATCAATGATAATCGTCACCGGGCCGTCGTTGCGCAGGCTTACCTGCATATCCGCGCCAAATTCGCCGGTTTCGATGGGTTTGCCGAGTTCCCGCGCCAAGGCGGAAATCATGTTCTGGTACAGCGGAAGGGCGGTTTCGGGCCGCGCCGCTTCGGTGAACGACGGACGATTGCCCTTCTTGGTGCTGGCAAACAACGTGAATTGGCTGACCAGCAGGATATTGCCGCCCGCATCCTTTACCGAAAGGTTCATCTTGCCTTCCGCATCGCCGAAAACCCGGATCTGCACGAGTTTCTTGGCCAGCCACACCACATCTTCCAACCCGTCGGCGTGCGTGATGCCGAGCAAAACCAGCAGGCCGCCACCGATTTCCCCTTTCACGCCGCCCCCGACGGACACCGAGGCCGACAACACGCGCTGGATCACTGCAATCATGGGTTTTTATTGGTAGAGGCGGCCCTTGTGGCCGCCCGGTAACTTGTGGTCGCCCGATTGAAGGCAAAACAGTATGTTTCAAAAAGCCCAAACCCGCCGGTATGAAACGGATGGGGGTCTGGGCAGCCACAAGGGCAGCCCCTACGGTTTTCCGGCCACGTCAAAATTCACCGGCTCCACCAATATCACCTTTTCCTGCGCCACAATCACCGCGCCGTCGGGCAGGCCCTTGGCTTTGCGCACGTATTTGCGCGGCGTGACGGTGACGGGGCACAGCGTGTCGTTCTTGCGTTTGGAAAAGAAGGCCGCCAGTTGCGCCGCCCTTTCAATGACCGGCTCCGGAAACGGCTTGCCCGCCCGGTGCTTGATTACCACGTGCGAGCCGGTCACGTCTTTGGCGTGCAGCCACAGGTCTTCTTTCCAGGCATATTTTTGCGTGAGCAGGTCGTTGTTCTTGGCATTTTTGCCCACAAGGATTTCAAAGCCCAAGTGTTCATAACGCCGAAACAGGCTTTTGGTTTCCGGGGCGGCTTCTGCGGCAGCCAGGCCGTTGTCTTTCAGGTAAATGCGCAGCGGCTTCAAATCCTGGAAGGCGTTGATCTGGTGCAAATGCCGCTCGGTTTCACGTAATTCCGTTTCCTTTTGGCCGATGGCTTTTTCAAGGATGGCGGTTTCGATTTTCCCGTTCTTGCCTTTGCGGTAATAGGTTTCGGCGTTTTTCTGCGGCGACAAGTCGCGTTTAAGCTTGATGCGCACGGGCTGGTCGTGGTAAAAATCAAGCAGTTCCACCGATTCGCTGCCCGCCGGAATCTGGTGCAGGTTTGCCATCAGGATGTTGGCGAATTGCTCGTGGCGCGTTTCGGTTTGCAGCGCGTTCAGTTTCCCGTATGTTTTTGCCAGGTAGTTTTCGGTGTTCTTGCGCCGTTTCTCCAAGTCTTTCAGTACCGCGTTTTTCTCCGCGCCCAAGCCCGATTCGCGGGCGTGCAGCGCGTAGAACTGGTTGGCGGCTTCCAGCGGATCGGTGGTTTCAGAAAGCGTTTCGCCGATGGGCAGCAGCGAAAGCACGGGCAGGTTTTGCCATCTTGAAACATAGTATTTTGCGGGCTGTTCCAGTTGGCGCAGCAGCGATTGCAGCATTTCCCACTTCTCCGGGGCGTTTTTTTGCTGGAAACCGGCTTCGTTGAGCCAAGCCAGGGGCAGTTTGCCCAGCGTGGGATATACGGCGGCGGGATTTTGGCCGGCCGCCACGAAGTCATCAAAACTTGGTTGCAGGTTTCGGTGCAGCGTTTCGGGGCGCAGTTGCCAGTCGGCTTCGATCTTGCTGTGCAGTAACTCAACCGGCTCGTTGTCTTGCAGCAAAATGATGTTGGCGCGGTTGCCGTGCAGCCTGAACAGCAATTGCGCGTCCGCATCGAGCAGCAGGCCCAGGCTCCGGTCGTCGCGGTACTGGATCACGCCCGTCACCGTTTTGCCGATGATGGGCGCAAACAAGTCCACGCTGTTTTTGCGGGCACGGCGGAAATCGGCGGGGAAAGTGAGGCACACAAAGCCGCCCTGCACCACTGCGCGGATGGAAAAAGCATTCGGCCCCAGCGTGAAACCCAGCACCAGTTCGTCCTTGTCCTGACTGAAAGCCATGGCCACCTGCCAGCCTGCCAGCCTTTGCCGCAATGCCGCTGAAACCTGCCGCAGGTAATGGTAATTGTTGTGCATGGAAAGCCTCCCCCAACCCCCTCCGGTAGAGGGGGCTTTTGTGCGGTGGGTTTGATGGTTTTGAAAGATACTATTTTGACTGCCCAATGCCGGATTTTTATTTCAGGATCGGGGGAGGCTTCGGTTGTTCTGCCTCAGCCGAGCAGCACCAGGCCGTCGAAAAACTTCTCGATCCAGCCCGCCGTGTCCGTTTTCGGCGACGGGTTGCGGGCCGATGTGCCGAGCCGGTACCAAATGCCTTCGCCGGTTTCCAGATACACACCTTGTTGGCCGGGTTCACCGGCAGCGGCTTTTTCGGGCTGGTAATCAAGCGAATATATGTGTAGCAGGGCCGTTTTCATGCCCTCCCAATCTTCGGTGGAGTCGTGCGGTTCGCGTTCTCCCTTGCGCGTCCGCACCGAAACCTGGCGGTTGGCAAACCGCAGGGTCAGCGAGCAGGAAAGCACGGTTTCGGCGGTGATTTTCCGGTAACGGATGCATAAGGGGGCTTCCCTGCCCGAGGTTTCGTAGATTCCTTGAATCAATTCGTGCAGGAAAAACTCCCACTCCGAAAGGATGTCGGGCTGGCCTTGGAAGCCTTGGCCGGAAGCCTGCCGGAAGTCGAGTTCCAGAAACGGATCGTCGGGCGAGGCATCGCCGGTGGGGCGGGTGGCAGCCAGCAATGCCTCCAAGGGTGGCAGCCACGCGCGGTCAACTATGCCAGTCCATTGGAAATCATCCTTGCCCGTAAAGCCTTCATCCTCAAGCTCCTCTTGGGTCATTCCATCCCGGTTATGGTAAGTCCAACGGAAGTCGGCTTCCAGTCCGGCGGCGGTTTCCTTGCCCCGGATGTGGTAGTAATGGCAGTAGGGCGGCGGCACGTCGGCGGCGGTTTCGTATTTGATTTCAAAGGAGGTGAAAGGCATCGGGTCAGGGTTTTTGTGTCATAAATTGCGCCAGTTGGTTTTCAAACCAAAGGCAAGGTATTTCAAAATCCCGGGTTTTCGTGCAAATCCGGGATGCCGAGGATAATATTCGGGTCGGGGCAGCATTGGCGGTAGCTTTCACGTTCGCTGCGGGCGGCCACACCGGGAAAATCGCCCGAATTGCCTTGCATATCGGCAATAACCTGGAAGTGCAGGTGCGGCGGCCAGTCGCCGTTTTCGGGGAAGCCGCCAATCTGCCCGAGCATTTCACCCTGCACAAACGATTGCCCTTGGTGCAGGTTTTGCAATGATTTGCGCTCCAGATGCCCGTACAGCGTGTAAAAAACCCGGTTTTCGAGTTTGTGGGCCAGAATGATGGTCGGGCCGTAATCGCCGAAGTTGGCGTTGTCGCGGAAACTGTGGACTTTGCCCGGCAGCGGCGCGAAAACGGGCGTTCCGGCGGGCATCCAGATGTCAATGCCCAAATGGATGGTGCGCGGCTCGGAGCCGTTGAAATGCGGGCTGCGGCGGTATATTGCGCGGTCTTCGAGGTAGCCTCCCACGGCGGCAATGGCTTGCCGGTCAGTAAGTTGGGAAAATACATAGTCGTTGAATGAGGACGTGTCCCGAAAATTTTGCGCCGCCAATACCGGGTTGCCATCCGACAGGTCGAGCCGCAAATACGGGTCGGTGCGCCAATCCACGGGAACCACATTGCCGAACGTGTGGGAATGCGTGCGCAACAGATCGGGGAGCGATTTCAAGGCAAGAGGGGTTTGGGTTTTTGAAAGATACTATTTTCGGGGAGCAGTTTTCCGAAGCTGGATACGGAACGGGTTCTGCCTTTCCAAAGCATATTATTTTCCGGATACGAATCCTTGTCAGTATTCCGCAAAACAAGAATCGGCGTAGCACCAGAGCCAGCGTTCGCCCGGCTCGGCGGAGGCCACAACCGGATGGCCGGAAGCGTGAAAATGCTGCGTGGCGTGTCTGGCGGGCGACGAATCGCAGCAGAGTGTAGTGCCGCACGTTTGGCAGGTGCGCAAATGCACCCATTGGCCGCCCGCCTTCAGGCATTCCTCACAGACGGGTTCGTTTGCTTTCTTCAGGCTTTTCACCTCAAGGATATGCGGGCAGATTTGCGGTTGCATGGCTATGAACAGACAAGATGAACCGATAATATTAGGCATTTTTGGGGATGCGGCAAAAAACGCGGGGGCGGGAAGAACGGAGCCGCTGCCCGAAACATGGAAACAAACGCACAATGGCAACAAATGCACAATGACATTAAACACCCGGCAATCCATGCACTGCTCACGTACGCTATTGCGGCGGTCTGGCTCATCAACGGATTGCTGTGCAAAGTGCTGGGCCTAGTGCCGAGGCACGGGCAGATTGTGGCCCGGATACTTGGTGGCGAATGGGCGGGCGTGTTTACAATGGCCATCGGCTTTGCCGAGGTGGTGATGGCCGTCTGGATTGTGAGCCGCATCAAAAGCCGCCTTTGCGCAGTGACGCAAATGCTTGTGGTAGCGGCCATGAACACGCTGGAATTCATCTTGGTGCCCGACTTATTGCTGTGGGGGCGGTACAATTCTGTTTTCGCACTGCTGTTTGTGGCGGCGGTTTTCTGCCATGAATTTGTATTTGGCAGGGCAGCAGCCAGACAGGCGCAAGAATAGTATGTTTCAAAAAGCCCAAACCCCCGCTTTTGCAAGCGGGGGTTTGGGCTTTTCAAGAGGAAGCGAACGGCTGGTGGAAGGCGGCCCGGACACACGGCAATGGTACGATGTAATGTTTTTTTAGAAAACCGATTACTTTTCGGTTTGCGTACGTATTAAAACGTAGAATGGGAGAAGGCCAAGTGCCTGGCGGCGGTTGAAATACCGAACCAAGACAATGTAAGGATTCTCTTCCGGCCAACCATCCGCAAACCCAAACCAACATTTCCAATGAAAACCCTGTATGTTAATCTCGTCGTGCTGCTCGCCTATTCGCCCCGCCGGAAAAGGCCGGTGAGCTGGGTTTTTTACAGCAGGCTCCTGCTGATCGGCGCGGTAATTTATTATTTCGTGGGCCGCCACTGAAACAGGTTTTCCAGTCCATCCGGAAATAGTATCTTTTCAAAAAGCCCAAACCCGTCTAATCACCGTCGCTGTCATCATCCTTCACCGTCACCAGAAATGCGGCGCGGCGGGGCGGCGGCATCACCGAATCCTCGCCGCGCACGGCTTTCCAGATCACCTCGTTGAATTCCAAATCGGGGGCCGCATCCACTTCGGCCAGGTTGAATGATTCCGACTGCCGTGCCGACTTGTTGTAAGCCGTGTTTTTGGCATCCATGTCTACGCGGGCGGGCAGATGCGTGAAGGGCGTGAAGTCGGGCACGGGCGTGAAGCATTTCCACATCGAAGGCGCAGCGGCATCGTACTGGCTCATGGGTTTCATGCCCAGGATCAGTTCCATGGTGCGCAGCATGGAGGAAGTGGTGTACGAGTCGTGAATCACCGTTTTGCGTTTCGTGTACGGACTGACCACGTAGGCCGTGGAGCGGTGCGCATCCACGTGGTCGGAGCCGTTCTGCGCATCATCTTCGAGGATGAAAATGGCCGATTCCTTCCAGACCGGGCTTTTGGAAATGTGTTCGATGAACCGGCCCACCGCTAAGTCGTTTTCGGCCACCATGGCCGTCGGCGTGGGTTTGCCCACGCGTGCGCCGTACGTATGGTCGTTGCCCAGCCGCACCGTGTTGAGGCGTGGCAGGGCTTTGGCCGCCACCAGCGAGTCAAAATCGCGTTTCCAGATTTCCACGCGGTCAATGTCCTTCACATCCAAGTTGTAGCCGCCGTACGCCTTGCAGTAATTTCCCTCCAAGGCCGGGATGCTGGCAGCGGTGTCCGCAAATTCGCCGTAGGTGCGGTACGTGATGCCCGCGCGTTTGCAATGGTCCCAGATGAAACCCGCCTTGGGGTAGGCTATTTTGCGGCTTCCCTCGTAGTCATACGAGCCGCCGCGCCTGCCGTAGCTGGTGGGCCAGGTTTTTTCGGTATAGTCGTTGGCGTATGCCGCCATGCTCCAGTTGTGGCCGTCGGCACTAACTTCGGCATCCACGTAAAAGTTGTCAAGCAGCACGTAATCCTTCACGATCGCGTGCTGGTTGGGGGTTACGGCTTCGGGAAACAGGCACAGGCTCTCATCGCCGTTGCCCTCCTTGATGTCGCCCAGTACCTGGTCGTAGGTGCGGTTTTCCTTGATCACGTAAAACACGTATTTGATTGGCGAGGCATCGCCCACTTTCATCGGGATCGGGTTTCCGGCTTCTCCGGCGGCCAGCAATTCGCGTTCCTTGGTGTAGGGCGTGTTGGCATACACGGTTTTGGTGTGGGCTTTCAGGGCGGCCTCACCGGGCAGGTCTATCATGGACATTGTGCCTTTGAACAACCCGCCAATGTACTGGATGTCAGCCCCTTGCCGCACGTTTTGCTGGTGCGTCCCGCTGGTTTCCTGCTTGTTCACAGGGCGTGGTCCCTGCGGATTGGGCAGTGAGGTAAAGCCCTTGCCATTGGCGACGTACAGTTTTTTGCCCACCACTTTCAGCGAGGTCGGATACCAGCCCGTGGGGATGAAACCCTTGCTTTTGGTGAAGCCGGGCTTGGACACATCCAGCACGGCCACGCAGTTGTTGTCGGCGTT
This sequence comes from Sphingobacteriales bacterium, assembly GCA_043789005.1. Taxonomy (GTDB): domain Bacteria; phylum Bacteroidota; class Bacteroidia; order Cytophagales; family 172606-1; genus Xanthocytophaga. The sequence goes on from JAYWIH010000035.1 coordinate 8,142, forward strand.
GGCTACGTACAGCGTCTTTTCATCGGGACTGAGGGCCACGGCGTTGGGCGTGCTGCCCGCCGGTGCATCGGGGTAGAGGCTGGTCTGGATGCTTTCCAGGGTTTTGCCGGCCACCAGGTCCACCACCGAAACCGTATTGTCGTTGCCGTTGGCCACAAAGAGCGTCCTGCCGTTTTTGGTCACCGTAAAGTCGTTGGGGTTGTCGCCCACGGCGATGGTTTTGGTGATTTTCTCGGTTTGCGTGTCGTACACGGCAATCTGGTCGCTGCCCCACACGCTGATGTACAGTTCCCGGCCCGTGGGCGACAGCAGGCACTGGTACGCCTCGCCCGCCAGCGGCACTTGCCTGAGGGTTTTTTTGGTGGCAAGGTCAACCACGTACAGCGAATTGTTCTCTTTGGTAACCGTGTAGAGGCGTTTTTTCTTCTCGTCAATGGCGATTCCCGTCGGGCAGATTTTCTCCTGCGGATACGGTTTGCCCAATCCGATGGAATCCGTGCGGGTGAGCTTGTTGCCCGCGATGCCGTAAATCTGGATGCAGTTGTCGTTGGCTCCCGATGCGTATATTTTCTTCTCGTCGCCGCTGAAAGCCAGCCCCAGCCACGACTTCGGGATCAGGATGCGGTCGAGTTCGGTGCCGGTTTTGGCATCCAATAGCTGGATGTGCTGCTTGCTCTGGCCGTTGTTGGTCACGGCGATGTATTTTTTGGAGGGCGACACCACCATATTCAGCGGCAGGTCGCCGAGCGGAACCGACGTGCCTGCTGGAGCCAGCGACCAGCCGTTGGGCAGCGTCAGTTTCTTGCCTTCGATGGTGGTTGAGGATTGCGCCCCGGCCTGCTGCGCATAAACGGGAAGCGACAGCAACAAGGCCATCAGCGGTAGGAGTAAAATAGTATCTTTTTTCATGGCAAAACCGGTGGGTTGCGGGTGGATTTTCAAATGTAGGGGATTCGGGAAAGAAGACGGATGTTCCGGCAGGATTTAACAAAAAGATAACAAACGGGTCGGCGGGCAAAACCACGCCCGTGTGATCTTGCCCGCCGACCCGGAAAATAGTATCTTTCAAAAAGGCCAAACCCGCCGGTTTCTGAAAAGTCACCGGTTTGGTTTCTTGATGAATAGCGACCAAAGAAGCGTGTCATCTTCCATGGAAACACCTTGGGCCGTGGGGTTTTTTACCTGTTCGGGTACGGCCATGCCCGCAGTATCACGGTTGCGGGCCAGTTTGGGTGCGGCGGGCGGTTTGTAAATGAATTTATGGCGGATGAGGAAAACCTTTTTCTCTTTGAAAACCGTGTCATGGCGCGCCACAAAAATAGTATCTTTTCGGGAGGCCAAACCCCCGTTTGCTACCGGGCCGGGCCAATGGCTGGCTTGCCAGAAGATGATGCCGGCCAGCAACAGCAGTGCGGCAACCGCTTGGTAAGCCGGAATCCGGTAATGCAGAACATGGCCCGCCCAACTCGCAACGGGTTGGCGGCGGGCGGCTTGCACACGCATACGCAACGCACTCCTGATTTCGGGCCGGGGCGACAGGGGCAAAGGGTTCCGAAAAGATTGCATAAGTTGCTTCTCCATCGTCCGCAGTGTTGTGTACGCGTTTTCCGAACCCAAATGTTGCATAACCCAGGCTTTTTCGTGGGTTGCCAGTTCGGCAAAATCCTTGTGTTGCAGCAAATGCTCCAGCCGCCCGTAAAAATCGTCAGCCATGGGTTGTGATGATGAATAGTGAATGTGTAAAACGAATGTGCAAAATGATGAACCGATTGGCGGTCACCCGCATTGGTCAAAAACCTTCAGTTTACCGGCCAGCCGTTTCTTTGCGTAAAAAAGCCGCGATTTTATGGTTCCCGCCGGGCAACCGAGTATCTGGCTGATTTGTTCGATACTCAGGTTTTCCTGGTATCGCAGCACAAATGCCGTCCGTTGGCCGGTATCCATTTCGTCCAATTCTTCCTGCAACAACTTTTCAAACAGAACCGTATCATACAGTTCCGTGAATGCCACCGACTCGTCCGCAACGTGGGAGGTTTCGGCTTTCGAAAAGATAGTGTTTTGCGCCTCCGCCCGTCGGTATTCATTCTTGCACAGGTTGTGCGCCATCGAAAAAATCCACGTTTCAAACGAATATCCAGGATTGTACAAATGCTGTTTTTCAATGACTTTCAAAAAAATGTCCTGCAAGAAATCCTGCGCCTTGGCTTCGTCACGACCCAGCATCTTATGGAAATAATACAGGAGCCGTTTGCTGTAACGGCCGTACAATTCATCAAAAGCCCTTTCCCTGCCCTCCTGGATGAGTGCCAGCAATGCTTGGTCGGTATGTGATTGGTACGATTTGCGGAAAAAGGACATGGAATTAATTCGGAATCGGGAAGGCGGAATTAGGAATGAATTTGCGTGCCATTTCACATAAGCATACTTTTCTGATGGCAAACTTCTTTTGCTAATCCTGCACAACTTGAATAAAAAACCGTTTTACTCGCACAGCAATACTTCAACCCGTCGGTTTTGGCTTCTGCCTTGGTGGGAGTCATTGTTTGCAATGGGTTTTGAACTGCCAAACCCTTGAAAATCAATGGATCGGGTGGCAATGCCTTGGTCAATCAGGTAAGCGGCAATCACGCCGGCCCTTTCCCGCGAAAGCCGGACATTCCGTGTTTCGTCTCCGGTTTTGTCGGTATGTCCGTGAATCTTGATTTTCAGGGCCGGATGCTGTCTCAACACTTGCACGAGCGAATCCAACGGGGCCGAAAACGAGTGGTTCAGTTCGGTACTGTTTACTTTAAAGAGGATGTCTTTCAGCACTATTGTTTTTCCGGTTTCGAAAGGCAATGTATCTTTCCCGCTTTTGGTTTTTTGTGCTGCAATTGCATCAGGTTCCTGCACAGCCGGTTTGGTTTGCAAAAGTTTGTTGTTTTTGAATCCCTTGAACCGGTCGTTATGTTGTTTGTGTTTCCATTTGGCCTTGGCAATGCAATTTTTATTGAAGCAAATCGCATAGGAGTACCATTTGTGCTTTGGATAGCCATACGACGATTTGGCAACCGTCCGCGACTTGCGAACCATCGCGACTTCCCTGGCATTCCAATGAAAAGCCGCGATGGGTTTGCCACAGGCAAACAGCCCCCAAGCAAGCAGAAAAAGCAACAGGCTCCAGGCTGATTTCATTTCTTCCCTTCAATAATCTCCATGAACACCCGGAAACCCACCCGTGAATCAGGCTTGCCATAGGCCATTACGCTGGTGACGGTTGCCTCTTCGGGCGGGTGGTTCCAGCTTCCGCCGCACGCTTTTCCCGTTTCATCAATCATTTCGGCTACATTGCCCACCATGTCGTACAGTCCTAGGTCGTTAGCAAAATAAGAGCCGACAGGCCCGGTAAATCCGAAACCATCGCCGAAGGGGGTAACGCACCGGCTGCTGTCAATCCTGAAATTGCTCAGGTAGCAGCCCGATTCATTGTACGGCAGTTGCGGAAATACCCGCCACCAAGGATACTTGACATCGGGCACGGATATCTCCTTCACCGCTTTTTCTTTCCGGGGCTTGTATGCCAGTTTCAGGTTTTCAAACAGGGATCCGTTGCTTTTGAACTGCGCCACCCCAATGGCCGCAATGCGCCATTCGTTGAGCGTCGGAAGCCGGAATCTTACTTTTTTATACGTCCGTTCCGGCTGGTTGTTGTATTGTTCGGTCAGCCAGTCGCAATACAGAACGGCGGCTTGGTGCGGAATATTCAAAACCGGATGATTGATGAAACTCCGTTCCTTGGCCGTTTCCGACAGCCGTTTGGCGGATGCACGGTAAGGCGTGTGGTAGTTGCGCATGAACGTTTCGCCCACACCTTCGTAAGCGGAAACATCCGGCTGGCAGGCCGCGTAGTCATCTTGGCGGTTGTCTTGCAGCAAATAATCCAGAAACTGCTGGTATTCGCTGTTGGTCACTTCGGTCTGCCGGGCCCGCAGTTTCCCGAATACGGGCTTGAACGATTTTTCAACCTGTGCCACCTCCATCGGTGCGGAGGTGGGTTTGGCTTTGGGCGGGGATACTGTTTTGCCTTGCTCCAGATAGGCCATTACTTCGCCGGTGTTGTCCTGATCTCGGGCCAGTTGGATGGCCAGTTGCCGCCAGTTGTCGGCTTTGGCCTGTTCGCCGTTCTGCCGGTAGTGCGCCTGCAGCAGCAGGATGGGAGCCAAGTAGTTGGCATTCAATACCCGCACGGCCGACCGGGGCGGCTCAGCGTTGAAATCAACCCGCACGTAATCCATCAGAAACCGGTTTTCCAGATTTTCCCTGACCTGGTTCAGGTTGTCGAAACGTTGCTGGCTCAGCCGGGAAGCCAGCCCAACCACGTACAAATGCGCCTGCATTGGGTTCAGCACCGGCCACGGCAAGGACAGCGCAAAGTAAAATGAACGGTCCGGATTGCGCGCAAACAAGTGGTTGCCAAGGGTTTCCCTGAGTTGGATTCCGGTCATATCCCGGAAAGCTGACTCTTGGCAAGCCAATGCTGTTTCGGTCAGCACGCGTTTGCGGTAATCGCTCCGGGCCAGCAGATCCAAATCCAACACGGTCACATCGGCGCGGATATGCAGGGCGTTTTGCAACACCCAAAGTGGCAGCGTGGTGTTTTCCCCGGCATTGAACAGGATGCCATTTTGCCCCACGGACTGCAATATATTGTGGCAATAACTTAGCAATCCATTGGGCAAATCCCTGCTTTGCAGCCACTTGTGGCAAAACCGTTCCTTTTCGGCCCGGTTGCCGGTCTGTTCATAGTGCCGGATAAAATCGCCGTACGTCAGCGGATTACCGGGTTGGAGGGCATAGGCGCGTTCCAAAAATGCAAGCCCTTTGCCCTGCCTGTAAGCGATATATTGGTATTCAAACGATTGGGGGCAGGTTTCCGCCATCGGGGAGATACTATTTTCTATCTCCGCTTCGCTGTGCAACGCAAACCGCGCGGCCAAATAGTAGTTCAGGTAGGCTTGGGCATTTTGCGGTGCGTGTTCGGCGGCTGTTTTCCACAGTTCGGCCTGTTGCCCGTACCATATGGCGGTCTGGATGGTTTTGGTTTGCGGTTCTATGGTTTCGGGTTCGCCAGCGGCAACCCGCAAAACGCCGGGAATGCCAAGCAACAGGATTACAGGCAACAGGGTTATCTGATACGGGAAAATCTTCATGGTTTTTACTGGAAAAGGTGAGGGAAAGGATTTCGGGAACCGGCTTCCGCACAACAGTACACCCGACCGATGAAAAGGTTCATGTCAAACACGTTTCATTCGGCGGCAGGGCCACTGATACCTCAAGAGGATAAAACCAGTCCCTACGCAACCAAGCCCGTACGAGCCTGTGCATCGGGCTTTTTTTATTATTTTTAGGATGATTTTCGCTTATCTTGGCAAGCTTTTAACTGCATCTGCCACCTTAACCAAACACTTCATTTATGGCTTCATATTTATCGGGAACCGCCGCCGAAAAGGAGAAATTCACCCACCCCAAAGGGCTGTACGTGCTGTTCCTCACCGAAATGTGGGAGCGGTTCAGTTACTACGGAATGCGGGCCATCCTGATTCTGTACATGATTGCCGGAGCCGCCGATGGGGGCATGGGTCTGTCTGATAAGGAGGCCGGTGCCATTTACGGGCTTTACACGGCCTCCGTGTACCTGCTCACATTGCCCGGAGGCTGGCTGGCGGATACCATTTTCGGGCAGAAAAAGGCAATCTGGTACGGCGGCCTCATCATCATGCTCGGCCATATCATCCTGGCAATTCCGGCTGGCAGCACCGTTTTCTTTTCTGGTTTGTGCATTGTGGCCTTGGGAACCGGCCTGCTCAAGCCCAACATCAGTTCCATCGTGGGGGAACTGTATCCGGAGGGTGGGGCGCGGCGCGATGCCGGTTTTTCGATATTTTACATGGGAATCAATTTGGGCGGGGCTTTGGGAATGCTGACGGTCGGCTACTTGGGCGAAAAAATAGGCTGGCATTACGGTTTCGGGGCCGCCGCCATCGGGATGTTTCTGGGAGTGGTGGTTTTCCGGTATTTCAGCCACAAGTATTTGCAGGAGTACGGATTGCTGAAGCCGAAAGAGAAAAGCGAAACCGCCGTCCGCCCCAACAGCAACAATTCCATGCTTGCCGTGGCCATGCTTGCCGTGCTGGTTGTTTTTCTGGCGGTTCTGCAATGGCGTGGCGTGATTGACCTGACCACCGCCCCCGGCCTGGCCCAAGCCATGGGCATTATTATTGTGGCGGTTGCGTTATCGTATTTTCTCTATATATACATCGCCGGCGGACTGACCGCCGTTGAAAAAAAGCGGCTGCTGGTCATGTTCATCTTCTTTTTTGCGGCGGCCATTTTTTGGGCGGGTTATGAACAGGGAGGTTCCTCGCTGAATACTTTTTCCAAGCGTTACACCGACCGTACGATTCTGGGTTGGGAAATGCCCGCCAGTTGGTTGCAGGGCCTGCAATCCATTTATGTGATTATTTTCGCGCCGGTTTTCGCCGCCCTCTGGCTGTACCTGAACCGGCGCGGACTCAACCCGTCGGCTCCGGTCAAGTTCGCCGCCGGACTTATCATCCTGGGCATCGGCTTCCTTTTCATGGTTTTCGCGTCGCGGATAGTGGTGGCGGGCGGCAAGGCATCGGTATTGTTTCTCACCACCACGTATCTTTTCAGCGTGTTGGGCGAGTTGTGCCTCAGTCCGGTTGGCCTGAGTTTCTATACCAAACTCTCCCCGCAGCGCTACGCGAGCCAACTGATGGGCATCTGGTTTGTGGGGGCATCGCTGGGCAACCTCATTGCCGGGCTTTTCTCGGGTGTGTTTGACGAGAAAAATGTGGCGAGTATGCCCGCCAACTACCTGTACGTGGTTTGTTTCGTGATCGGTTTTGGCGTGCTGATGCTGCTGTTTTCCAAGCAGATCAAGAAATGGATGGGCGGGGTTGAATAGGTATGCGTGTGGAAAATAGTATCTTTCAAAAAGCACAAACCCCCGGTTACAAAGCCGGGGGTTTGTGCTTTTTGGGAGACTAAGGGCAGTTTTACGACCTTATCCCTATGTACCGTTCTTTTATTTCTTCACTCTCGTGATAAAATATTTTTCCATTTTCCAGAAGTAGTAACGTGCCGATATTGCTCCCCACTACTTCCGTTGCTGCATCTTCAAGAGTCATCCATTTGCCATCAAGTAATTTTGATTCCGACACAATGTAGCATTTTCTGGAATCTGTATTCTTTGCAATTTCATCGATGACAAAATCAATATCGCCTTTTTTTGTTGCATTTGGTATTTTATCACAATACTTTAAATCCAAGTTTTGGGTAAAATGAGCCAATTCCCCAAAACCCTCGCCAATCTTCCGAGCCTCAAGCAAGGCTAAATATCTTTTCCTTATATGTTTCACAATGAATCTTCTGGCAAATTCCGTTTCGATTTGGCGTTCTTCCAAACGGTTGGATTTTATTTTCTCCATGACTTTGACACAGCATTTATTTGAGCGCAAACATAAATAAACAAAAGTAAACCATATTCCACATCTAACGCGTAGTCAAAATAGTATCTTTCAAAAGCACCAAACCCCCGGCTGGAAAGCCGGGGGTTTGGTGCTTTTCAAGCCTTCTCCAGGATGAAATTGCCATCGATTCCCAACTTCTCGTGCAGGCGGCGGGCCATGTCGAAGTTGATGTTCCGCTTGCCGCGCAATACTTCCGAAAGCCGCGTTTCGGTGACTTCCAGCAGTTGGGCAAGCTGCTTCTGGTTCACTTTGAGCTGGTACATCCTCAACCTGATCATCTCTTCCAACGAGCCGGGAGCGGGAATCGGCATGAGCGGTATGCTGTCTTCGTAGGCCTCCGCAGCCAATGAAAGTTTTTGCAGTTGTGCGGTTTCGTCAATCGTCAAACTCTGAAAGCCACCCTGCCGGGTTGCCTTTTGCAGCAAAAACTCGATTTCAGCCATTGTTGAGGTGTACTTTTTTTCATCCGTGGTTTCCATATCCCTGTTTTTAAACGGTGGAAGCATTTTTTATCTTGCTGTATTCGGCATGAGTGCCAATAAACCGAATGAAAACCGTCCGGATATCAAAAAATATCATGGCTATTAGCCGGTAGCTGTTTCCCTTGATGTTGAAAACGTAACGGTCGTTGCCCATATAATCAGTGGAAGGAAAATATTCCTTTAACGCATTGAAATCCTTCCAATCAACGTCTTTTGTGATTTTATACCATTCATTCAGGACATCAACAGTGTCAGCGTGTTTGTGGCTGAAATTATTCAAAATAGGTTTTGTGAGTATGACCATCTTTCAAACGTGTAACATCCAATGAAAAAACCCGGTATCCACCGCCACGCTGGTGGCCATAAGCCCCCACAAAAATAACCGCAAATCACCAAAAACAAAAATATATTTCGTTTTTGGTGATCCGTGAAATAGTATCTCCCCAAAACGCAAAACCCCCCGGCTTTCCAGCCGAAGGGTTTTGCATTTGATTCCGGAATCCACAATTCGGATTCCGCATTTCGTTGATTACATCATTCCGTCCATGCCACCGCCCATTTGGGGCATTGCCTTCTCTCTTTCCGGCTCTTCGGCCACCACACATTCGGTGGTCAGCAGCAGCGCGGCAATCGAGGCGGCATTTTCCAGTGCCAAGCGGGTCACTTTCGTCGGGTCAACGATACCGGCGGCAATCAGGTTTTCGTACTTGCCTTCGCGGGCGTTGTAACCGTAATCGCCTTGGCCTTCGCGCACTTTCTGCACCACTACCGAACCTTCGCCACCGGCGTTGGCAACAATGGTACGCAGCGGCGACTCCAATGCCTGGCGGATGATGTTCACACCCGTAGCTTCGTCTTCGTTGAGGGTAGTAACGCTATCCAAGGCCGAAATGGCGCGGATCAGCGCAATGCCACCACCAGCCACAATGCCTTCCTGTACGGCGGCACGGGTTGCGTGCAGCGCATCGTCCACGCGGTCTTTCTTCTCTTTCATTTCCACTTCGGTAGCGGCACCGATGTACAGGATAGCCACGCCGCCCGACAGTTTTGCCAGACGCTCCTGCAGTTTTTCCTTGTCGTAATCGGAAGTTGTCGTTTCAATCTGCGCCTTGATCTGGTTGATCCGGCCTTCAATGTCCGGCTTGTTGCCTTTGCCGCCCACGATGGTGGTGTTGTCCTTGTCAATCACGATTTTCTCGGCTTCGCCCAAGTATTCGAGCGTTGCGTTTTCGAGCTTGTAGCCGCGTTCCTCCGAAATCACCGTGCCTTTGGTCAGGATGGCCAGATCTTCGAGCATGGCCTTGCGGCGGTCGCCGAAACCCGGAGCCTTCACGGCGGCAATGCGCAGCACGCCCCGAATCTTGTTCACCACCAGCGTGGCCAGTGCCTCACCGTCCACGTCTTCGGCAATGATCACCAACGGACGGCCGCTTTGCGCCACCGCTTCCAATACCGGCAGCATTTCCTTCATCGAGGAAATCTTCTTCTCGGTGATCAGGATGTATGGTTTTTCCATCTCCACCTCCATTTTCTCGGTGT
>JAYWIH010000036.1:0-17576 GCA_043789005.1 Sphingobacteriales bacterium
TCGTTCCATTGCAGTTCCACTTGCACGCCCGGCAGTTCGTCGGTTTCAAAGCGGCGGTAGGCATCAAGCAGGTTGCGCCAAGCCGAATCGCGGTCGCGCGGGGCAGCAATGCGGTGGTTTTTGAGCACCCGCCCCTTCAAATACAGCGATTTTCCGTTGCCAAAGCCCAGATAAGGCACAATCTGCACATCCTGATAGCTGCCCAACCGTTGGTCAAGCGCATTTTTCAAGGTGTCAAAATGGTGTTCGGCGCGGATGGCGACGCGCCCCAGAATTTTTTTCCAGTCGGACATGGGTTTTGCGGCGCTGCCTTACCCGCAGCCGCCAGCGCAAAAATAGTATCTTTTTCCGAACCCAAACCCATTCCTCCAAAAGCACATGGCTTATAAAAAAGGTGGGTTTGGCTCCCGCCGAAAACGGGACTTGCAGTTTTAATGGCCCCCCCCCTTCACAAATGTGGGTGTTACAAGCAATGGTGTGACAGACCGTACAGGTTGACCTGAATGTCAAACGGCAAAACTATTCCCCGATAATTTTTCTATGGTGTTCTACTCCCCATTCGGTAAGATTATTGATGATGAGACTTATTTGTATTTGATTGTCAAGTACTTATATTTTTGCATTGCCATTCGGATGGCAGTCAACCTCAGAAAACAGACACCTTAACAGACGAATTGAAAAACGAATACAAATCTGTCAGTTAAGGTGGGAAGCCAAGGGCGAGTTTGCAAAGTATCCAATCGTAAATACTTGATAATCAAAGACAGACAAGTCTAATGCTATTTTTCGAGTCGTTTCTTCAATTCGTTTTTCAGTTCGCCGCCACGCAAGTCAACGGCCACGATCTTGTGGTTCTGGTCGAGCAAAATGTTGTAAGGAATTCCGGCTATGCTGAATTGTTTGGCGACCGGCCCTTTCCAACCTTTGGTGTCGCAAAGTTGCGTCCACGTCAGGCCGTCTTTCTGGACGGCTTTCAGCCAGTCTTCCCTGTTTTCGTCCAGCGAAACGCCGATTATCTCGAAGCCTTTGGCTTTGTAGGCGTTGTGTACTTCGACCAACTTCGGGTTTTGCGCACGACAAGGCCTGCACCAAGAAGACCAGAATTCCAGCAGCACGTATTTGGCTTTAGTGGCGTACAGGGAAACCGTTTTCCCTTGGCTGTCGGGGAGCTGGAAATCCGCCACAGCGATGCCCACGCGATTGGTTTCCGTGCGTTCTAGCTTGCGTTGCAATTGCTTGCCCGGCTCCCACTGTAGCAACTCAGGGTTCAACATACTCAGGTGTTTCCTACCCCACTCCTCGCCGTAGGCACGTTCGTCCATGTAGTCGTCTACCAAAAACAAAGATAAATAAGAGTCGGGATGCTGTGCAATTCGCTGCTCGACGCTACTCCTGAGACTTCCCATTACTTGCGGCGGCGAAAGCGAACTGTCTTCGTTCGCTTTCTTCATGCGGTTGTGCAAATCCGTAAAAAACTCAACATCGGACGAACCTTTGGCCGACCGGGTTGCTAGCATCAGATTGTCGGGGGCGTAGCTGGGTGCGGCAGCCTCGAATACCGCATCAATCGTAACGTTTTCGAGCCATACGCCGAATTCTTGGTAAATATCCTTCGACCTGACGGTTGTCAGGCACGGGTAAGCCAACTTGCCGCGCAGTTCGAAAACTCCGTTTTTCACGGGAACCTCGTAGAAGTTCTTTCCCGACAAAAGGCCATACACCGTTACCGAAACCTGGCTCGGCTGCTTGTCGCCGATTATTTTTCCCCGCAGCACACACTCCTGCGTCCAGCCGGACAAACCAGCTAAGAAAACACAGAAACAAAGGATATTTTTCATGGCTGTAAAGGGCTGGTTGATTAGAGTTACTCTTGATTGATAATCAGTAAGTTATGCAAGATTCGTCGGATTAAAACAGAATGAATTTTGTCCCATTTCCGTCTATTTTTCCCGAAACGGGGTTTTGCCTTTTCAAAGGGTTGAGCAAAAGTTTCCGAGTATTTACATTTTGCGCAAAAAACGCCCGAAACGCTTGTAGTGCGATTTCAAATACGCGATTTCTTTTACTCAACCCCTTAAAAGATACTATTGTCCGGAAAACCTTATTTTGACTGGTTAAGGTTGCGGACGCGGCTCATGAAGACACAAACCGGGGTGGTCTCGTGGGCCATGTCGTCACCGTCAACCGTTTGTCAAACCGACAAATTAATGTTTTTCGACCACTATTTTGCATCGTTCCAAATGGGCAAACGCACTTCCGTATCCATCACTTCTTGGCCGGCTTAACCTCCGCGACGAATTTCAGCGATACCGAGTTTATGCAGTAGCGCAGGCCGGTGGGGGCCGGGCCATCGTCGAATACGTGGCCGAGGTGGCCGCCGCACCGGCTGCACACCACTTCGGTGCGCGTCATGCCGTGGTCGCTGTCGGTCAAGTCCAGCACATTTGCCTTGCTGAATGTGTCGTAAAAACTCGGCCAGCCCGTGCCCGATTCGAATTTGGTTTTGGACGAAAACAGGGGCAGTCCGCAACCACCGCACACATACGTGCCTTGCTTCTTGTTTTCGAGCAGCGCACCGGTGTACGGGCGTTCGGTTCCTTTTTGGCGCAGCACGGTGTACGAGTCGGGCGGGAGGATTTTCTTCCATTCGGCATCGGGCAGGCGCACTTTGCCATCCTTGCCGGGGCTGATTACGGCGTTGTGAGCTTGTGCCACTCGGCGTTGGGTTTGCTGGCCGCTGGCGGGCTGCATCCACACGATTGCCGCGAACAGGGTTATGGCCAGGAAAATCGGGGTATTGCGGTGAGCTTTCACGTTTCGGGTCATTTTGCTGGGGGTTGAAATTGTTTGGCAAATCCGGGCGGCACATATTCGTCACCGGAAAAACGGATCGGATTTCCGGAAAAACTGCCGTCTGTGCATTTTCGGCGTTTTCCTACATGGCGCATGAATCGGCGCAAAAGCCAAGGACAAGTTTGCGGGACAATGGCGTATTTTGTGATACTGCGAACATGAAAACTATCAACCATGAAATCAGAGATTCAGTTTAACGCTTGGGCTAAAATATACGGAACAATGTGCCTCACCGGATTGGGCTTGACGCTGCCCGCAAATGCGCAAACGGCCTCGGCCCCCAAGGCCGACCTTATTTTTGTGGAGCAGGAAGCCCGCCCCAAAAATGGCTTGGACGAGTTTTACAAGCACGTGCGCAACAACCTCAGCTACCCGGAAACGGCCAAGGCGGCTGGCACGCAGGGGCGGGTTTTCGTGCAGTTTGTGGTGCAGGCCGATGGCTCGCTGACCGATATCACCGTGATTCGCGGCATCGGCAACGGCTGCGATGAGGAGGCCGTGAGGCTGGTGCAGACCTCGCCCGCGTGGCAGGCGGCCAAATACCAAGGCAAACCGGTAGCCACCGAAGTATCGCTGCCAATCCGGTTTGAAAAAATGAGTGAATGAGCAAATGAAAAACGGTTATTTGCTCATTCACTCATTTGCTCACTCACTCATTCAATAACAACCGCGCCGCCTTCAGGATGCCCGCAACGCTGATGGAGTCGGTGATTTGGTTGTCCATGACCATTTGCACGGCTTCGCGCAGGTGGATTTTGCGCAGGGCCAAGTCTTCGGTTTCCTCGGGCTGGCTCGGGCCGGGCGTGAGTTGCCGGGCCAGAAAAATGAACCCTCCCTCGTCGCACACCGAATTGGAGGTATGTATCCGTGAAAGCACCGTCCAACTTTCGGCGGTAAGCCCGGTCTCCTCTTTCAGTTCACGCTTCGCCGCTTCCAGCGCATCGGTGTCCAGCGGCCCGCCACCTTCCGGAATCTCCCACGAATACTCGTTTAGCGCGTAGCGGTACTGGCCCACCAGCCACGTGTAGCCCTGCTCATCCACGGGCACGATGCCGATGGCTTGGTTCTTGAAATGCACCACCCCGTAAATGCCATCTCCCCCACCGGGATTGATAATCTGGCTTTCGGTGACGCGAATCCACGGGTTGTCGTAAACGGTGCGCGTGGAAAGGGTTTGCCAAGGGTTTTCTGTCGGATCCTCCATTTTCATCTGTGAAATAAACGAGTAAAGGGGGTTTGGGCTTTTTGGGAGATACTATTTTGGGGAGGCGCAAACCTGTGAGGTTTTAAAAACCCCACAGGTTTTTCAGGTAGGTTTGGGCTTTTCAAAAGATACTATTTTGCCCGGCTCACACATCCGCCTTTCTGAATTCTTCCGCATGACGGATCAGATCGGGAAAGAACCGGCGGAAATTCTCATCGTAAAAAGCGTAATCCCTGTGCAAGTCATCGGTTGCGTTTTCCATGCCCGACACAAATTTGGTGCGCTGACTCATGCGCGTCAAGGCATGGTCAAGACCTTCCAAGGTTGCATAATGCGTCAGCCAGTTGTGTTTTGCCATGCTGCGCACCATTGGCAGCATGGAGGCGGGCAACAGATGCTCTTTGTCCCCGAAAAGCCGGTAAACCTGCTTGGCAAAGCAGTCAATCGTTTCGGGGTGGTATTGCTGCCAGTGTACCGCCAGAAAATGGTCGTAGAACACATCGGTGATCACGGCGGCGTAGTGGCGGTAGGCGGGAAAAAGGCGGTGCTTGGCGGCGCGGACAACCGGGTGCGCATCGGTAAACGAATCAATTTCGCGGTGCAGCCGGATGCCACGCTGCACGCCCGCCAGGAGTGTGGCATCAATGCGGCCCACCGTGAAATCGGCCATCAGGTTGCCCACCATCACTTCATCAAACCCGCCCGACAAGTACAAGTGCGCCAGAAAATTCATGCCGGAAAATTCGTGGAATATTCAGAGACGAAAGGTAGTAAAAACCTCCCTGACAGCCAATGCCACCCGACGGAAGAAATTCCACGCGCCGTTTGCCCGTACACTTCCGCTTCCCCCCCGTTTCCCAGCCAGGCAAACCCGTTGGCGGGCGGGTACGCTTTTTTCATGCCGGTTGATTATAATTCCACGGCGGCGCGGCCTGAAGCCGTGCCCCACCCTCCACAGTCAAACCATTTGCAACCATGAAATCAGTTCTGGAACACCGCAACCACGACAGCACCAACCAGCGCAAGCCGGAGGAAAAAATGGATCCGGTGGAATATTACGCCCTCATGCGCGGCCACATCACGCAGACGCATGATTTGATAAACCAGCGCACCATCTGGCTGTCCATATCGCAGTCGTTCTTTTATGGCGGCTACGGCGGCATTGCCAACGCCCCCAAGGAAGCGAAAAATGCGGTTTTCGGCGGCCAGCAAGACTTGTTGCTGTGGCTGCTGCCCTTGGCGGCAATTGTGGCCTGCGCCGCCGTTTACACGGGCTTGGTTGGGCGGGTCATCCACTTGTCGGCTTTGCGCAAGCAATTTGAGTTATACGTGGGCGACACTGATGCCTTGGCGGACTACCCGTCCATTGACGCAACGCCCATTGTGCGGACAATGGAAAAGATTGCGTATCTCATGTTGCCGGCGGTATTCATGGCCGGTTGGATTTTCATTTTGGCGAGGCAGTCGCTCAGCCAGCCCTGAGCGGGCAAAACAGTATCTTCCGGGAAGCCCGAACCCCGCCCGAGAGTAAATCGGCAAGTTAGCCGTTGTTGTAGAACGCCCCCTGATAAGTTAGGACAACTCCCCGACATTTTTGGCCTTCGAAAAAAATTCACAAAAACTTGTGCAGTCAAATAACTACGCTTATATTTGAAGTCAAATGACTACATAATGAATTTAAGACGAGACGTATTTCAAGCCATTTCAGACCCGACAAGAAGGGCCATTCTACTTTTATTGACTTCACAGACAATGACAGCAGGAGCAATTGCTTCCAACTTTGACACTGCAAGACCGACAGTTTCAAAACACTTGCAAATCCTTACCGAATGTGAATTGCTCAAACAAGAGCAAAACGGCAGAGAGATTTACTATCAGATAAATGCTGACAAAATGAAAGAAGTTGCAGATTTTATTGAGCCATTCAGACTTATGTGGAATGAAAGGTTTGACAGGTTAGAGAGCACAATGAAAAACCACAAACCGAAAAGTAAAAAGTAAAATGGAGCAAAAAACGAAAATTACTGTTGAAGATGGCAAACAAGAAATAATAATCACGAGAGAATTCGACTTGCCATTGGGATCACTTTTTCAGGCATACGTTGAACCTGAAATGCTGGAACAATGGATGGGCTTGAAAGTGATAAAGCTTGAAAATAAAAATCACGGAAGTTTTGAGTTTGAAACAATACGTGAAGGAAGAGTGGTTTTTAAGGCTAACGGAACAATTCACAGAATAACACCAAACCAAAACATCACCCGAACATTTGAAATGGACAATTTGCTTGTTGGGGTCAGGATTGAATTTTTAAATTTTGAAAGTCTCACCGACGAAACAAGCAAATTGACAATGCAAATGATTTATCAGTCAGAAAAACACAGATTAGAACAACTAAAATTACCATTTGCCAATGGTTTGAATATGGCTCACAACAGATTGCAAGAACTTTTAAATGATCTAAAATAGCAAAAAATGGAAAATAAAAAAAGTAGAAACATTTTCTACTGGGCGGTAACAGGCTTTTTGTCGTTCGGCATGTTGTTAGGCGGTAGCGGTCAGCTTTACAGAGCAAGTTTTAATGTAGAGGGAATTTTACATTTGGGCTTTCCCGTTTATTTATTAACCATCATTGGTTTATGGAAAATCCTTGCAGTTATTGCGATACTTGTTCCCAAGTATTTATTGCTGAAAGAATGGGCTTATGCAGGTTTGTTCTTTCTTCTTTCAGGTGGAGTAGTTTCACATTTTGCAAGTGGCGACGGAATTTTACCGACATTGCCTGTTTTTATGTTTATGTGCTTGACCGTTGCTTCTTGGTATTTAAGACCGGCAGACAGAAGACTGATTCCACTAAATTCAAAAAACTAAAAAGATGAACCCAAAAGCAAATTGGTTTTTTGACAAACCAACTAAATGGCAGGAAGCTTACCAAGAGTTAAGAAACCTTGTACTTTCTTTTGATTTTACAGAGGAGTTGAAATGGGGTTGCCCTTGCTACACCCACAACAAAACCAATGCAGTTTTAATACACGGCTTCAAGGATTATTGCGCCTTGCTGTTCACGAAAGGTGCAGTTATGAATGACCCCAAAAATATATTGGTGCAACAAACCGAAAATGTGCAGTCGGCAAGGCAAATCAGGTTTACCCGCCTTGACGAAATTATAAAACAAAAAACGGTTATTAAATCTTACTTGAAAAACGCTATTGAAGTTGAGAAATCGGGGGTTAAAATTGGAATGAAAAAACCGATTGAATACAAAATGACAGAAGAATTTCAATCTGCATTAAATGAAATGAGTGACCTGAAGATTGCATTTGACAAATTAACACCGGGACGGCAAAAAGGTTATTTGTTATATTTTTCCTCAGCCAAACAATCCAAAACAAGACAAGGAAGAATAGAAAAATTAATACCAAAAATACTTGACGGAAAAGGGTTAGACGATTAAATAGAAAAATAACGAACGGCGAACAAGGTTTTTGTGAGATTGGGTCAGATAGTGCTAAATTTGAACATTGGTGATTCCAATAAACATTTGTGGTTTGTTGAACATTAGTGCCTTAAAATCCCCGCCATCGCAAACCCTCGAAACGGTTGGCGCAAGTATCCGCTTGCGCCAACCGTTTTTTTTCGGTGGACTGTGGACTGTGGACTGTTGTCTGTGGACTGTTGTCTGTGGACTTGAAAATAGTATCTCCCGCAAAGCCCAAACCTACCGCAGCAACTGGCGCAGCCGCTGGATGGCGGCTTGGTTCCGTGGGTCGTGGATGGCGTTTTTGAGGTTGCTCTTTTCGCGTTCGGTGAGCCGCCAGCTCAGCGAAATACGTTCGTAGTTCTGTCGCTGCACCGAATCGGCGGTGGGGGTTTGGGTGGTATCAGACATACTATTCTGATACGTCGAATAACTGATCTCCACTTGGTGGACTGGAAACTTGGGCAGCATCTGGCGGGCATATTCAATGGCATTGTCGTTGTTGATGTCCTGGATGTGCCCCCAATTGCGGTACAGGCTGCTGATGGGCGTGAAGATGCGGCTGAACAGCGACTGGTCGGTATTTTTCTCGATGATGTGTTCTTTCGGCGAATCACGGATGGACAGGAACACCACGCCCGACGTGTTCTTGGCAATCCATTCGCGGAACACGTACACGAACCGCACGGCATCGGCCACGCCGAAATTGTCCGAAATGCCGGCATCCATGATTTCCATGGCCGGCTGGCTGGGCAAAGTCACGTTGGGCGTGACGTACGGAAACGTGGCGTTCATGCGCACCGCACTCAAAAAACGAAGGTTGTCGGCATCCTGCGCTTCAAAAAAACGCCGGAACTCCACGCCTTTCAGCTTGGGAACCAAGTAACGCGGCACCACGTGGTCGGCCTCAGTAAAGTACGAAACGTGCTGCGGCGAAATGTACAGCTTGCGTCCGTCGTTGACAATGGTGGGCGAAAAAACCAGCATCGGAACCCGCGCCAGACGTTCGGGTTCGTAATAATCCCGCAGCGGCTTTTCCAGTATGCCGCCCGTATTCTGGTCCAGTTGCCGTTCAAAAGCGTAGCCCCGATCCTTGTAATACCAGTGCCCATTGTAGTTGAATTGCTGGAACTTGAAAAACAAGTCGCTGACCACCAGCGAGAAAGCAATGGCATTCAGGTTGTCTTTGGCAATGGCATCCAAGTACTTGTGGCTGTACAAATCAACCGTTGAGTCTGACTGGCTCCGTAGATGCAGTTCACGAAAATAGCTGGCCCCCACCAACCCGCCCGAGGCACCCGTAATCAGGGCCGTATGGCGCATCAGGCTGCCGTTTAGTGCGCTGTCGGTGGCTTGCAACGCACGCATGGCCCACAAGGCCGCCCGTTGGCCGCCACCACTCACGCACAGAAACACGATTCGGGGTCTTCGTTTTCCAATCCGCTTGGGGCTGGATGTGAGAATAGTATCTTTTAAAACGCCCAAACCTGCTGCTTTTCCTTTGCTCCCAATTATTGTCGGGCTGTTTTTTTCCTTCCACCTTTTCAAGATCGCCAGCGTCGAATCCTTGTCCGCCTGGAAATACTCCTTGTTGCTCAGGCTGTCAAGCCGTTCAATCGAGTAATCGGCTTTGGGGATCGTATAATCCAGCCCGAAGGCTTCGTAATCGGTTTGGATCAGGCGGCTTTTCACCAACTCATTGTACGTCAGCAGCACCACAATAAACGCCGGCACCGCCCACGTGCCCAGCCAGAAAGTAATGCCGCCCACAAAAAGAACGGCCAGCGTGAAAAGCAGCATGATGCTGGCTCCGGCGGGAATCTGGAAACCGGGAAAATCGCGGAACACGCCCAGCCCGATGACCGCCGCAAACACGAAAACCTGGATGATGAAGGCGTTCAGGTGGTTTTGGCGCAGCACCCGCAACGCCGCCGGAAGGTCAATCATCTGGCTTTCGGCTTTCTGGATGCGCAGCCGGGCATTGAGGAAATGATCCACGTGCAGCCCGTAACGCCGCACCGACTCCACGCGTTTGCGCATCACATTCACGCGGGTCACGCGGCGGCGCGGCTGCAGCGGCGCGGCGGCACTGGTGGCCAGAATCTTGAAAATATCTTGGTTGGTGCTGGTGAAATACATGAACAGCACTTGCAGCGTGGCGGCAAAACCCAGCACCAAGCCCAGCGTGAGCCACCAAACCTGCCGCAGGTCGGCCAGTTCACGGCGTTGGAACTGCACGAAAGCCACAAGATACGTGACAAAGAAAATGACCGGAATCAAGCTGTTGTTGATGCTGAACTTGCGGAAAGGGTCTTTCTCGTTGCCCAAAAACCCGAAGCGGTGCGCATCCAGAATGTAGCACGTAATATGAAATGCCATAGTGAAGCCGCCCAACGCCACACCCATGATGACCATACCGCCAAAACCGATCCGGTGGTTGTATTCGGGGTCGAGAAACAGGTACGGTATGCCGAACAGCGTGGCAAGTTCCTGCAACACGAAGCCGAACAGCACCAGCCAGCACAGCAGCAGCCACTGGTTTTTTTTCAGGTGCAGCAGCAGCAACTGAACCGGGAAAAAGTACCAGCAAGCCAGTGCAAATTGCCGGATGCGTTTGAAAACCATCGGATCGGGTCGAAAAAAAATGAACTGCCGCAAAATAGTATCTTTTTGCGAGCCCAAAGCCCCCGGCTTTGAAGAGGAGTAAAATAGTATCTTTTAAAAAGCCCAAACCCGGCACTAAAAGCCCCCTGCCTCGGGGCAGGTCGGGGACGGGGGGTTTCGTCGTTTTGAAAGATACTGTTTTGCCATACGCGCCGGACGGAAATTTATCGTAATTTTGCAGTCCTTCCCCACCGAATCCAATCATTGCTATTCAATGGAATACATCCGAAATTTCTGCATCATCGCCCACATTGACCACGGCAAAAGCACCCTCGCCGACCGGATGCTGGAATTCACCCAAACCGTATCCAAGCGCGAAATGCAGGCGCAACTGCTCGACGACATGGATCTGGAACGCGAACGCGGCATCACCATCAAGAGCCACGCCATCCAGATGAACTACGTGCACGGGGGCAAACCCTATGTTTTCAACCTGATAGACACGCCCGGCCACGTGGATTTCTCATACGAGGTGTCGCGTTCCATTTCAGCCTGCGAAGGCGCGCTGCTGCTCATTGACGCGTCGCAAGGCATTGAGGCACAGACCATTTCCAATTTTTTCTTGGCCTGGGGAAATGACCTGACCATAATCCCGGTGCTGAACAAGGTGGACCTGCCCGGCGCGATGGTGGAGGAAGTGAAAGACGAAATCGTGGATTTGGTGGGCTGCCAGCGCGAGGACATCATCCACGCCAGCGGCAAGGAAGGCATTGGCGTGGAAGACATCCTGAACGCCATCGTCACCCGGATTCCGGCCCCCAAAGGCGATCCCAAAGGGCAGTTGCAGGCGTTGATTTTCGATTCGGTGTTCAACTCCTTCCGGGGCATCGAAGTCATATTCCGCATTAAGAACGGCACCATCCGCAAGGGCGACAAGGTGAAGTTCATGGCGACCGGCAAAGAATACACCGCCGACGAGGTGGGCGCGCTGAAACTGGACAAGGAGCCGCGCGATTTTGTGGCCGCCGGCGACGTGGGCTACCTGATTTCGGGCATCAAGCAGGCCAAGGAAGTGAAAGTGGGCGATACCATCACGCACATCAGCAACCCGTCAACGGAGCCGATCAAGGGCTTTGAAGATGTGAAGCCGATGGTTTTCGCGGGCATTTATCCCGTCGAAACATCGGAATACGAGGAGCTGCGCGACGCGATGGAAAAACTCCAGCTCAACGATGCGTCGCTGGTGTGGGAACCCGAAACCTCGGCGGCGCTGGGCTTCGGTTTCCGCTGCGGATTTTTGGGGCTCCTGCACATGGAAATCGTGCAGGAGCGGCTGGAACGCGAGTTTGACATGACCGTGATCACCACCGTGCCGTCGGTGCAATTTAACTGCTACACCACCCGCGACGGACTGGTGAAGATCAACGCGCCGTCGGAAATGCCCGACCCCAACTCGATTGACCGAATCGAGGAGCCGTTCATTAAGGCGCAAATCATCACCAAATCGGAATACGTGGGGCCGGTGATTGCGCTGTGCATGGACAAACGCGGCATGATCAAGAACCAGCATTACATCACTGCCGACCGCGTGGAACTGACCTTTGAACTGCCGCTTTCGGAAGTGGTGTTCGACTTTTTCGACCGGCTCAAAACTATTTCGCGCGGCTACGCCTCGCTTGATTACGAACTGATCGGCTTCCGCACCTCCACGCTGGTCAAGCTCGACATCATGCTCAACGGCGAACCCGTGGACGCGCTTTCGGCGATTGTACACCGCGACAAAGCCTACGACTGGGGCAAACGCCTGTGTGAGAAACTGCGCGAACTGCTGCCGCGCCAAATGTTTGAGATTGCAATCCAGGCCGCTATCGGGCAGAAAATCATTTCGCGCGAGACCATCAAGGCGTTGCGCAAAAACGTGCTCGCCAAATGCTACGGCGGCGACATTTCGCGCAAGCGCAAACTGCTGGAAAAGCAGAAGAAAGGCAAGAAACGGATGCGGCAGGTGGGCAACGTGGAGATTCCGCAAGAAGCCTTCATGGCGGTGCTGAAACTGGAGTGATTTAAAAATAGTATCATTGAAAAACACAAAACCCGGCCTCCAGATGGCCGGGTTTTGTGTTTTTCAGCGTGTAAACTTACGTTGTGTATGATTTGTGGCACTATGGGTTTCCGGTTCTGTCAATAAAGCCATATACTTGACAATCTTTAACTTAACCCAAAAAACACGCTCATGCAAACAAATCAAACTCCCCCCAAGAACTGGCTTGTCGAATCCATCTTGGTCACCATTTTGTGTTGCCTCCCATTAGGCATTGTGGCGATAGTTAATGCATCCAAAGTAAACTCCGAATTTGCGGCTGGCAACTACGAGGGTGCACAGAAAGCATCTGAGGAAGCGGGCAAATGGGTCAAATACGGACTTATTGCGGGCGGGGTCGTTGTGGTTATCTACGTGATACTGTTTGCCTTGGGCATTGGCGGTGCCATAATGGGTGCGGCTAATCAATAATGGCATGAGCAAAAAAGCAATGGCTTTCCATATAGCACTGCTGGCATTCTCAATTATGCTGGCAGTGCTATATTTCCGCTTCAACCCCGTCCATCACAGCTTCTTCCCTAAATGCCCGTTTCATACGGTCACTCATTTGTATTGTCCCGGCTGCGGCTCACAGCGTGCCGTGCATCAACTGCTGCACGGCAATGTACAACAAGCTGCCAATCACAACCTGATGCTGGTTTTGGCCGTGCCGCTGCTGCTGGCCAACGCCGTGGTACATTTGCTGAATTTGTTCCTGAACCAAAAAATCATCATCCGTCTCTGGCACAGTCCTTTATTTGCCAGAATCGTTCTCATTTTCGTGGTCGCGTTCTTCATTTTGCGTAATCTGCCTTTCCATTCGTTCCAATGGCTGGCCCCTTAGCCGCTTTGCGTTTTCACGTTTTTCCCGCCCCGGCTGTTTTGGCTGGTCGGGAAAACAGTATCTTTCAAAAACCCGAAACCCGAAGCCGTAAAAAACCTGCCGTTGGCTCACCGGGTTCAGGTATGTTATAGTTGCCGCACAAAATCCATTGGCAAACTGGCATGGGTTGGCATATTCTTTTGTACTTTTTTACCTTTTCGTGTTTACATTTGTCTTTCGTTCCTGACCAACTTGATATGAATATTGCCGATCCCGACCGCAATGAGAAACAAGTGCGCAACCTGCGCGCCACCTTGGCAGTGGTTATTGCAAAACTGCGCCTGAACAAGATTCAGGATAATCAGGAACAAACCAATTTTGTGAATGAGAAAGGGCTGATAAAATACCTGCAAACGCTGGCCAACCGGGCAATGGAAGGTGCCGACAACATTGACATCCCCGAATTTTTCTACGATCCCAGCACTTTGAAAAACTACCCGATGCTCAAACAAGTACTGGGAACCGCCCTCACCGATTTGCAGCGTCTCACCCACGACAAGAGCCTGACTTTGGAAGGCATCCACCGCGACCTGATGAACAGCCTGCGGGATTTGGAGTAGGTTTTGCCCTTCCAGAACATACTGTTTTTCCGCCGCAACACCTTATCATCGAAAGCAAAAAGCCTTTCCGTAAGACACGGAAAGGCTTTTTGCTTTTGGTTCATGTGCGATTCAAATCGCCGCTTCAGTCGGCTTTCTCCACCTCTGTCGCCTCCGTTTTGCCGGCGTTCAACTCATCCTGCAGCTGCTTCAGTTCATCCCATTCGCCATCCCGTGCCAAGGCACTTTGCTGCGGCCAAGTGGCTGGATTATGAACCGCATACCGTGACCCGGCAGCGTCCAGAATTTCCTGCAATTTTTCAACGGGTGCATCGGCAAGTTGGGCAAACGTGACAATGCCAGCCTCATTGAAAAGTCCGGCAATTTTGGGGCCTATGCCTTCCACTATTGCCAGATCATCGCCTTGCAAAACCTCAACTTCGGGAGTTACGGCTGCCACTGCCGCTTTTTTGGCGGGGGCTGTTTTGGTTTTGGTCACTGGCGCGGCATTGCTTTTGCCGCCGGCAAGTGCCTCAACCACCGATTTGAAGGCATCCGGGTGGTTCATCGCCAAATCGGCAAGCACCTTGCGGTTCAGTTGGATTTCGGATTGCGCCATTTTGCCCATGAATGCCGAGTACGACATTCCGTGCTGGCGGGTGGCGGCATTGATGCGCTGTATCCACAGGGCGCGAAACTCCCTTTTCTTTACCTTGCGGTCGCGGTAGGCATACAACAGACCCTTTTCGATCTTGTTCTTGGCTACCGTCCAAACGTTTTTGCCGCGCCCCCAATAGCCCTTGGCGAGCTTCATCATTTTCTTGCGGCGGGTACGTGCCGCAACGACATTTACTGATCTTGGCATTTCTCTTGATTGTTTTTTGGCGGCAGGTGACCCGCTTCATGCGGATGCTTGGAACCTGGAGCCGGGTGAAACATACAACCGGCCCGGGACATTCCCGGGCGATGGCGGCAAGCGGCAATCCTGTCAGATTACCAGCAACGCCTTGATTCTCGGCATATCCGCGTCACTGACCAATCCCGAATGGCGCAGGTTGCGCTTTTGTTTCGTGGTTTTTTTGGTCAGGATGTGGTTTTTGTAAGCGTGTTTGCGCTTGATCTTGCCGGTTCCCGTCACCTTGAATCGCTTCTTGGCGGCGGAATTGGTTTTCATTTTCGGCATTTGTCCGTAACGGTTAAGTTGGCGTAAACCTTGAATTTGAATTAGCCTGCAAAAATAGCGGATTTTTCAATAGAAAACCGGCGTGCCTGAAAATATTGTTTCAGGCACGCCGGTTTCATGCACATCGGGCGGCTTTGCCGTGCGCATGGCAAAGCCGGACTGCGAAAACAGTATCTTCCAAAACCGCCAAACCCGCCGGTTTTGTTTGCGGGAAGCGGGCGGCAACCACGTTATTTTTTCGCGCGCGGCGCGAGGAACACGATCATCCGCTTGCCTTCCAGCTTGATGGCGGCCTCCGGCTTGCCAAGTTCGTCCAAGGCCTGCACGAAACGGTTGAGTATGTTCAGTCCGCGATCCTTGAATACGATGGCGCGGCCCACGAAATGCACGTATGCCTTCACTTTGGCTCCTTCCTTGAGAAAATTCTGGGCGTGCTTGAGTTTGAAGTCAAAGTCATGGTCGTCGGTATTGGGGCCGAAACGGATTTCCTTGACCACCACTTTCTGGGCTTTCGACTTGAGTTCCTTCTGCTTCTTTTTCTGCTCGTACTTGAACTTGGAGTAATCCACGATACGGCAGACGGGCGGGTCGGCGGTGGGTGAAACCTCCACCAGGTCAAGGCTTTGCGCCTTGGCCATGACCAGGGCTTCCGGAGTGTCGTAGATGCCCTGCTCAACGTTGTCGCCCACCAGCCTCACTTTGGGGACGCGAATGAAATTGTTAACCTTGTAAGGTTCCTCGACTCTCCCCCGAGGACCTGCAAATCGTTGTGGCCTGTTAATGGTTTCCTCCTGTTTTTGTGAATTGATAAACTCCCTTGCCTGCAAATATCTGATGATTTGACGGAAATATAAAAAAAATATTCGCAAAAAACGCAATCCCCGCACAATACCCCGATGTAATTTTCCGCCGGGAAACCGTGCGGGTTATCTGCGGAAAAAATCGAAACTTTGGCGATTGTCCTTTCAAGCAAGGCAAGCCACGCGCAAACGCAGACAAACCGTACCCGAAACCGCCCGCCATGTTACAATTAGCCATCAGGAAAGCAGCGCATTGGCGGATATTTGCCGCCACGGTAACATTGCTGGCACTGGCCGGGTTTGCCGCCCTGCGCCAAAACGGCTTGTTTTGGGCAAAGTCCGCTCCCGCACTTGCCGATACGCTTGCCGCCGACACGCTGCCCGTGGGCATCCGCAAACTGCTGCAAGCCTACCCCGAACACCTTGTGCGGGCAACGGCCAACGCCATTGTCTGGAAAGATGGCACGGTGATGGCCTACGACGACGGCATTGCGGGCAAGGATTATGACGCGCTGCTCAACAGCCCCGACCTGCAAGACCAGATGCAGAAGCACTACCCGAAAGGCAGGGATTTCCCCGACCCCA
Organism: Sphingobacteriales bacterium; assembly: GCA_043789005.1. Classification (GTDB taxonomy): domain Bacteria; phylum Bacteroidota; class Bacteroidia; order Cytophagales; family 172606-1; genus Xanthocytophaga. The sequence goes on from JAYWIH010000036.1 coordinate 16,208, forward strand.
CCCAGACCACCGACACGAGCCGCATCCGCTACACGCCTTTTTTTGAGAAAATGTACGGGCAAACCCGCGAACAGGTCGTGGCCAACCTGACGTATGTGCGCTGGCTGCCCGGCTCGCAGAAAATTCGCATGGCCGTTACGCGCGTCAACGGTGTGCACAAGCACCTGCAAGCCATTTCGGACGAGTTGGAAAAACGGCCCGACCTGCTCAAATACGTGCGCAATCCGGGTGGCGCGTTCAACTGGCGCAGCATCCGGGGCACCGACCGGCGCAGTGCGCACAGTTTCGGCATTGCCGTGGACATCAATGTGAAATACGCCAATTACTGGCTCTGGGACCGCGAACTGAAACGCCCGCACAAGTACACGAACCGCTATCCGCTGGAGATAATCGAGATTTTTGAGAAGCACGGCTTCATCTGGGGCGGCAAGTGGTATTACTACGACACCATGCACTTCGAGTACCGCCCCGAACTGCTCACGGATGCGCGGTAGCACACGCTTCAGCTTGTGCGAAATCCGCACGATTTTCCACTTTCCGAAATAGTATCTCCCGGAAAGCCCAAACCCCGCCTTGCCGCGCAACGAAGTTTTCTCGGCCAGCATGGAGAAAGCGGGTTTCGCGTTTTTGAAAGATACTATTTTCCCGAAGCCCGGCCAACGCACAACCAAAAGCGCGGATGATTACCTTTGCCCCGGACACTACTGAAACCAAAACCGCATCCCAAACCGGCCAATTACCTTTTGCCATCCCATGCAAACGCATTTCGACTTGCTGGCTTTTATCAACCTGCTGGGAGTGGCGCAAGGGTTCTTTATGGCTTTCGCGTTTTTGCTGAGCCGCCAAGGGAGCCGTTTGTCCAACCGCCTGCTGGGTTTTTTCCTGTTGTCGGGCAGCCTGATAACCTTGGAGATTTTTGCCTGCCACACCAACCTGATCGCGCACTTCCCTTTTTTTGTCAACCTTACCGAGCCGCTGGCTTTCTTGGCCGGGCCGCTGCTGTATTTCTACGCCCTCTCGCTCATCCGCCCGGATTGGCAAGCCGGGCGGCTCGGGTGGCCGCATTTCGTGCCGGCGGCGGTGTATTTTGTGTTGCGGCTTCCCTATTTGCTGCAGAGCAATGCCTTCAAACTCGCCGATTTGCAGGAAGCCTACCACCGGATTCCCGAAAATACGGTTCCCATCCGGTACATCTGGTGGTTTCCCGGCCATGATTTCGGTGGCGCGATGCTGGATATTTTCTCGTTCGCGTCCTTGTCCGGCTACGCGGCCTGCACGGTGTTTCTGGTTTGGCGGTTCACTTCGTCGCGCCGTGAGCCGTTCTGGAACCCATCAATCCGGCCTCTGCGCTGGCTGGTGCGGCTGATGG
>JAYWIH010000037.1:0-4546 GCA_043789005.1 Sphingobacteriales bacterium
TCAGAAAACAATGGCTCGGAAAATAGTATCCCCGGAAAAGCCGAAACCTCCCTTGCCGACGAAACGCTGGCATTGGTGGCAAGCATGAAAGCCACCATGGAAAACGGCCCGGTGTCGGAAGGAAACCCCACCCGAACCGAAGAAGAAACGGTTGACGAAACGGTGGAAAGCGAACCGCCTGCATCGGCAACCGAGACGGATGAACCGGCCAATACGGAGCCAGCCCCCGTATCGCCGCCAGTGGCAGAGCCGCCCGCCCAAGCAGTGCCGGTGGCGGCCAAGCCCGAAACTGCACCGCCCATTCCGGCTCTGGTTCAGCCCCCCGCAGTCGAAACGCCGCCCGCAACCAAGCCCGTGGAAGCAATGCAGCCGGTGTCTTCACCGGCGGTGTCGTACAGTGGCCGGGCAGAAATAATCGAGATGGACCGGATGCGCAAGATGATTGCCCAGCGCATGGTGGACTCGGTGCGCATTGCGCCTCACGTGACTTCGTTTGTGGAGGCCGACGTGACGAACATTGTGTTTTGGCGCAACCGCGTGAAACAAGAATTCAAGACCCGCGAGGGCGACACCATCACTTACACGCCGGTTTTTATTGAAGCCATTGCCAAGGCAATCAAGGATTATCCAATGATAAACTCTTCGGTGGAGGGCGACAGGATCATAGTCAAGAAAGACATCAACATCGGCATGGCAGTGGCCCTGCCAAGCGGCAACCTGATTGTGCCGGTAATCAAGAATGCCGACCAGTATAATCTGGTGGGGCTGACCAAGAAAGTAAACGATTTGGCACGCCGGGCACGCGAAAGCAAACTCACTGCCGACGACCTGACCGATGGCACGTTCACGATTTCCAATGTCGGCTCGTTTGGCAACGTTATGGGCACGCCCATCATCATGCAGCCGCAAGTGGCGATCATGGCGTTTGGCGCGGTGCAGAAAAAACCCGCCGTGATTGAAACCCCGTTCGGCGACACGCTGGGAATCAGGCACATGATGTTCCTGTCGCACAGCTACGACCATCGCGTGGTGGACGGCTCGCTGGGCGGGATGTTTGTGCGCCGCGTGGCCGACTATCTGGAAGCATTCGACATTAACCGGAAGATTTTTTAATAGTCCACTGCAAAAATGCTTTGCCAGAACGACAAGGGAAAGGTTTCGGCTTTTTAAAAGATACTATTTTTGTCCGGTGGGCAGCCACAAGGGCCGCCCCTACTCGGAATACACGCCCATCGGGCTTTGGCGCACCACAAATTGGATTTGGCGCGGATGCATGGGCTTTTCGTCGGCGGAGGCGGTGATGATGCCAAAATCGGAGGAGACTTTTCCCTGCAAGCCATAGTACAGCGTCCCGTTGCTGTATTTTAGGCTCATCGTTACCGGAAGCTCATGGTTTTTTCCGGCAATCACTACTTGGCCAGTCAGTTGCAGGGTTTGCGGATTGGTGAAATCCTCGAAACCGCGCAGTTCGGAAGGTACGTACACCTGCATCTGCAATTCATTGGACTGGTCGGGGTGAAAGATGGAATTGAACAGGTTGGTGAAAAACAAGCCGGGATTTTTGGTATTCACGTCTTTGATACTCAGCAGGAATTCAAAACGCTTGAGGCGGTTATTGAACCTTCCCTTGATTTGTGGCGCGGTGAATTCGTGCGATTTCCTCCCGTCCGAAATGCTGATGAGCACCGAACTGCCGCCCGTGTACTGCGTGTTTTGGGCATCGGCCACTTGGGAAAACGGAAAAAATGTCAGGCAGAGCAAAAGCGCGAAGGGGTAGATGTTTTTCATGGACGTGATTGTGATGGAGGCCAGTGGAATGTTCGTACAATGTACCAACATTGGGCCTGCAAAACACATCCGCACCGAGAATTATACGGATACTGAATAAGGAAGCAAGGTTGCCGTCCTTATGTAGTCCGGGTTTCGGCTTTTCAAAAGATACTATTTCGGAAAGGCTGCACCGTAGGCCGGACGCTGCGTGCCGGACCGGCATCGCATACCGGCTTTCGGGAAGCGCAAGTAGGTTTGGGCTTTTTGGAAGATACTGTTTTCCGGCTTGGGTGCCGGGTCACAGGGCAGAAGGCTTGCCCGTCATTTCCGGTTGCCCATGTTTTCGGCTTTGGCCTTGGTAATCTCAAACTCCACCCGGCGGTTCACTTTGCGGTCGGCTTCCGATTTTTCCTCGATCAATGGCTCATTGCTGCCATAACCCACGGCCTCAATGCGCAACGGATTCACTTTGCTCTTGTCAATGACGTACTTTTTAATGGCATCGGCACGGCGTTGCGAGAGTTTGAGGTTTTCCATGGGCGTGCCCTGCGAGTCGGTATGGCCGCCGATGCGCAGCCCGAACGTGGGGTGGTCGGCAAGGAATTTGACCAGCTTGTCCAAGTCGCCGTGCATATCGGATAGGATTTTGCTGCTGTTCTCCTCAAATTCCAGTGAGGCGAACGCCAGTTTTTTCAGGCTGATGGCGGGGGTTTCGATGTAAACCGCCGTGTCGCCGACAAGTTTGAACTGCCGCTCGACCCGGAAGAAATCATCGCCCGTCACAATCACCAGGTAATCGTGGTTTTGGATCAGGTCGAAGTCATAACTGCCGTCGGGCCGCAGGTATTTGGGGGCAATCTCCACGCTTTTTGTCAGGTCAATGACCGATATGATGCCCGCAAACGGGTTTTTGGTGATTGAGTCAATCACCGCGCCCTCCAAGTGCGCCGTTGCGTTGGGCTGGGCTTCCATGGGCAGCGGAAACGAATTCAAGTCCAGGTTCTGGATGCTTTCCTCTTCCGAGCGGGCATAGAACAGGTTTTTTGACTCGGAGTCAATTGTGAAATAATACTCACTGCCCTTGCCATTCACCAGCGGCCCCACGCTTACGGGTTCCTGCCACTGGTTGTTGAGGTATCGGGTCTTGTAGATGTCAAAGGCTCCGAAGTTGGGGATGTGGCCACCATCAGAACTGAAATACAGCACGTTATGGTTGGGATGGTAAAACGGGCTGACTTCGTTTTTGAGCGTGTTGATGGTGGGCCCGATGTTTTTGGCACGTGCCCACACGCCGGTTTTGAGTTTGTGGGTGAAATACAAATCCGCACCGCCAAAGCCGCCAAGCCGGTCGGAGGCGAAATACAGCGTGTCTTCCGAACGCGACAGCGAGGGCTGCGAATCCCAAGAGGCACTGTTTACCTGACCTCCTAGGTTCTGGATTTTGCCCCATGTGCTGTCGGGCTGCAGTTCGGCCACGTAAATGTCACAGTCGCCCAAGCCGCCCGGAGCTTGGCAACGGCAGAAATACAGTTTTTTGCCGTTGCGCGTCAGCACCGCCGAGCCTTCGTTGTAGGTGGTGTTGATGTTGGTAAGGGGCCGCGACGGATCCCAATATCCGTCAATATTACGCGCATAATAAATGTCTTCGTTTTGCACCGATACATTGCGCACGCCGGTTTTTTTGGTGTTGCGTTTGGAAGTGTAGAAGATGATTTTGTTGTCGGGGCTGAGGGTGGGGCCATAATCGGCCTGCGGCGAGTTTATTTCGGCCCCCATGTCCAGCAGCACGCCTACGGGTGGCAGCAGGGTATCTACTGATTTGCGGAATTCCACCAATTCGTAGTAGTATTGCAGCGGTACGTAATAGTCTTTTTCGTTGCTGGTCAGTGAGTCGTAGTGCTGTTCCAATTCCTTCATTTCGCCCCGGTGGTGTTTCAGCACGAGCCGGTACAGGAACTTGGCTTGTTCGGTCTCTTTCATCTGCTCCGACATCCGGCCCAGCCGCCACAACAGGTACGAGTCGCGGTTAAAATTGTCCATGCCGAAATTCCGGACGTACTCCCGCAGTATCGGATACGCCTTTTCCCATTCCGAATTGCGTTCGTACTGCTCAATGCGGGCCAGTTTCTTGGCATCAAAATAACGGAAATTAGGGCGCAAATCGTTAAATTGGAACTCAGACAAGGCCGCTTGCCGCAAACGGTTCTTGTCCGAATGGCGGGCAAACCGGAATCCGTCCTTTGCTTTCTTATATTGGCAGTATCCGGCAACCGGCATCCATAGCAGGAATACGAGCAGCCAGCAAACCCAGTGAAACTTCCTTTCCATAGTTGGCAACCGGTAAAAAAACACGTCTGAAAACACGTCTGAAAACACGGAAAGGTAATTATTTGTTGTGTCTTTTGTGCAAGGCATCCTGAAAAACGGCTTCGGCATATCAGCGGGCGGGTGTAAGGTTTCAGGCAAACCTGAATATTTCAACAAAATGCGCCAATCTGTCAGCACTTTGCAGGCGCAATCCGCGATTTCGGTGTGGCGGGGTTTTTGACTTACTTCGTTCCACTCCCTTTGTCAGGAGCAAGGGGTTTGGGCTTTTTGAAAGATACTATTTTGTGCCGGCACACCCGGCCTACCGTTGGTTTCCAATAAACATCCCCATAAATGAAGCACCGCAATAAACCTTACAGGAATCTGGCGACGACCGACGCTGATGATGATTCGATGGAGATGATCCCGCTGTTGTCGCCGGATGAGGATGAGGATTTTTCATCGTTCA
>JAYWIH010000038.1:0-17064 GCA_043789005.1 Sphingobacteriales bacterium
TCGCGTTCGCGCATTGCCATCTACGAAACCCAGGCGCAAGTCCAGATTCCGTCGGATGTGTTGCAGAAACTGGCGCATTTATACGCCACCACGCCCGAGTACATTTTGTACGGCAACGTGCCCAAGCCACCCGCCGCCAACGTCCCGGCCACCGGCCCGGCCCGGCTGACCGGTGGCGAAATGCGCATCCTGGTGGTCACCACCGACCGCATGGGCGAGGAAAACGCGGCTTTTGTGCCCGTCAAGGCGCGGGCGGGCTATCTGGTGGGCTACGGCGACCCCGAATTCATCCAGACCCTGCCCACCTATTCCATTCCCGGATTTACCGAAGGAACCTACCGCGTGTTTGAAGTGGAGGGCGACAGCATGCTTGACACGCTGCGCCCCGGCGACCTGACCGTGACGCAATACGTGGAGAATTGGCGCAATGTGAAAAACGACCGTATTTACGTGCTCATCGCCACTGACGGCCTGCTTGTCAAGCGGGTACACAACATCGTGGACAAGGCGGGCGGCATCGTCATCCTGTCCGACAACCCGCAGTTTGCCCCCGATTTCCTGCACGCCGACCAGATTCTGGAAATATGGGAAGTGAAAGCCGTGATCAGCCGTGCGCTGGAAAAAAGGAAAGCCGCCTGAAGCAACGCGCAAAAAACGGAGGTTTGGGTGTTCGAAAATCGAAAATCCCGATGAAAGCGGGAGATACTATTTTCAGACAGCATTTCACCACAGATGCACGCTGATTACACACAGATAAGGCACAGAAAAACACCTGCAATCCGTGAAAATCCGTGCGTAATCATTTTTTATCCGTGGTGAATTTAAATCCGATCAATTTATTTTTCCGCTCTTCAAACGCTTCCCCTTGCCATTTTTCACTTGGAAACGCGCCAAAAGGTCTCTCATTTTCGCCCTCCTGTTTCTGGCAGTGGCGGCCTTTGCGCTGCTGACCACCGTTGACCGCACGCCCTACCGCGAAACGCAGTATTACCGCGAGTTCCGCCGGGAAATAGTATCGCTGCCAAAGCCCAAACCCGCCACCAATGCCGACACGCTGCAAGTGGGCTGGGCCAAAGTGAACATTACGCCGCCCCGTCCCATGCCCACCGCTGGCTACGGGCAGCGGCTCGGCAAACGCTACACGTCCGTCCACGATTCCATTTATGTGCGGGCTTTCGTGTTCGACAACGGCTTGCAGAAAGCCGTGCTGGTATCCGCCGATTTGCTCATCATCGCCCCCGAACTGGCCAATGCCCTGGCCAAGCGGCTGCCCGCAATCGGGTTTTCCATTGACCAAACGTATTTGTGCGCCACCCACACGCACAACAGCATGGGCGGCTGGGCCGACCGGCTGGTGGGCGGCCTGATTGCGGGCGGCTACGAACCTGAGATGGTTGATTTCCTGGCCGACAGGTTTGTGCAGGCTATCCGCCAGGCCGACATACATAAGGCAACTGCCGCCATTGGCGCGGTGGCGTATCCGGCGCGCGAACTGGTAGAGAACCGGCTGGAAATAACCAACCCCACCGATTCGCTGCTGCGCGTGCTGAAAATCAGGAAAATTTCGGGCGAAACGGCGGTGATTGCCACGTTTGCCGCCCACCCCACGCTGATTTCCGACGAGGAAATAGTGCTCTCGCGCGATTATCCGGGCGTGTTGGTAGATGCGCTGGAACGGAGCGGAGAAATTGACTTTGCCGCCTTTTGTGCCGGAGCTGTGGGCAGCCACACCACCCGCACCTTTGGCCGCAACGGCTGGGAAGCCATGGACAATGAAGCCGGTTTTTTGGCGAAGAAAATATTGATCGGCTTCGATAAAATCCCGGTCAGTTACCACACGCAACTGCGCACGGTTTCCGTGCCGCTGCCGCTGCGACAGCCGCATTTCCGCCTCACCGAAAACATCCGCCTGCGTCCGTGGGTTTTTCATGCGGCCTACGGCGATTATCCGTCGGTTATCAAAGGGTTGCGCATCGGCAATACGGTTTGGATCGGGATGCCCGCCGACTTTTCGGGCGAGTTGGTTCCGGCCATCCAGCCTTACGATGAGTGGCAGCGCAACCCGCTGTTTGTCACCAGTTTCAACGGCGGCTACATCGGCTACGTCACGCCTGATGCGTATTACGACCGGCCTTATGCCGAAACCCGCGAGATGAACTGGTTTGGCCCGTACAATGGCGCGTACCTGACCGAGGCAGCGTGCGAAATACTGGCGTACCTGAACCGGTAAGCGGGTTTGGGGTTTTCCAGCCATACTATTTCGGCAGTGCCGGGCGGAAAAATTCACAAAAGATTGCCGGGTACGTTTGCCGGATATTTTTTTTTGCTACTTTTGCAACCGGATTGCGTGATGCGCACCGCACTGACCCATGGTGTAATGGTAACACAGCAGATTTTGGTTCTGCTTTTCCAAGTTCGAATCTTGGTGGGTCAACCAACATAAAAGCCCCGGAAACGTTTCCGGGGCTTTTCCGTTTTACGAAAACTTGCACTTTTCTGGACAATGAACGCACAAGCGGGTTTTTTCGCGCGGAACTTGTCCGCGTAAGTAAACCGCAAAAACCGACGGATTTCACGTTGCGCCAAACCCGACATTTGGGGCAAATCAATCCATCGTCCATGAACCTGCTGCACCTAATCTCCAACCCCGGCGTTCGTCCCCAACAACCCTACCGTTTGCAAGCCCGCATCCGAACCTCCAATTGGCTCGGCTTGCTGCTGTTCGGCTTCAGTTTCCCCTATATCTTCATCTTTCAGGATACCGTTCCCGTAGTTTCCCAACTGTACATCGTGGCTTCGGTGGCCTACGCATCGGTGCTGGTGTTCAATTACTTCGGCCTATCTGGCTTTGCCCGGTTTTTGGTTGCCGTAGTTCCGTCATTGATGAGTTTTCTGGGGCATATTTCCGTTGTTTCGGTAGGGCAGCCGCCTGTAATTGCGCCGCTCATATTGCAGTTGTCGTTGCTGGTAACTCCGTGGCTGGTGCTGGACATCCGCGAGTCGGCCAGAATGGCTGCTGCCGTGGCCTTCGGCATTGGCTGTGTGCTGGCAGTGCCCTTGTGTGCAAACTGGATTGAGGTGGAAATGGATCAAAGTATGCTGCGTAACACCGCCCTTGTCAGTTCAATCACCGTCTGTGGCTGCGTAATCATCAGCGCGTCGCTGTATCTGTTGCAGCGAAATGCCCGCCAAGCCGATTTGAAAAACGAAAACCTGATTGGCGAAATGACCCAAAAACAGGATGTTTTGAGCGGTAATGAAACCAAACTGAACCAATATATTGCCGAAGTGGAGAAAACCCAACTGCAGGACAAACAGCGGCAGTGGGCTTCGGACGGGCTGGCCATGTTCGTTGATATTTTGCGCCAGCACAACGATGATACTGAAAAGCTGTACGATAAGCTGATTTCACAGATAGTCAAATACATGAAAGCCAACCAAGGCGGCCTGTTTTTGCTGCAAGAGGAAAACGCCCGCGATCCGTTTGTGGAGTTGGTGGCCTGCTACGCCTACGAACGGAAAAAACACCTGAAAAAGCGCGTCGAGATTGGCGAAGGGCTGATTGGCCAGGCAGTCCAAGAAAATGATGCCTTGTACCTGACCGATATTCCGCCGGATTACATCAACATCACCTCCGGCCTCGGCAAAGCCAGGCCCACCAGTGTGCTTATCATGCCTTTGCGGGTGAACGACAAAATAGAGGGCGTGGTTGAATTGGCTTCGTTCAACGGCTTTGAGCCGTACCAGATTGAGTTTTTGCAAAAGCTGGGCGAAAGCATTGCCGCCTCGGTTACCAGCACCCGGATCAACGCCCGAACAAGAATACTGCTGGAATCGTCGCAGCAGCAATCCGAAGAATTGCGTGCCCAAGAAGAGGAAGTGCGCCAGAACATGGAGGAACTCATGGCTACCCAAGAGGAAATGGAACGCAAAACCCACGAGATGGCGCAACTGTATGCCGAAGCCCAGACCCGCGAGAGGGAATTGCAGGCCACCATGCAACTCATGGAAAGGGCGCAGCAGGAAATGCAGGGGAAACAGGAGGCGATTGAGGCATTGCTGCAAGCCGCACAAGCTGGCGAATCGCAATTGAAGGCGCAAGAGGAAATGATGCGCGAGTATATGGCGGAAATGAAAACGGCCCACAAGGAAAAGGAGTTGCAGATGCAACAGGAAATAGCCGCCCTGCACGAGCAACTGAAAGCATTCCAGAACGCCTGACAATCCTCGTAAAAATAGTATCTTTTAAAAAGCCCAAACCTGCCCGTCAGCGGCGCAGGTGGTCTATTTCGCGTTGCAGTTCGGCGGCCAGCATCGCCAATTTCTCCAGCGGCAGCGTGGCGACCGGCTCGGGCATGGACAAGCCGATGTATTGGCGGGTTTCCCAGAACTCCAGCACATCCTTTACCGGAACCTCCGCCGCCGGGATGTCGGGCAGGTCGGAAAGCAGCAGTACCGTTCCCTTGGTTTTTACGTGGTTATACACCCGCCGGTACAGAACGCCCTGTTTGTGCAGCACCACAAGGTAGTGCTTGCCATCGCGGATATCGAACCAGTTGGACACAAACTCACCGACAACCGTTGCCCCGGCCACCGGAAAATCACTGCCCGCCTCAAAGGCGCGGTGTCTGCCACGGGGCAGCGTGGGCAGTAAGAGTTCGGGCAATTTTTGCAGGTAATCCTCGTAGGCGTAGCTGCCCATGTATTCGGCAGTGTTTTGCTGGCTTACCCAAACCACCCGGTTTTCGTCGGGCTTGCTTGGGGCGGCGGTTGGCGGCAGGGGCTTCACAAAAAGCTCGTCAACGGGTTGCGGCTCAAAAGAAGGTGTCGGCTTGGTGGTTTTGGCCTGAACGCCCTGCCTGGCGGGCGGGCTGTTGTCGGGTTGCTGGTAGTATTTGTCAATCAGCGCGGCGAGTGGCTTGGGGGCTTCCGGCTCGTTAGGCTCAAGGAGCTGCGTGGCGGGCTGGGGCAGCGGAATGCCTTGCTGTTCACGCATCCGGCGGATGTCGTTCTTGATGAGATTGTCCACCGTTGTGCCAAATATTTTAGCGATACTCATCAGGTTGTCCAAATTCGGATTGGCCCGGCTTTCCTCATACGCACCTAATAACGAACGTTTTATACTTATTTTGCGGGCAAACTGCTCTTGCGTAAGCCCGTTCATGCGGCGCAAATACTTAATGTTGTTAGCAACGATGGACATGGCGCGGCACGATTAGTAATATTTTTAGCCAAGATAAATATATCCGCGAAAAAATGACACAAAACCAAGATCATTTTATCATCAATAATCATATAAGCCTGATTATTAAGGAGATGATTGTTGAAAAATAGTATCTTTTCTAAGCTAAAAACCTCTGGCCGGCCAGTACATCCACCAAGGCCGGCATCGGAAACCGGAATGTGGTGCCCGCCCCCGGTTCGCTTTCAACAGTGAGTGCGCCACCGTGCCTGCGCACAAATTCCTGGCAAAGAACCAAACCCAGCCCGGTACCCGTTTCGTTGGCAGTGCCGGTGGTGGTGTGGTAGGTATCTATTCGGAAAAGCTTGGCCAAATCTGCGGGCACAATGCCGATACCGGTGTCGGAAACGGTTATTTCCACCAATTCGCCGTGCCGCATGGCGGTCACGGCAATGTTGCCGCCCGTGTGCGTGAACTTGATGGCATTGAAGAGCAGGTTTCGGATGGTGAAAGCAAACATATTCCTGTCGGCAACAATGCCCAAGCCGGGCGGAATGCCGGTTTTGAGGACTATGGACTTGAGAGCGGCCATGTTGGCCAGTGGCTGCCAAATGGCTTCCACTGTTTCAAGCAGTGGCAACGGCTGCGGCTCATAACGGATGCTGCCGCGCTGGGTGCGCGACCAGTGCAGCAGGTTTTCGAGCAGGTCGAGCAGCTTGTGCACTTCCTGATTGGTATCGGAGGCGAAATTTTTCAGTTCGTCGCGGCTGAAACGGTCAATGTGCCGCACCATGACCCCGAGTGTACCCGTGAGCGAACTGAGCGGCCCGCGCAAATCGTGCGCGATGATGGTGAAAAACTTGTCGCGGGTGGCAACCAGGTTGCGCAGTTCCGTTTCGGAGGCCAGCAGTTTTTGGTTGGCTTGCTGCACATTGTCGTTTTGTTTGGCAATAATCTGATTGCGGGCCGCCAGCAACCTGCCCGAGCGTTGCTTGATACGGTAGCGGCTCAAGGCCACGCCGCTCAGCAACAATAGAGCCACCGACAACACACCGACCAAATAATTCAGGTTGCGGTTTTCGCGCCTTGTAATGGCGTTGATGCGCTTTTCCTTACGCAGCAATTCCAGTGCCTGCCGCTGGTTTTCCAGTTGGTACTTAGCCTCAACTTCCGCAATCTCAACGGTAGTCCGGTCGTTGGCAATCGAATCGCGGACGGCCGTGTACAGGCGGTGGTTTGCGTAGGCGGCCCCGAAATTTTTCAGGGTTCCGTGGCTTTCCGCAAGCCCCAAGTAAGCCCGCATCAACGGCTCCCTGACCGGATTTTTCTGGCTTGCGGCCACTACTTTCTCGTGGTAGAATATGGCTTGGTGCGGTTGGTTGGTGGCGGCATAGCAGGCGGCTATGTTGTTGTGGCTTTCGGCAACGGCGGCGAACATGAACAACCGCTTTTCGCGCTGCAAGGCGCGGAAGTAATAATTCAGGGCGGTTTCGTGGTTGCCTTGGTGAAAATGAACTGTACCCATGAATTTCAGTGCCTGCGCCACGCCGCGTGCGTCTTTCTGCTGGCGGTGCAGTGCCAGCGACTTGTCCAAATACTCCAACGCCTTGGCGTATTGCCGCTGCTTATCGTATAATTGGCCTATGTAGGCGTAGCAAGCCGCCAAACCGCCCTTATTGTCCAGTTGCCGCCATATTTTCAGCGACTTCTCGTACTGCGCCAAGGCTTTGGCCAGCTTTCCGGACGCGAAATACACATTGCCGACTTGGCTGAGCGAGGTGGCAATGCCTTCCCGGTCTCTGATTTTCTCCCGGATGCCCAAGGCATTGAAGGCAAACGCCAACGATTGCTCGTAATCGCCGAAATCGTAGTAGGCTTGGCCCAGCAATGCGTAGGCGTCGCCCATTTCGGGGTCTTGCCGGCGCACCTTGGCCTTGTCAAGCGCCATGGAAAAATAACGCAGGGCTTTCCGGTAATTGTTCAGCCGGTAGTAGCCCTGACCTGCCAAAACCAGGGCTTTGGTGTGGCCCGAAAGGTAATTGGTTTTCAAAGCCAATTGCACGGATTGCAGGCTCAGCTTGAGCGATTGTTCGGGCGAGTTGTTGAGCAATTCGGTGGCGCGGCGGTTAAGCGTGTCCACATTGGGTGGCTCGGTACGTGGCTGGGCGGTTGCGGTATTGTATGTCGGCAAATGCAAGGCGGCATACAATAGGCAGCAGAGCCACACACCTTGCAAAAACAAGGGTTTTCGGGCAAAGCAAAACCTTGCAAGGCAGACAACCATGACAACGGACCGTGAAAATTTGGGTGTGAAGAGGTTAAAGGTAATCAAAAACCCAAAATATCGGCAATGCTTGCGACCAATGGAGCAGGTTTGGGGTTTTCAGAAGATACTATTTTGCGCCCCTCAGGCAAGACACTGTTTCCCAAACCGTCTGCCTGTCGGCAGACAGGGGAACCGGCTTCCGGGCATACAGGCGGGTTTGGGGTTTTCAAAACATACTGTTTTGCGGGGGCGGCTGCCAACCCGCCACAATCCCGCGCCGCATTTACTTTTAACGCCTTTCCCGTATTCATACCGCACTACACTGCCCATGAAAAGCCAACACGAAACACAAGTCGCCGCCATTTATGACCGCGCAAAAGAGCATTTCCGGGGAAAATTTCCCGAAGACCTACCCATAGAACAAGCCTACCTGCACATTGGCATTTACCTTGGCTGGATGATTGAACACAAACTGTACAGTGAGGAATTTCTGGACGAGGGTGAAATCCAAATGTACCGCTTTGCAAAACAGCAGATCGGGTGTACGGTGCTGAGCGAAATCTGGGACGGGCATCTGGAACCGCAAATGTTCAACACCGAAGGCAGCCGGTTTACGGAGGAGTATTACCTGCCGGGCGGCTACATGGAAGATTACATCGGCATCCTGTGCAAATCGTACCCGACCATGTATCATGTGGCCGACACATGGGACAATTACGGGCTTATGAACCGCAAAATCACGGAGCGTTTCAATGCTTGGAAAGAGGGTGGCAAGTGAACCCGTCAATGGGCGGCAATTGCGTCGGCTGATATACCAAACCCGTTGCGGCACGCGTGCCGCAACGGGTTTGGTGTTTCCGGAAGATACTATTTTGCCGCAACGGCTTTTGAAAGCAGTTCACTATACAGTGCCATGTGGCTTTGTGCCTGCGCCGCCAAGCCAAACATTCTTTCGGCCTTCTGGTGTGAGTTGATGCGCAATTGTTCGTTGCGGTTGGTGGCTTTCAGCGTCCATTCGATACCGTGCGCCAGCGATTCCGGCTCAAAGGCAGTTGCCAAGTAGCCATTGTGCTTGTGGTCAATGATGTCGGGGATGCCGCCGATATTAAAGGCCACGCCGGGCGTGCCGCACGCCAAAGCCTCCACAAGTGTGTTGGGCAAGTTGTCTTCCAAGGATGGGGCAATGAAAACATCCGCCGCCGAATAGGCCAATGCCAGCGAAATGTCGTCGGTGAGGCGACCCAAGTAGTTGACCCGGAAATCCACATCGGGAATCGGGTTGGCAGCCGTGCCGCCAAAAACCAGCAGTTCAATCCGGTCGTTCATACCGTTGTGGTGCAGTTGGTGCAGGGCTTGCAGCAGCAGGTGCATTCCCTTGCGCGTGTCAAGCGGGTTGGCCGCACCAAACAGAACCAAATGCTTGTCATCGGGCAGGTTCATCAGGTTGCGGGCGGTGGCGCGGTCAATGGGCTTGAAAGCATTGGTATCCAAGCCATTGTGAATCACTTCGGTACGGCATTTTTTCAGCAATGAACTTTCCCGCACGCATTCCGCCATCCAGTTGCTGGGAGTCACAATGGTCAGGTCAAGGTTTTTCCAAGCCCGGTTTTTTCGCTTCCATACCCAATTGGAAAGGTCATTTTTCTTGTGGCTTTTCAAGGCCGGACAGTTGCCGCACATATCCTTGTAGTTTTCGCAACCATCGTTGTAGTGGCAGCCACCCGTGAAAGTCCACATATCGTGCAGCGTCCACACAATGGGTCTTTTGAATTTCTTCAACGATTCCAGGCGCAGGAAACCACCGCTGACCCAATGGAGGTGGACGATATCGGGATTGATGGCCTCCACAACCGAAGCAAGGGAATCGGGAAAATGCTGCAACGAAAAATGCCGGTTGTCGCGTTCGGGATACAGGCGCAGCGGCAGGTTGTCGAGGTGTTCGCTCAGCTTCAGCTTTGCCGACAGTTTGCCCAGCGTGCTTTGCGGCGACGATACATCTTCCTCGTTCGTGACCTTGACTTGCACATGGGCCAGCGAATCAATGCCTGCTATGCGTAAGCCTTGGTGCAGCCGGATCATGGCACGCCCGGCACCCCCATCGTCGCGCTGGTTAAGGTGTAACACTTTCATGGCTTGTGGCATTGGGTTGCTGGCATACTGGCTGGATTGAGTAACGGTATCAGTAGATTCCGTTATTTCTGCGCAATTACCTTCTTGAGCCGCCTTTCTATTTTTTCCAACAGTGTTGACTGGTAATTGAATATGGTCTTTTCAGTGAATGTGTCGGCTTCGGTACTGCGCATCATGTGCGGCGGGTGCCGGAGCGGAAATTCCATGGCTTCGGCGGCCATGTTGCTGTACACGCTCGAGGCATCGGTTGTATTGGATGCTCCTTCGCCATGCCCGATGTTGGAAATCAGGTTCACATCCGATAAAATGCTCAACGCGTTGGCCGCCCAGCACGCGAATGTGAACTGGTAGTCCCAGGCGGGCAGTTTCTGGTCGTATGACAATTGGAACGTGTGCGTCCAGCCTTTGACGGCTTTGGGCGTTTCTAGGATGCCCGCCAGCAGATTGCCCTCCCGGATTTCGGGCCAGTGTTTCATCTCAAAATCGTATAGCTGCCAAGCCCTGCGCCACGTGGCCCAACCCCAGCCGTGGTTGTATCGTGAAAAATAATAGCTGTAAGGTGTTCGGCTGCACCCCAACTGCACATTCTGGCCCGATATGCACATCACGCGCGTGTCGTGGCGGTGGCGTTCGAGCAATTCCTCGCAAAAACGGAAAAAAGACGGGTGCGGTAGGCAGTCGTCTTCCAGGATAATCGCTTCCTCAACCAGACTGAAAGCCCAGTCAAAACCTGTTGGCGGGCGTTTGGCAACGCCCATGTTCACCTCCGAATAGTTGGTCAGTACTTCGCATTGCCAGTCCACGCGGTCAATGATGGCGCGGGTGGCGGCACATTTTTCGCTTTCGCCGGGGCGGTCGGCACGTGGCCCGTCGGCAATGACCAGCAATTTGACCGGTTTGGCGGCCCGGATTGCCTCAAAAACTTTTTCAGTGGTTTCGGGCCGGTTGAAAATGACAAATACAACGGGTGTTTGCAGCGGCGTTTGCATCAACGGTTTTTATACGGATTTGTTTGACTTGGCTTCTTGGAAGTACAAGTTTAGTAAAAAAAACAAATCCTTTGCTACCAAACTTCACAATCAGTCGGGAAAGCCATCCGTGCGTATGATTATCTCCGAAATCCATGCAATCAAAAAGTAAGGGGCGGGAATGAATCCGAACCGGAAAACCAAACCGGTTTTCCCCGCACCTCAGCGCAGGCCCGAGTTTACAGGTCGGCCAGTTTGCGGTAAAATTCGCGCAGCAGCAGTTCACGCCCGACGGCATAAAAGCCGCCGTTAGTCCGCACACGTACCACGGGGGTTTCGCCTTTTTGGAAGATACTATTTTCCAGCGCGTCCCAAAGCGAGCTTTCCAGCGGAAACTCGGGCAGTTGGCTTTCGGACACCGATGCGGGCGGCAACGCCAGTTCGGCAAGCAAATCCTTGATTTTCAGGGTTTTCATTTGCAACAGCAGCCGCTGGTCGGTGAAAAAATTTTGCACAAACTCGTTGGCTGGCTGAAACAGCAACGCCGCAGGGGTGCCGATTTGCTGCACCGCGCCCTTATCCATCAGGCAAATCCGGTCGCCGAGTTCAAAGGCTTCCTGCACATCGTGCGTCACCAGCACAATTGTCTTGCTGCGCAATGCCTCAAGGGTTTTGAACTCGCGCCGGATGCCGGTTCTGGTTACCGGATCTAAGGCTCCGAACGGCTCATCCATGAGCAGCACCGGCGGGTCGGCGGCCAAAGCCCGCGCCAACCCCACACGTTGCTGCTGCCCGCCACTCAATTCCGATGGAAACTGGTGCAGAATCGTTTCGGGCAGGCGCAGCATCGCCACCAATTCGCGCGTCCGGTTGCCGGTTTTTTCCTCATCCCACTGCAAAAGGCGCGGCACAACCGCGATGTTGCGGCCAACGGTATAGTGCGGGAACAAGCCCGTTTGCTGGATCACGTAGCCGATGCCGCGCCGCAGGGTTTGGGCATTCTGGGAGATACTATTTTGGCCGTTGATAAAAATGCAGCCTTCGTCCGGCTCAATCAGCCGGTTCAGCATTCGCAGCAGCGTGGTTTTGCCGCAGCCACTCGTGCCCAGCAGCACCAGCGTCTCGCCTGCCGCCACGCGCAGCGAAACCTGATTCACGGCGGTGATGCCGCCAAACCGCTTGGTAACCTGCCGGATATCAATCATGGTGAATGCGGGATATTGGCCGGAATGAACTTGGCTGCCTTGAACTTTGGCAGAGTTTGAAACTCTGCCAAAGTTGGCCCGCCACGGCGGATGAACCGGCAGGGATATTATTTTACGCAAGGTGGCCGGACTTTCCAAGTCCAGCGGCACGGGGTTTCGCCCTTTCGGAAGATACTATTTTCGCGGCGCGGGTTTTTGCCCAAGCAAGTCCAAACACGCGATGGCGAACTTGGATTCCGCACTCCCACTTCCGCAATCGGCATTCGGCTTAGCCGGTCACTTGTACGCCTTTCCAAAAAGCCACGTGGCCTTTTATTTGCCGGGCCGCCTCTTTGGGTTCGGGATAATACCAGGCGGCATCCTTGTTTTGTTTGCCGTCAACCTCAAGGGTGTAATACGATGCGGTTCCTTTCCACGGGCAGCCCGTGTGCGTGTCGGTGGCGGCAAAATATTCCTTTTTGATTGAATCAGCGGGGAAATAATGGTTGTTTTCGACAATTACGGTTTGGTCGCTTTCCGCGATGGTTTTTCCGTTCCAAATGGCTTTCATAAGTAAGTGAGCAAATGAATGAATGAATGAGCGAATGAGTAAATAAAGGTTTGGAAATCAATGGCTTGCAGTACTTACATAACCCTAAGTGATTCTGCCCGGATACTTGTTTTCTTTTGGTTGAAGTTGTATGCCTGCAAAACACGAAACCGCATCACAAAGTTATGTGGAATGGAAATCAGGAACGGTTTTGCAGGGCCGCCAGCCGTACACGCACCGCCATTTTGTGGGCATCCAAACCCTCGGCGGCGGCCATGGTTTCCACCGTTGCGCCGATGTTTTGCAAGCCTTCGGGCGAAATGCGCTGGAACGTGATTTTCTTCACGAAGCTATCCACCGACACGCCGCTGTAGGCGCGGGCATACGCATTGGTGGGCAGCGTGTGGTTGGTGCCGGAAGCGTAATCGCCAGCGGCCTCAGGCGTGTAGTGGCCCAGGAAAACCGAACCGGCATTGGTGATTTTTTCGGCAACCGCCTCCGGATTTCCAACCGCCACAATCAAGTGTTCGGCGGCGTATTCGTTCAGCAGGTCAATGGCTTGGGCGGGGGTTTCGACCAAGAAAAAGATACTATTTTCCAATGCCTTGGCGGCGGTGTCACGGCGCGGCAATGCCGGAAGTTGTTGACTCACAGCCTGCTGCACTTTCTGGATCAGTGTTTCGCTTTCCGTCACCATAATCACTTGGCTGTCGGTTCCGTGTTCGGCTTGCGAGAGCAGGTCGGCGGCCACAAAGTCGGGGTTGGCCGAATCATCGGCATAGACGGCCACTTCCGATGGGCCGGCGGGCATATCAATCGCCACGCCTTCCTGCGAAACCAATTGTTTGGCAACCGTGACGTAGGCGTTGCCCGGCCCGAATATCTTGTACACTTTCGGAATGGTTTCCGTGCCATACGTCATGGCCGCAATGGCCTGTGCGCCACCCACTTTGAAAATCGTGCGGATGCCCACCAACTGCGCCGCGTACAAAATGGCCGGATGCACGCCACCTTCGCGGTTGGCGGGAGTGCAAAGGATCACTTTCCTGCACCCGGCAATTTGCGCCGGAACGCCCAGCATCAACACCGTGGAAAACAGCGGAGCCGTGCCGCCCGGAATATACAAACCCACTTTTTCGATGCCCACGCTTTTGCGCCAGCACACCACGCCGGGCATGGTTTCAATGGTTTCCGGAGCATGCAACTGGTTCTTGTGAAACGCAAAAATATTGCTCCGGGCGGTTTGGATGGCGGTTTTCAACCCGTCGGGCAGTAGTGCGGCGGCGGCTTCCAATTCGGCTTCCGAAACTTGTAAATCCGTCAGTTGCACACCGTCAAACTGCGCGGTCAGGCGTTTCAGGGCCGCATCGCCTTCGGTGCGTACGGCGGCCAGTATCGGCTCCACGCGCCGCCTGATTTCAGTGGTGTCGGTGGTGGGGCGGGCCAGCAATTGCGGCCAAGCGGCTTTTTGGGGGTATCTAATGAGGCGCATTTTTCAGTGGGTGTCGAATGGTTGGGAAAAACCACGTGGTTGTGATTGCCGCCGCCCACACCGCCGAGATAGGAATCTCGGCACATGGGCGGCACGAGGTAAGAACCTCGCGCCAGTTGTGCTGTGGCGCATTTGCAACGCGTTTTGCCCTGCGCCATCAGCCAGCGGCTGCAAACCATTCAACCATTTAACCGCCCAATCGGTTATAAAATCATTTTTTCAATCGGCACCACCAAGATGCCCTGAGCTCCGGCGGCGCGCAAATCCTCGATAATCTGCCAGAACTGGTTTTCGTTGATTACCGAATGCACCGAACTCCAGCCGGACATGGCCAGCGGCACAATGGTCGGGCTTTTCATGCCAGGCAGCACACGGATGATGTCGGGCAGTTTTTCATTCGGCGCATTGAGCAGGATATACTTGTTGTTTTTGGCGGCTTGCACCGATTTGATGCGAAAAATCCAGCTATCCAAGATTTGCTGTTTTGCATCGGGCAGGTCGGCACTGGCAATCAAGACCGCTTCCGAACGGAAAATGGTTTCCACTTCCTTTAGTCCATTGCTCATCAGTGTGCTGCCCGAACTGACGATATCGCAGACGGCATTGGCCAGGCCGATGCTCGGCGCGATTTCCACCGAGCCGCTGATTTCGTGGATGTCGGCCCGGATGCCGTGTTCTTGCAGGAAGTTGGACAGTATTTTCGGGTATGAAGTGGCAATGCTCACGTTTTGCAAGTCCTGCACGCCCGCGTAATCCTGTCCGCGCGGCACGGCAATGCTCAGGCGGCACTTGGAAAAGCCCAGTTTCTGGGCAATGACAACGTGCTGGTTTTTCTCGACCATCACGTTTTCGCCCACAATGCCCGCATCGGCCACGCCATCGGCCACGTAGCCCGGAATGTCGTCGTCGCGCAGGAACAGGAATTCGGCGGGGAAGTTGTCGGCTTCGGCTTTGAGTTTGCCCGCGCCGTTGTTGAAACTGATGCCGCATTCCTTGATGAGCTTGAGCGAATCGTCGCTCAAACGACCCGATTTTTGCAGGGCAATGCGCAAACGATTCGGCGGTGCGGCTTGTTGGTTGGTTGGCTGGGTCATTAAAAAAAACATGGATTTGAAGGTGCGAAAATAGGGACTCGCCCGTTCATTTGCCGGAAAAATAGTATCTTTTTCAACTGCCAAACCCCGCCCGCTCCGCCGGACTTGGAAAGTCCAGCCACCTTGCCCAAAACAGTATGTTCCCAAAAGCCCAAACCCGCCATGCAGAAACAACCCAAATTCTACACGCCCCAGGAATCATACGTCAGGATTGCAGCATATTGCGCCTACCAAGAACGCACGCAACAGGACGTGCGCGAAAAACTGCAAAGCTACGGCCTTGACGAAGACGACGTGGAGGAACTGATTGTGCGGATGATACAGGAAAAATTCGTGAACGAGGAACGCTTTGCCAAAGCCTACGCGGGCGGGCGTTTCCGGCAGAAAAAATGGGGCCGCATCAAAATCAAGCTGGCCTTGAAGGCGCAGGGTTTGTCGCCGTATTGTGTGCAGCAGGGCATGAACGTGATTGACCCCGACGAATACTGGCAAAACCTGCTGCACTTGGCCGAAAAGAAAAACGCCGTTGAAAAGGAGCCGAACCCGCTGCTGCGCAAACAAAAAATTGCGCGGTTCCTGATGGGCAAGGGTTATGAACAGGATTTGGTGTGGGAGGCAATTGAAATGGTGAACGGCAAGGAAAGTGAGCGGTAAGACTGGAACCCCGGTTTATAAACAGCGGGAAATCGGGTGATGCACAAGATTGCCCGCTGGGGCGTGCCGGAATGGTATCTTTCCAAAGCACCAAACCTGCCCACCACATGAAGTCCGGGCAAGGACGCTTGAACCGGTTCTGGTTGTTCGATCAACTATGGTTACTGAACTACCCGAAAACCTTGACTGATTATTTCTAAACGCTTATTTGCACTCAAAAAAAAGATTGTGTGGTGAAAGAGCTGAAACCTGTTGTCAAAATGTTTCTCCCATGCCATTTTATATTCGGAATTTGAAAATTCTATTAATAGAGTTGCTTTCGGTTGACAATCAATGAGTTACAGTTTTTTACTATCTCTGAATAGTATCTTTTGAAAAGGCAAAACCCCGTTTCGGGAGAAATAAACAGAAAATAGGCAAAATTCATCCTGTTCCAATTCGTCGACATTTGCATAACTACCTGATTGTCAACCAAGAGTAACTCTAATGAACCGAGAGTGGCAAAATCATCATATTCTATATTCATTCCATCTACTCCCGGAAAGCTTTCAAACCTATGAAAAACAGGGAATTCAAATTCAATATTCAGATTTTTGTCTTCTCCTGTGTCCTCATCGTTAAAGGTTACTTTCAAAGACAATTTACCATCAGCATAATGGATTTCGATTTCATTCTCTCCATAGGGAGGAAGCACCTGATATGGATCGTATACTACTTTGGGTGAATTACAATTGTACATATTTTTTTACTAATTAGGTGGGGTTGGAGATGATTTCCCTTCCCGTCGTTGGTGTTCCCGCCAACGGCAACACACAAAACGCCACAAGGCAAGTCTATTTAAATAAGGACACTTGAGCCGGTCTTGGTTGTTGGTGAGAACACCAACAACGGGAAAGGTTTTGCACAGAAAAGACATAAGCGTATGCTTGTGCCAAGCATTGGGAGAAAAATGCTGCTGTGGTTACATACACATGGAAACAAGAGTTTGTTCAATCTTATAAATTAGAAATTCTTCCTCAACGTATCTTGGCTCTGTAGAAAATAAAATTTCATCCACTCGAATTTCTCGGCCATCACTCATGATATAAAGTGTACTACAATTGGGAGCACAGTTTTCAACGTCACTAATTTGTGATTGAAAATTTCTTGGTTTGATATTACTGGTATTTAACTCGAAGCTAAAACCATTTATACTTGTTTCTCCATTTTTCAAGTTAAGTTTGACAGGGTTGTTATAAGTATCGTAAAATTTACCAGAAATGATATAAACTAATAGGTATTTTTCAATAGACTCATTCCGCTGAAATCCTAAAAGAAATGCCTTTTCAGGTTTTATCTTATTGAAAAAATAATACTTACTGGCAAAATAGTATTCGTCTTTGTTGTCCGACTCTAAATAGGTGAGATTCTTATATTGCTCGTTTTTCAAAATAATCATAATATTGTATAAGTACTTGGGTAAAATTACTTTAGATTAAAATCGGAAAAATTGATTTTCACATTTTTTCCTAAATTAGCTAGAAACCGATTAACTGCATAGAAAA
>JAYWIH010000039.1:0-16938 GCA_043789005.1 Sphingobacteriales bacterium
TTTTAACTATTGCTGAACCAAAAAATCATGACAACTCATTGAAAGACAGCATTTTGAATACGAGGACGAAGTGCGAAACAATTGTGATTCAGTACTTAGGATAGTTATTACCGCTATCATTTCGGTTGGTGTCAAAACAAAGCAAGCCCCAATCACTCCAATCCGCAAAAGGAATGTAGCCTTTCTTTAGCAAATTTTCGGGAGGCCAACCATCAAGAATTTCTTTCAAAAAATGATCCTTCCACCGATTCACGGGATGCTTGAAAAAACAAGCTTCCGAGATTTGTAGTTGATAAAAGTGTTTATGTTTTAAAAAAGTTTTGTAATCATTGGGTAATCGGTGACCTATTTCTATTTCCAGTTCTTTTATTTCGGTATCCGTCACTCGGCTGTTTATCGGAAGCCAAATTTGTAGCCCTTCCCCTTCTGAACTTGCTTCCGGGTCAGCCATATCCGGTTCAACTGGAACCCCTGTTGTATTCATTCCGCACTCAATCCATTCCTTCAAGTGAAGATTAATGATGATTTTGATGATTTTTCCGTTCATTAATTTAAAAAGATAGAACTGTTATTCTTACAGGTAAACAAAACTCGCCGAATGTTCACTCAGTGTGATTAGAACATTCCCTATAAAAAAGGCATTACGCTAAGGCGTGACACTATATAGTGACAGCAGGTTTTGCCTTTCCGGAACATACTATTTCACAATCACCTTCGTCTCCGCCGTGGCGGTGCCGCTGGAGAGTTTCAGTTTGTATTCGCCCGGCTTCACGGTGTTCAAAACCGGCGGCTTGCCTTTCTGTGCCGTCTCCGCTTTCAAATCCCAGTTGACAAACTGAAAGCCCGCTTCGCCCGAAGCCTTCAATTTGCGGATCACCTTTCCTGCTGCGTCCATGACTTCAACCGCGACGGCGGGGGAGGTTTGGCTCGCAAAAAACATACTATTTGCGGCGGGTGCATCTTTGGGCACGAAACTGTACGCCTCGTTTTCGTCGCTTTCCTTTTCGGTTTGCACGGTTACCGGCGCAAACGCCACCAAACCGCTGGCTTGTTTGCCGTCTTTCAGGCTTTGCAGCGGCTTCACATCCAAAATATACATGCTGCGGCCATGCGTGGCAATAACCAGTTCATTGTCGCGCGGATGCACCATCATGTCATAGGTGGCTACGTTGGGCAGCGTGGTGATGAGTTGCCAATCCTGCCCGTCGTTGAGTGAAACGTAATTAGCGTGATCGGTTCCCAGATACAGGAGGCTTTGATTGACGGGGTCCTGCACAATCACATTGGCGCATTCGTCGGGCAGGCTGGCACTCAGCGAGGCCCACGTCTGGCCGTAGTCGGTGCTTTTGTAAACGTGGCTTTTGAAGTTGTCGTAGCGGTAGCCGTTCAGCGTGGCATAGACCGTGCCTTCATCGTGCCGGGACGAGAAAATACTGCTCACCCACAAATCGGGCGGCAAACTGCCGGAAACCAGTTGCCACGTTGCGCCCCCGTCGCGGGTGCGCTGGATTTGGCCGTCGTCGGTGCCCGCATACATCAATCCGAACCTGAGCGGCGATTCGGCGATGACGGTCAGCGTGGAGTACGGCACGTTGCCCTGTTTCTTGTTTTTCGTCAGGTCTGGGCTGATGGCCTGCCACGTTTCGGCTCCGTCGAGGCTGCGGTGCAGGCGTTGCGAACCCATGTAAATCACATCGGGGTTGTGGCTGCTCATGGCCAGCGGCGTGCGCCAATTCCAGCGCAGCGGAGCCTCGCCGATGTCGTGCTTGGGCGTGATGAATTTCGGTTTTCCCTTTCCGCTGCCCTTGAAATAATTGCCGTACTGGAAACCCGTGTACACCGTGCCGCTGCTGCGCGGATCCACGGCCACCATCATGCCGTCGCCACCGCCAATCATCTCCCAATCCTTGCTTTTGCCCGGCACCGACCGCGACGAGCCGAAAAACGTGCCGTTGTCCTGCAAGCCGCCGTACACGTTGTAGGGCTTTTCCATGTCCACCATGACCGAATAGAACTGCGCCACCGACGGCATATTGGCGTGCGACCAACTCCGGCCGCCATCATACGACATATTCAGGCCGCCATCGTTGCCGTTCAACAGGTGGTCGTCGTCTTTCGGGTTGATCCACATGGCATGGTGGTCGCCGTGGACGCTGCCCAGCGTGTCGGTGAGCGTGAAATTTTTTCCGCCATCCTTGGAGGCAACCAGCGGCACGCCGAACAGGAAAACCTTGTCGGGATTGGCGGGCGACACGCGCACCTGTCCGAAATAATAACCGTAGGTGTAAAATAGTCCGTCCAGGCTCTTGCCGTTCACTTTCTTCCAGTTCTGGCCCGCATCGTCCGAGCGGTACAGTTCCGCGCCTTTGATGCTAGTGTTGAACAGGTTTTCGTTGGCATCGTTGGCATCGCCGAAGTAATCGAGCAGGGCTTTGGGTGGGTATTTGCCCTTGCGCACATCGGCCTTGACGGTTTGCGCGGTGTATTTCTTCGGAAAATTGTTTTTGAGCAGAAACGTATCCAAATCACTGTTGGGCAAGGCCAGAAACGCATCATTGGCCATGTCCTTGAAAATTTCCTTTTTCAGTTTCGGGGCATTCTTGTCTTCCGGTTTCTTCTTCTCCTTTTTCACCATCTCCTGATTGTCCAGAATGGCGTACAACACGTTGGGCTGCTTGGCGCACACGTCCAGCCCGATGCGGCCCGTGAACTGGCCCTGCGGGAAGCCGGCCATGCTGCGCTGCCACGTTTCGCCGCCGTTGTTGGAGACCCAGATGGCCGTGCCGTTGCCGTTGCCCACGAAGTTGCCAGCATTGCGGAGCCGCTGCCACGAAGCCGCCCACAACTGGTCGGGGTTCCGGGGGTTCACGATTACGTCGATCACGCCGGTGCTGTCGTCTATGAAAAGCGTTTTTTTCCAAGATTTGCCACCGTCGGCGGTTTTGTACAGGCCGCGTTCCTGATTGGTGGAATACAGTGAGCCGATGGCCGCCACCCACACCACGTCGGGGTTGGTGGGATGGACGGCAATGCGGCCGATGTGCTGCGTGAAATCAAGCCCCATGAACTGCCACGTTTTGCCCGCATCGGTGCTTTTGTACGCCCCGGCACCGGCGTAGCTGCTGCGGCTGCTGTTGTTCTCGCCGGTGCCCACCCACAAAATATCCGGGTTGGACGGGGCCAACGCCAAATCGCCGATGCCCAGCACGCGCTGGTGGTCAAAGATTGGCTCCAGCGTGTTGCCGTTGTTCACGGTCTTGTACACCCCGCCAGACGCGTAGCCCACATAAAATACTTTGGGGTTCCGCTCATTCACCGCCACATCCACGATGCGGCCGCTCATGACCGTGGGCCCGATGCCGCGCACGGGATAGTTCTTGAGCAGCGACTGCCCAGCCATGGCCTGCCGCTTGGCAAGGGCCGCATTGAACTCGTTGGCGGGAGTGGAGGGCACGGCCGCGTTCACAAACGCCGACGGCACGCGGTGGTTGCCCTCGTACCGGATTTTCAACGCTTCCGGCTCGGTTTGGGCAGAGGCAATGAATAAATGGGCAAATGAGCAAATGAGCAAGTAAATCCGGAGGAGTGCGGGTTTGTTCATGGTTGGCGTTTGGTTGGTTGGGGGTTTGGGCTTTTTCAAAGATACTGTTTTGCGCCAAACGGCACAATGGGTTGCGGAGTTGGTTGGGCTTTTGGGTTTGTGCTTTTGCGGGGATACTATTTTCCCGAATGGCTTGCGGAAATCCGCATTCGGGTGAAAAAATACCCCAAATGCGGTATTGACAACGATGGGACGTTTGCGGACTTTTGGGGGATAGTCAAGAAGTAGTGCGTTGTTTTGGGTGGGGCTAAATGCGAGGTTGTCTGTTGTTTGTAATGCACTAATTGGAATTGGCTATAAAATACGTTTCTGATTTACCCGCAATAGCGTCACAACAGATGGTTGCGTTAATTTGTAAACTTTCAACTTTAAAATCATGTCAAAATCAAAAAATTGGAGCGCAATAATCAGCGACACTTTAGTCGGCTCCAACCTGACGTTAACAGTTTCGGGTGAGATAAACACGGGTGATAAAAGTGCAAATCCGGAACTGACAAAAAAGATTTCGCAGGGAACTATAGAAACACAATTGATTTTGGAAGCGCAGCCGGTTTCAGAATCCAAATCCGATAGTTTCAAACCGGTGTCATATGTAGAGAAACTACCCGATGGAAACAGATACAAATACACATCTGTTCGCGTTGTTATTTATGGTACTGATGAAGTATTAAAAGATTTTACTGAGGAGGAAATCAAGCAACACTATTCTTGAGATTCTCCAGAGGTCTGTTTGAAATTATAAAAACTTGCTTGTTAGACCTGTTTCCCAAATAAATACGTTTCAATAGATACAAACAGGTTTTCGAGGTTCGTTTTCAGCCCTGATGCCGGTTTACCCCGTTTTACAGCAAAAAAAATCCTTTCCCAGTTCAAAAGCGCGGTTTATTTAGGAAAGAATTTTAAGAAAGTGTTGGGAAACAATATTTCGTTTCTTGCAAAACAGCAGAATATTATTTCAAAGGAGCATGGAGCCGCAGTTCTCACTTGCAGTATTGTCCGTTTTGCAAAACAGAAGCAGACGGAACCAAATATTCCAACTATATAAAACGAGTTTTTTTAGGATAAGTATCTAACATTCAATGTTTTAAAATCTTCCAACACGCTCTAAGTTTTTAACAATTAATTTACAAATCATGACAAAAAAGACACTTAACGTAACCGAAGTTACTCTCGCAATTCTTAAAAAGAGTCCACCAACGCTATCCATAACTAGCAAGGGAGAAGTTCCTTCTGGTGGTTGGTCAAATGGGCAGTTGATTCCGTTTGTTTACGTAGTACCTCCGTCAGATGGCATCTATGAATTTGATTTTGTTGCTGACGAGCCAGAAGGTGCGAGTACTTCAGCTATTTCTGAAATCACTTCTGAACCATTCATATGGAATGACTTTCCATCAGAATTAAAAGGTGTGAAAATTTATGCATCTTTAAATTCCAAAATAGACTTGTTGCCATGAGCTAATGCTTGACAATCAACTATCTATGCCCTATATCTGTTTCGGATAATTATTGTAAACAGTCTGTTTTACAATGATTTTCATTTGCGGACACGTAAGTGAGGTAATATTTCAGGGTGGCAATGCCTGTATTTGATGTTCTGACTGTAAAAGATATTGCAACAAGTCTACTATATGCTAATTATCAGTATACAACAATTCTAATTTTTTTAATCTGTGTTTCACTAAGTAAATATCTAAAAAATGGAAAAACCCGAATTTGGCTACATGACCGAGAATGGTTATGTGGTAGAAGAAGTTTTCTTCGAAGATATTTCGGTAGAAGAAGTTGGCGCAAATCAACTGAGTTGGCAGGAGGGCAAAGAGTCGTTCTCTGCTAACTCTCTCTATGAGGTAAGTGCGGCTTTAGCACTATCCGATACTGAAACAAAGCGTTTTGATATCGCCTCAATTCATGGTTGGCCAGAGTTTAAAACAGAATTGAAGGAGGAGTGTGTTAAAGTTTTAGGAAAAAAGATATGTGTCGAAATCCCGCAATTATTTACTCGTATGTGTCACAGAAAAGTCTACGCGGAACTGTCTTACCCGAAAGATTTTGCGGATACAGTAAAGAATGATATAATTGACTGTGCAAAGATAGCTGCGATTGCAGCCGTTGCAGCAGCAATCGCGACAGGAGCAGCAGGCGCTGCTCCTGTTTTTGAGATTGCTTTTAAGGGTTGTGCAAAGGCGAAAATTAAAGATTTGATCAACCAAGTAAAGATTGACGTGAATTCAGACGCATCATGTGGCGATTGGACACCCAGATAGAAATATGGTGAACTGATAGATTTAAAGGGCATAGCTACTTGATAAAAAACACAAATGCACAGCATTATATTTGCCAAACACGGGCTATGCAAATAGTATTTCGGTACTGTTTTGCCATTGGTTTACTCCGGGCTGATGCTACTAACTGACTGATGCTACGCAGTGGTTGAGCCAGTTTGTTGAAAATGACCTTTGGCCGCCAACCAAAATCCCGTTTTTGGGAACTCCACTTAAACAGTGCGTAACATCAGTTACATATTGACTTAAGTATTTTTTGGTAGCGAGTGGAAGGGGTTGACAGATATTTTTAATGTACTGAATATCAAATTTTTGCCAGAAATCTTCAATTTCTTCCACCCGACACCCTGTTTTTTATGAGGCTTTTCACCAAAACTGTAATAGGAGAGCAAGGAGAAATTAAAACATCGCACGATATTCCCAATACAACTATTGCTAGTGGAGCAACTATTCTAGCAATTATTCAATTATTAGTCACTATTTTAGGAAATCACCTTGATGCCATTCCAAAGCAACAAAATGACAAGGTGTCGAATCAATTAAAAGAGAAAAATTTTACAGTACAGGTACTTCAAAGGGTATTGGAAATCCCTGATTCAAATGACAGGTCAAATTCTCTTAAGATATTAATAGGTGCAAATCTGCTAAACGATTCTGAAAATAAAATTCTTGAAATTACTAAAACGCCAGCCAATGTACCAAGATGGGAAAAACGTCCTTTGGAACCTCTTACCGGAAACAATAAAGTGGATTCAACACAAGGTCTTGCATCGCCGAAAATTAAACCAATAAAAATATGAGACATCTATTTAAATCACTAAGTCTTGAGAATTTTAACGAGCAGGACATCATTAAGACCTTCACTAAAGATTTAAACAAGTCTGAGGTAAGCCTAACTTTTAGGTGGACGAACAAACGGAATATTGTATTCTACAAGCTTCATGTAAAACAAAATGGAAAAACGGTTGACTTATTAAATGGGTCATCATTGAATGAATCTAGTGGAACTTACACTTTCCACATTGGCATCTTTGATGACAATGTGGAAATAGAAATTAGTTATGGCCTTTTGGCATTAGTTTCAATTCCTAAATTAATTGTAATTCTAACACAAACAAATCCGACCGTTGGATTTCAAGTCTCACCAAAAGTTTCAGGTACAGCAAACAAAATTGATTCAGGAAATAGACTTGAAGAAATTATTAAATATAAAATTCAATGAGAACATATTTTTTTATTTTACCAATGTTGCTTTTTTTTTCAAAAGTATTTTGTCAAGAAACACCTCAAAAAGGACATATTTTTAATTCTATTGTCGGAAACAACAGTGAGCCTGTAATTTACAATGCAGTAAACTTAAATACGTACGAGCTTCTTACAACCAATATCCAAGTAAGTAAAGACGATAACTTGCAGAAAATTGTTTTTGCACCATTCAAGCTGACGAATTCTGAAAAAGTCGGATTTCTAAGGGATACAAGGATTAATGTCGCTCAAAAAAGCGGTGTTTCTACATTTGGAATTGGGTTCGGATTTGACAGTTCATCCCCTTTCTCAAAAAGGGGGACAAGGATTTTAAATGCAGTATTTTGTGGCTTCCCATCACAAAGACCGAAAGGTGATGACGAAAAAGACTATGAATATGAAGCCTATAAATCAAAACATTATTACTCAATGGACTCGACATATGCAAAAACCTATGAACAACTATTAAAAAATAGCTTTAAGTTTACATTAGGATATAACATTTCATTGTTTGAAGTTATTGGTGGCAACAAATTTGACTTAGACAATGATAATATAATAGACAATTATTTTACTACAGAAAGCAACAATTTGTCTTCGGGAATAACTTACATTTTCTCTTCAAAAACAGCAGTAAATTTAAATGGACATTACAGTTCAAAACTAGCTGGTCAGAAAGAAAATGAGAAAAAAGTTGACTATATAGGTGGAAGTTTTTCATTTGCACAAGAACTTTTCGTTCTAAATAGGAACTATCTTAAAACACCCGATTATCTAAAGTCTTTGTTTGTTCCATCAATAGTTGGTGGTGCTTCCATTGAATTCCAACAAGCCGTTTCGAATGAATTTTTTGCAAAAAATGGGATAACTGAAACATTAGCAATTACACCTTTTTTGGAATTCAAGATAAATTCTAAAAATCAGTTCAGAATTGGTGTGCCTATTAAAAAATATGAAGGAATAAAAAAAGAAGTTTCATTCGGACCTTTTATACAATGGACATTACAAATTGCAAAAGTTGACTAAAAGAAATACTTTTGCTAATACGGTTTTAGCAAAAGTAGCGGTCCAGTGTTCCGCATCAACATTTGTGGTGAAAATCGCTACCTTCGCCAAGCCTAAAAACGTTGTACGAAGCGCATACATACATAAAATCCAACACACCCCCCTCAAATAACCCCATTCCGCAGCGCAAAGCCCACCAGTTCGCCAGCCGAGCCGGTTTGGGTGCGGGCCAGCAGGTTCTTGCGGTGCGTGCGCACCGTGTGCGGCGACACAAACAGGCGGCTGGCTATTTCGCGGCTGTTCAGGCCGTCGGCCAGTAGGCGTATCACTTCCTTTTCGCGGCGGCTTATCTTGGGCGCAGCTACCACTGGTGGTTTGGCGGGTGCGGGCGGCAGGCACACCAGCGGCGGGCGGGCGGCACCGTCCACGTTCAGCAGGCTCAGCGAAACTTCCGGCTCCGCTTTCAGGTGCGACACATCGGCCACCCGCGTAAACGTGTAGCGCACACTGCCCCGGCTGTCCAAGTGCAGCGGCGTTTCGCAGAGCGTGCAGCCAAACACGCTGCCATCGTGGCGCACCGCCCGGAACGAGAGGCCGATGCGGGTTCCCAACCGCGTGGCGGGTGGCTGTTCGTAGAGGTAGCGGTTGGCGCGGTCGGCCAGAAACAGCACATCGTCCCGGTCGTCCGGGTGTATCAGGTGGCCCAGCTCGCTGTACCATTTGCCCGTCCATGCTTCGGCCGGGTGGCCGGTCAGTTGCTCCACGCTGCCTTGCAGGTACACAAGCTGCTTGCGGTGGTAATCCGCGATAAAGTAAAAACACTGCCCCGGCATGGCCCAGAAATCAGGTCTGAATCCGGCGAGCCACTGCCGCCAATCCCAATCCTCCCCGGCAAACTGGATTTCTTCCGCAAACGCGCTTTGTTGGTCGTAGCACATACGATGTCCGTGTTAGCATGAATAGCTGCATATAATTTGGAGGGTTTCGTAATTAGCTGATTGACAGCAGTTGGTAGCAAAAATGCGGAAAGGTAAACGCCGGGGAGGCGTTTTTTTCGGCGCGGCCGGTAATTTTCGCCACGCCCAATGCTGGGGGAAGCGGGCAGGTTCGGGCTTTTCAGGGGATACTATTTTGGCCGGTCATTCAAATAAACCACATCCTTCGCCGGCACCGGGTCTTTGGTCATTGTTCGTCGTCCAATAATTTATTCAATTCGTTTTCAAGCTGTTTTTTGTCGGGCAAGTAAAGCTGGTATTTACTTACGAACAGCTGGTTTCCGATACTTTCCGTTGCGTATTCAACCAAAACGTGGTCTTTTTCCGCTCCCAAAACAATTCCAATCGGTTCGTTATCACCTTCCGTGTTCACTTCCTTTTTGAAATAGTTGAGGTACAAATTCATTTGTCCTACATCTTGATGCGTCACTTCGCCACGTTTCAGGTCAATCAACACAAAACATTTCAAAATGCGGTGATAGAAAACCAAATCCACATAAAAGTGTTTGCCGCTTATGGAGATTCGGTATTGTCGTTTTTCAAACGTGAAGCCTTTGCCTAATTCCAAAAGGAAGTTCTGAAGGTTGGAAATCAGTTTTTCTTCCAATTCGCTTTCAAGGTATCGGTGGCTTTCGGGGATGTTCAAAAACTCCAAAACGTAAGGGTCTTTCAAAATATCATCGGCTTTCTGAATTTCCTGTCCTTTTTCTGAAAGTTTCAATACTCCTTTTTTGTCCTTGCTCAACGCCAAGCGATGGAATAACATGCTTTTCATTTGCCGTTTCAACTCCCGGACACTCCAATTCTCTTTCTCGGTTTGCCTGGCGTAAAAATTTATTTCAAGTTCACTGTCCAAACGTAAAATCTCAAAATAATGGCTCCAGCTCAAAACGTTAGACAGTGTTTCACTTTTTGGAAACGTCAGGTATAGTTTTCTCATATACAGCAGATTAGACCGGCTAAAACCTTTTCCATAAAGATTTGCCAAGTCTTTGGAAAGTTTTTCAAAGAGAAAACTTCCGTATTCGGCTTTTTCTTTGCCGCCTTGTTCATACTCCACAATGTATCTGCCGATCAGCCAGTAAGTCTGCACCAAAATGGTGTTTACCGATTGGGCGACTTGATCCCTGCCTTTCTGTAACAAACTGCCAATCTGGTTGACCAAGTCGCCATATTTTGATTGCTTCAGTTCCATTGCATGAGCGGATAATAATCAATCTTCGGATTATTTTGAATTGGCGTAGTGCCGGTATTGCAGTTGTCTGACATTTTCAGAATCACGGATAGGAACTGCGTCGGAATCATAAAACGCGGTTCTTCAAAATCCTGGACAGCCACGATACTATTTTTTCGCCACTTCAATTACCGGCCACCCGCGCGTACACCTCGCGCAGCGGCAGGTCGAAGCCGACGGAAGGCAGGTGTACCAATCCGTTTTCCACATCCTGCGAATCGGTGAGTTGCCACACGCCGCCGTCGGTCTTGTAATAGCTTTCCACACCAAACGGTTCTTCGGAACTTACCAGCACGTATTCGCGCAGCGACGGGATGCTGCGGTACAGCCGGAACTTGCCGCCCCGGTCGTATTTCTCGGTACTGCCCGACAGCACCTCCACAATCAGCACCGGATTGAGCAGCGTGTCGGGGTTGGCGTTTTCCAGGAATTCGGCCTTGCCGCACACCACCGTAAGGTCGGGGTAGGTGTAAAGGCTGTTTTCGGGAATGTGCAGCCGCATATCGCTGCCATAAAACGGAATAAACGTGTGTGGCAACCTATTTTGAATGAGATTTATCAGGTTCAAAAGAATCGAATCGTGACAAATGCCGTCTGAATCGCAAGTGTCCCGTTCAATTCCCCACTCGAAAATCTCGCCGTTGAAAAACTCGCTCTTGTACGCGGCCTTGCGTTCCAAGGCCAAGTATTCTTCGGCGGTGTAGTGTCGGTAATCAGGTTGGGCGGACATGGTTGCGGCGGATGGCTTGGAAACGAAAGTATGGCAAAAAAGGCGGCCTGAAAAACCACATGGCGTGGAAAGGGTGGGTTTGGCGTTTTCAGGACATACTATTCCCAGCCCGCCCCACAGACACGCACGGATTCCGGGCCATCCGTGCGTGTCCGTAAGGCAAGCAATGAAAGTGGGTTTCGCCTTTTCAAAACATATTTATGCGCCGTGGCGTACTATTTTTTCACTCCCTCTCCTTCGGGGAGGGCCGGAGTGGGGCTTTTCCTTGGCAGCAGCGCCATATCTTCCGCGTCCAGTTCAATGCCCGCCGCCGCCGTGTTTTCCTCCAAGTGCGCCACCGACGAAGTGCCGGGAATGGGTAGCATCACGGGCGAAACCTTCAGCAGCCACGCCAAGGCCACTTGGTAATCAGTAGCTTGGTGTTTTTGCGCCACCTTTTTCAAGGCTTCGGCCTCGCCCAGCTTGCCCGCATCCAACGGGTACCACGGTATGAACGCAATGTTGTGCTGCTCGCAGTAGGCCAGCACATCGTTCCAGCGTTGGTTGCAGAAACTGTACCTATTCTGCACCGACACCACTTCAATCATTTTCCTTGCCCGTTCAATGTCGGCCACCGACACTTCCGACAGGCCGATGTGCCGGATCTGGCCCTTGGCCTGCGCGTCTTTCAAGAAGCCCAGCGTGTCTTCCACGGGCACTTTGTCATCAAAGCGGTGCAACTGGTACAAGTCAATCCGTTCCAGTTTCAGGCGTTTCAGGCTGCCTTCCAAGGCTTGTTTCAAGTGGTCGGGATGCGCGTTTACGGGCCATTGGTTGGGGCCGGTGCGCGTCAGTCCGCCCTTGGTGCCGATAACCAGCCCCGCCGGGTACGGGTGCAACGCCTCGGCAATGATTTCCTCGGAGATATACGGGCCGTAGCTGTCGGCGGTGTCAATGAAATTGATGCCCAGTTCCAAGGCTTTTTGCAATAGGCGCACGGCCCCGGCGTGGTCTTTGGGCGGCCCCCAGATGCCGTCTCCGGTAATGCGCATGGCTCCGAAACCCATTCGGTTCACGGTCAGGTCGCCGCCAATGGCGAATGTGCCGGCACCGGCGGCAGGTGTTGTGTGGGTGTGCATGAAGGTTGGTGGTTTTATGGATGGGAAATATGGGCGGAACTTTGTTCTTTTACAAGCGTGACGCGGCAAGCCCGCCCGGGAGTAGGCAATTTTTATGCCCGTCCGTATTTTCCCGTGTCCGCTTGTTAAAAATCCGGCATCGAGTACAAACGAGTTTGGGGTTTTTAAAAGATACTGTTTCTTGTCATTCCGATGGAGGAGGAATCCGGCGCGAATCGCGTACCAAAGCCCGGGCTTGCGGGCAAGTGCAGGCCCGATTCCTCTTCCGTCGGAATGACAAAGGGGTTTGGACTTTTTGAAACATACTATTTTCCGGCGTGAAAGGCGTTGCATTGCAACGTCCCTGCATTTCGCAACGCATTTGAACGGCAAACGCAAAACATTTTAACCACTTCCCCGTGAGAGAACAAGTACTCAAGGCTATCCTGCAACTGCTCGCCATCAATGCCCGGATTGACGGCATCTCGGAGGAGGAACGCGAAACCATCCGCAAGTTCCTGTACGAAAACGTGGACGACGACTCGGTGCCGCTCTACGTCCGTTCGTTCGAGAAATACCTGAAAACCTCCGAACAGGGGCCGGATGAGATTCTGCGCATCTGCGCCCAGATCAACGCCGAACTCGAACTGCGGCAGAAAATCATCATTGTGCTGCGCCTGATTGAAATCGGCTTGGCCGACAACCTGTTCTCATCCGCCGAAGATGCGTTTATGCGCACCGTTTGCGGGGCATTGCACGTGGATACCGACATTTACACCAGCATCCGCAGTTTTGTGGAAACGCGCGACATCTACGGAATGCCCTCCGAAAACATCCTGCTCATTGACTCGCACGAGCCGCCCGAACAGTACGCCACCAACTACATCCGCAAGCCGGGGGTCAAAAGTACGCTGGGCGTGCTGCGGCTGCCGCAAGTGGATATGTACCTGATGGGTTCGGCGCACCCCGCCGATCAAGTGTACCTGAACGGGCAGCAACTCAAGGCGCACTACGTCACGCCGCTCACGAGTGGCAGTGTGGTGCGGGCAGCCACCGAAACCATCTATTACAGTGACATTATCGGACATTTTTTGCGCACCGAACAGAAGCAGCGCATCGTGTTCGAAGTCAAGAACATCGAATATTTCTTTCCGAACGGACGGCAGGGCCTGCACCCGGTAAACATTGCCGAGGAGTCGGGTGCGCTGGTGGCGATTATGGGGGCCAGCGGCTCGGGCAAGTCCACGCTGCTCAATGTGCTCAACGGCAACCTGCGGCCCCAGCGCGGGCGGGTGCTGATCAACGGCATTGACATTCACCGGCAGGGCGACCGCATTCAGGGCGTAATCGGCTACGTGCCGCAGCAGAATTTTTTGATTGAAGAACTGACGGTTTACCAAAACCTGTTTTTCACGGCCAAACTATGCTTCGCGCACTTGTCCGAATTCGACATCAACCGGCTGGTGGTGCAGACGCTGCGGAGCCTGGGCCTGTACGAAGCCAAGGATTTGCGCGTGGGTTCGGCCTTGGACAAGACCATCAGCGGCGGCCAGCGCAAACGCCTCAACATCGGCTTGGAACTGCTGCGCCAGCCGTCGGTGATGTTCGTGGACGAGCCTACTTCCGGCCTGTCATCGCGCGATTCGGAGAATATCATGGATTTGCTGCGCGAACTGACCATGCTGGGCAAACTGATCTTTGTGGTCATCCACCAGCCTTCGGTCGAGATTTTCAAGATGTTCGACAAACTGCTGGTCATGGACACGGGCGGCTACCAAGTGTATTACGGCAACCCGACGGAGGGCGTGCTGTACTTTAAGAATCTGGTGCACCAAGTGGACAAGCAGGAAGTGGGTTCGGAGCAGATTTTCAATATCCTCGAAGCCAAGGTGGTGGACGAATACGGTAGCCTGACCAACGACCGCAGAGTGGCACCGTTGCGGTGGTACCATTATTTCAAGGAAAGCAACAGCATCCCGGCCTTGGAGCCTAACCGCGAGGAGCCTCCGCATTCGCTCAACATCCCGAACCGATGGCGGCAATGGCGCATCTATACCGTCCGCGATTTGTTGTCCAAGTGGAGCAACCGGCAGTACATGGTCATCAACCTGCTGCAAGCCCCGCTGCTGGCCTTTATCTTGGCCTACATTGTGCGTTACCATCCAGTAGATGAGCTGACCAACAAAGGCGATTACGTGTTTGCCGAGAATGTCAATATTCCGGCATTCATCTTCATGAGCATCATCATTTCGCTGTTCATGGGGCTTACCATCAGTGCCGAAGAGATTATAAAAGATGCCAAGACGCGCAAACGCGAAGCTTTCCTGCACCTGAGCCGCAACAGCTACCTGCTGTCCAAGGTGATTGTGCTGTTTTGCTTTTCGGCGGTCCAAACCATCATCTACGTGCTGGTGGCCAACCAGATTGTGGCGTTGCAAGGCTTGAACCTGACCTATATGCTGGTGCTGTTCAGCGGGGCGTGCTTTGCCAATATGCTGGGCCTCAACGTGTCGGCCACCTTCGATTCGGTCATTACCATTTACATCCTGATTCCGATTTTGCTCATTCCGCAACTGGTGCTGGGCGGCATTGTCATCAAGTTTGACGAGATAAACCCGGCCATCTACAAGCAGGGCGAAGTGCCCTTGGCGGGCGATTTGATGGCGGCCCGCTGGGGTTTTGAAGCGTTGGCCGTGGAGCAGTTCATGCACAACCGCTACGAACGGCAGTTTTACGGGTACGACAAGGAAATTGCCATGGCCGACTACAAGAAAACGTACTACCTGCCCACGCTTTCGTCGAAACTGGAATATTGCAGCAACCTCGAAGCCGACGGCGACCGGCTCTACGACGACAAATACCTGGATTACCTGAAAGTGCTGCAACACGAAGTGAAACGCCAAAGCCGGGAGCATCCGGCCATTGCCTTTCAAGGAATTGAAAAACTGACTCCTGTCGCCTTTGACCGACCGGTGGAAATGCGGCTCAAGAATTTTCTGGAACGCAACCGCCAGCATTACATCAAACGCTACAACCGCGCTTACGAAGCCCGCGACAGCCTGATGCGGCTGCTGGTGAAAGATGAGGCGGCGCGGCAGCATTTCCTTGAACAGAAACAACAGCACCACAACGAGGCCATTGCCCGGCTGTCCACCAACACCGCCGTTGAGAACCGGATTATCGAATACAACCAGGAACTGCTGCAAAAAATATATCCCGTGTACCAGACTCCGGCCATCACGGGCAGTTTCTGGGATTTCCGCACGCACTTCTACGCGCCGAGCAAGGCCTTTCTGGGCTGGCAGGTACCCACGCTTTGGTTCAATGTGGCCATAATCTGGCTCATGACGGTGGTGCTGTACCTGATGCTGTATTTCAGGGTTTTCCGCCGCGTGGTGGAGGGTAAGGTGTTTGCCGCGCTGTTTGGCGTATGGAAGAGGGTGCGCCCCGCCGGTTTCAAATGACGGGAAGAGGCCCCACCCCCAGCCCCTCCCCGAAAGGGAGGGGAGCAAAAAAGGGAGCCTCTGCTCCCCTCTCAGCAGGAGAGGGGCCGGGGGTGAGGTCTTTGAAAATAGTATCTTTTCAAAAGCCCAAACCTGCCTTGTTATCTGCTCAGAATTTTCCCTGCAACGTCAAATAAAAGGCACGTCCGTCGGCGGGGATGATGCCGGGGCCGGGGTAGCTTTCGGCGCGGCGCGTAAAATAGCGGTTGCCGGTCAGATTGTTGAGGCTGCCTTCAATGGTCAGGAACTTGTGGCTGTAAGAGGCGGAAAGATCCATGACGTGGTAGCCCGGCAGCGACGATAGCACGGCGGTGGGTTCGCGGGTGGTGTTGGTATTGGCCGCATTTGAATACTGGCGGGACGTGTAGGCGGTCTGGTAAGTCGCCTTCCAGCCGTTCCAGCCAAAAGTAACGCCGCCCCGACCGATGATTTGCGGGGCGAACGGCACAAAATTCCCTTCCTTCACTTGGCTCCGCGCATCTTTTCTCAACGCCTCCCTGATGCGCACGTAGCGGGCATCGGCCAGGGTGACCGCCGCAAAAACGGATAGTTGTCTGGCTGGCTCGCCCGCCGTGACTTTTCCGCCGAAAAACCTCCATAAATCCATTTCCGCAAACGCCTCCACGCCCACGTGCCGCGACGCGCCAACGTTGGTGCGGAAGCGGCGTTCGTTGAAAATAGTGCTGTCGAACTGCGGAACCAAGTCAATCCGGTTGTTGTAGCGCATCCAAAACAGGCTCACGTCGTAATTAAACCAGTTTTCCCGGTTGCCCCGGATGCCCAAGTCGGCGTTGAAACCGCGTTCGTCGGTCAGGTTCGGGTCAATGACCACGCTCGGGTTCACGATCCGCAAATCCGAGAAAGTTACGGCGCGGTAGTTTTGCGACACGTTGGCGTAGCCTTCCAAGGTTTCGCTCCGCTTGTAGCTCAGGCCCAAACCCGCCAGTAGAAACCCGCGCGGCTGCTCGCGTTGCTCGGTAATCCGGTTGTCCACAATCAGGTTGCCGGCCGAATCGAACACGCGCTGCTTGTAGTAGCCTAGGAAATCGGTGCGGATGTATTCCCAACGGAAACCGGGCGTAAGGCTGAATTTCTCGCTGAGGGCAAAGATGTTTTCGGCGAAGAGAGCCAGGTTGGCGTTGTCAAACACGTAATCGGAATTTTCCAAGTCGCTGGGATTCAGATAATTGAAATCCGGCTGTGATGAATTATTGGCATCGCCTTGCTGCTTGGGGTTGCGGCTCCG
>JAYWIH010000040.1:0-16797 GCA_043789005.1 Sphingobacteriales bacterium
TGAGAGGGGAGCAAAGGCTCCCTTTTTTTTCACCCCTCTCAGCAGGAGAGGGGCCGGGGGTGAGGGTGAGGGTGAGGTCTTTTCCACCTTGTCAGAACAACAGGAACGCTTCGTGCCCCACCGTGTCCACGATAAGTGTAAAGATAAGGCTCCAGAATACCGCGCTGGCAAACATGTAGGCAAAAACCTTGATGCGCGACTCGCCGAAGGAGGCGGCTATCATGGTGCCGCCGATGGGCGTGAGCAGCAGCGGGGTCAGGAATGCCACACCCGCCATGCCGTATTTTGCCCAGATGCGCACAATGCGCCGGTTGCGCGGCGTAAATAGCTTGCGGTTTTTATAAAACCGGCGCAGGATGGTGGTTTTCAAGGTGTTGCCCAAATACGTGAAAATGAATACGCTCAGCATCATGCCCACCACGGTGAGCAAAAAAGTTTCCAGCCAATGCAAACCCAAGGCCACGCCGCTCAACGGCCCGGCCACAAATTTCAGCATACTGGCGGCAATCACACTCAAATATTTGGCCCACTGCATATTTGCGTTTTGCGTTTACCGTTTACCAATCCAACACCCGTAAAGCTACGGGATTTGCAAAATAGTATCTTTCAAAAACCCCAAACCCGACTCTTGTCCGTGGACTATGAACTGTCGTCCGTGGACTGATCCACTCAAAACTCCAGCATATCTTCCATGCCAAACACGCCGTGCTTGCCCACCAGCCATTCGGCGGCCAGCACGGCTCCCAACGCAAAACCCTCGCGGCTGTGTGCCGTGTGCGTGATTTCGATGTCGTCAATGGCTGAGGTGTAGCGGACGATGTGCGTGCCCGGCACGTTGGGTTCGCGGTGCGAAAATATCGATAGTTCCGAGGCGTTTTTGGCTTGGTTGTTCACCCAGTTTGTTTTGCGGCTGACATTGTCCAGCACGTCGCCGGCCAGCGTGAGGGCGGTGCCGCTCGGTGCGTCCTTCTTTTCGGTGTGGTGCGTTTCGTCAATCAGCGCATCGTATTCGGGGTAGCGGTTCATGAGTTTGGCAAGCACCTTGTTCAGGTGGAAGAACAAATTCACGCCCAAACTGTAATTGGACGAATGGAAAAGCGCGCCGTTGTTGTTCATGCACTGCCGCTCCACTTCGTTGCGCCGCTCCAGCCAGCCGGTAGTGCCGCACACCACCGGAATATGATGCCCGAAACAGAAATGCAAGTTGCCCAATACGGCTCCCGGCTCGCTGAATTCAATGGCTACGTCCACTTGTGCGGGGTTTATCTGCGCCATTTCGTGCAGGTTGTCGGCATTGATTTTATAACCGATTTGATGCCCGCGCGACAAGGCGGTTCGCTCAATGGTGCGGCCCATTTTTCCGTAACCGAGTATCAGGATGTTCATAAAAAAAGAGCCTCCCCCAACCCCCTCCGAAGGAGGGGGCTTTTGGATGGCGGTTTTGGTGTCTGTAAAGATACTATTTTTTCACCCCCCTCCTTCGGAGGTCGGGGGAGGCTTCACCAGCGCAGCACCAAGCCCATGCCCGCAAAGTTGCCATCCAGCACCGGCTCAAAGCGCAGCGTCAGGTTTTCGCTGTTCCAGTCGAAGCCGCGCAGGTGCGCATCCACGTTGGCATCAACGATTTGCAGGGCGTACATGGCTACGGTGGCAATGACGCTCAGTTCAAGGTAGCGCCGGAACTGGTCTTTGTTGCGCCGGAGATTTTCCAGATTATTCAAACGACTGCTGGCCGGGTATTTCGGATCAAAACGATCATATATGTAAGGTCCGTCGCCTGTGCCGCCGTTGTTTTTTGCCTGCCATGCTTGCAGGAAATTCTGGTAAGTTTGGTTGTTGGTGTAGATAAAATACCCGCACACTCCGAAGCCCGCATACACAATCGGCACTTTCCAGTATTTGCGGTTGTATATCTGTCCGGTGCCGGGCAGCAGGGCGGCGAGCATGGTGGCGCGGCGCGGCGAGTGCAATGGCGCACCCTTGACCATAACCGTATCGGTGGCAGCGTTGGCTATGCGCACCGGATCGCCGGGTTGCCGGGCCACGGTGTCAGTTTGGGCGGCGGCGGAGGCAGCCACAAAATAGTATCCCAGCAAAAGCACAAACCCCCGCAACAATTCGGAATGGGGAATGCGGAATGCTGAAGGGCGGTTTTTCATGGTTTCTCGATGGCAAGGCGGATACGGCGGCATAGCGGATCTGGTGTGTGTGGAAAGGCAAACCCGCAAGTGCAAGGTGCGGGTTGTGCGGTGCTGCCAAAACCAAGCCAATGTCTGTCAAACGTTCAGCAATTCCAGAATCCGGCTCAAATCCTCGTCGGAAGCGAACGGGATGCGGATTTCGCCTTGGCTTTTCTCATTGGCTTTCAGCGTCACCTTTGTGCTCAGGTGCGACGACAGTTTGTATTGCAACTGCGTGTGTTCCAGCTTCAGCGGCTTGCGTTCCTTCTTGCGTTTTTGTCCCGCCTCGTCGGCCAAGTTGCGCACAATCGTTTCCACGGCACGCACCGAAAGGTCGTCGCGCACGATTTGGTGGAAGATGGACAGTTGCGTGTCAATGTTTTCGACGTTGATGATGGCGCGGGCATGGCCCATGGAAAGTTTGGTGTCGCGCACGGCGGCCTGCACGTCGGGCGGCAGTTTCAGCAGCCGCAGGTAGTTGTTCACGGTTGCGCGGTTTTTGCCCACCCGGTCGCCGAGTTCCTCCTGTTTCAGGCTGCACTCCGAAATGAGCCGCTGGTAGCTCAGCGCGATTTCAATCGCATTCAGGTTTTCGCGCTGGATGTTCTCAATCAACGCCATTTCCAGCATTTGCTGGTCGTTGGCGGTGCGGATGTAGGCCGGAATGTGCTTCAGGCCCGCAAGCTTGGAAGCCTGCAAACGCCGTTCGCCGGCAATGAGCTGGTAATGGTTGCGGCTGAGTTGGCGCACCGTGATTGGTTGGATGATTCCCTGAACCCGGATGGATTCGGCCAGTTCGTTCAGCGCCTCGCGGTCAAAAGTAGTACGCGGCTGGTACGGGTTGGTTTCAATCGAGTCCACGTCAATCTCGGCCACGCTGTTCATGGTCTGCAACTGTTCCAGTTCGGGGTCGTTCACCGGGTCGCTTTGTTGCAGCAATGCGCCCAAGCCCCGGCCCAGTGCATTCCTTCTTTTCGAGGTCTTGGACGAATCCATATTTTCAATTTCGTTAGCCATTTTCGGTTTTGTTTTGCGGTTTGGTTCCTTGCTGTCAATGTTCGCCCTTTTTCGGGCTGCGCCCCCTGAACCGCCGGTTTTTAAAATAGTATCTTTCTGGAATGCAAAACCTGCCCGTTCTTGCGGAAGCCGATTTCCCCCTTCCGGTCTGACACACAGTGTCTGACCTGCGTTTCTTTTTATTCCGCATTCGGCACTCCCAATTCCGCATTTCCAAAATAGTATCTTCCGGAAAGCCCAAACCTCCCAAAAGCCTATCCCGGATGCACCATGCCGTTTTTGGCCAGTATTTCGCGGGCCAAGTTCAGGTAGCTCACCGCACCCTTGCTGTCGGCATCGTGCGAGATGGCGGGCACACCGAAACTCGGCGACTCGCTCAGGCGGATGTTTCGCGGGATGATGGTGCTGAAAACCATCTGCTGGAAGTGCGTGTTCACCTCATCCACCACTTGGTTCGACAGGCGTACCCGCAGGTCGTACATGGTCAGCAGGATGCCTTCTATTTCCAGTTGCATATTCAGCCGCGACTGGATAATCTTGATCGTGTTGAGCAGTTTGCCCAGTCCTTCCAGCGCGAAATACTCACACTGTACCGGAATAATGACCGAATCGGCGGCGGTAAGGCTGTTGATGGTGATCAGGCCCAGCGACGGCGAGCAGTCAATGATGATGAACTGGTAGTCGTTCTTGGTGTCGCGCAGGGCTTCTTTCATCTTGTCCTCGCGGTTCTTGAGGTTGATCATCTCGACCTCGGCCCCCACCAAGTCAATGTGCGAGGGCAGCAAATCCAGAAACGGCAGGTCGGTGTGGATCACCACGTCGCGGGCGTTGATGCCGTCCACCATGCACTCGTATATGCTGTTTTCGATTTCCTTCGGGTTGAACCCCAGCCCGGATGTGGAGTTGGCTTGCGGGTCGGCATCCACGATCAGGGTCTTGTATTCCAGGGCCGCCAAGCTGGCGGCCAGATTGATTGCCGTTGTGGTTTTACCCACGCCACCTTTTTGGTTGGCAATCGCTATTATCTTGCCCATGTTCAGTCGTTAGTGTTTGGGGTTTCGC
This sequence comes from Sphingobacteriales bacterium, assembly GCA_043789005.1. Classification (GTDB taxonomy): domain Bacteria; phylum Bacteroidota; class Bacteroidia; order Cytophagales; family 172606-1; genus Xanthocytophaga. Next base: position 4,260 of record JAYWIH010000040.1, read on the forward strand.
TTTTCCGTATTCTGTTGGTAATCAAACACATGACCGCAAATATGCTTCAAATTCGTTTAACGGGCAGCCCCGTAACACAGGGCCGCAAAAGGTAACCGCCCGAACCGGCGGCGGCAAACGCGAACCACGTGGCTTTTGGCGGCAATTAGTAAGAATTTGACTGCGAAAAACGCCTCCGCTGCCATTTTACTCACTTGGATGCCGGAAGCCTTAAATGATGCAAATGCTTGGAATACAGGGGTATGCGAAACGACTATCTTGGCATTTTGGCCTGCGCTGTGCATTTGTAGCCGCCGTGTTACCCACGTACCGAATCGGCTGTTTGTCGCTTGTGTGCTACGGCGTACACGGCCATATTTGTTTCCGTTTCCGATTACGCAAAGATACGTGTTTCACGCGTTTCACGGAAATTAAATTTTGTTCGTCCCGCACCAAAACCCGTGGATTCTTGACCGGCTTTGAAAAATGCAGGCAGCGATGCAACATCGCTGCCTTTTTTGTTTTCGGGCCTAGGCAGGCATTGCAAATTCTAAGTCGTCCGGTTTTGCTACCTTTGAAACCGGAACCATGCCCGAAACCGCCATGCCAAGACCCGACGTGCCAAACCAAACGCCAAACAAGGAAAACCGTGAAATGCGGTGGATTGAAAAAACCAGCAACCTGCTGGATAATGCCATCCGCGTGCCCGGCACCAATTTCCGCATCGGCCTTGACCCAATCATCGGCCTGATTCCGGTGGTGGGCGAGGTGGTTACGTTCGGGATGTCGGCGGTGCTGGTGTTTACCATGGCGCGGCACGGAGCCAGCGGCAAGCTGATTCTCAAACTGTTGGTCAATGCATTGTTGGATGCATCCATCGGCGGCATTCCCGTTTTGGGCGACTTGTTCGACTTCGGTTTCAAGGCCAACCAGCGCAATGTGCGGCTGCTGCGCGAGTATTATTACGAAGGCAAGCACCAAGGCAATGCGTGGGGCGTTTGGGTGCTGGTGGCTGTGCTGTTGGTGGCTTGGGTCGGGTTGGTTGTTTGGCTGGCCGTGTGGCTTTTCCGCTGGATTGCCGGTGCTTTCTGAAAAGCGGCCCCACCCCAGCCCTCCCCGAAGCTGAAAGCCACGACTTGGCGTGGGAGAGGGGAAAAAAAACAGTGTCTTTTGAAAACGCCAAACCTGCCCATGCACTGACGGACTATGCGCATTGAACTTGAAAACGCGGGCCGCAAATTCAACCGCGACTGGATATTGCGGGGCGTGGACCTGACATTGGAACCCGGCAACGTGTACGTGGTTACGGGGCCGAACGGCAGCGGCAAATCCACTTTCCTGCAACTCTTGGCCGGAAACCTGCCCCTGACCGAAGGCAAAATAGTATGTTTTGAAAGTGCCAAACCCCTGCCCGCCGACGATGTTTTCCGGTACGTTTCCGTTGCCGCACCCTATCTGGAAATGATTGAGGAATTCACGCTTCAGGAAGCAGTGGCATTTCACTGCAAGTTCAAACCGCTGCGCAACCAATTGACGGCCAATGATTTCATTGAGAAAATCGGTTTGGCGGCGGCGAGGCACAAGTTTGTCGGCAATTTTTCGTCGGGCATGAAAACGCGGCTTAAACTCGGTCTGGCCTGCTGCTCAGACACGCCGGTGCTGCTGCTCGACGAGCCGACCTCCAACCTGGATGCGGCGGGCATTGCGTGGTACCGGCAATTGCTTTCGGAAAATATTAAAGACCGGCTGGTGGTGTTGTGCTCCAACCAAACCTACGAATACGAGACTTTCACGAACATACTACGCCTGCAAAACGGGCGTTTGGTTCGTGACCACGGTTAGCCGCCACGCTTGGTGGCTCGTGAAGACACGAGCCACGGACGCAGACACAAGCCACAACTTGACCAACACACGCCGCCCGACCATGAAATCCTTGAATTTTTAGAAATCCCAAAATAGTATCTTTTGAAAACGCCAAACCTCCCCGCCATTTTCAGGCCCGCCGCCCGCTGCCTTGCCGTGTTCGTTTTCTGCTCCGCCCAAGCCCAATACACGCCGCCATCGGATAGTCCGGCAGTTTTTTTCGCGTCGTCCGTGCCTGTACGGCAGTTTTCCGCCACGGATTTTTTGGCTCCCGAACGCGGGTATTCGCCGCTGGCCAAATTGTACCAGCGCAACTACGGCGCGCAACTGGGCTTCCAGCGCGGGGCGTACAGCTACTTGGAAATGGGCGTGGAACACCACTGGCGCAAAATCAGCCTGAGCAAGCCAACCATGCTGTCGGTGGGCGGCTCGTTCGGGTATAATTTCTGGGACAACCTGGCCGAATACAAAGCGGGTTTTTGGTACAAGTGGGGCCGCATTGCGCTTACCTATGGTGGCAACCTGGTGTATGCCACCGACTTCAAGAAAGGGCGCATCGGCGTGGCTCCGGTGGCGGGTTTTCGGTTGCTGGGCTTCCATTTGACCACCGGCTACAATTTTTTGTGGGGCGATGAGGAATTTGACCGCTACAATAATTTTTACGTTTCGCTGCGGTATTTCTTCCAAGTTGACAACAAGTTCACTTGGAAAAAGAAGAACAAAAACGGCAGGAATAAAAAGGACAAGAAGAAAATCAACTGGCCGTGGAAAAAAGACTGACGAAGGCGTAGCTGGACTTTCTAAGTCCAGCGGCCCGGCGCAAACGTTGCAAGGCCGGGTTTCGGCTTCCGGAAAGATACTATTTTCAGCCCCGTCTAAATTTTCCCATGAGAATAGTTTGCATTTCGGATACGCACGGTGCGCACGAAGCGATGCACGTGCCCGAAGGCGATATGCTGCTGCACGCCGGCGACCTGACCAACATGGGCAGAGTGCCCGAAATCATCGCTTTCAACAAGTGGCTGGGTTCGCTGCCGCATCCGCACAAGATTGTGGTGGCGGGCAACCACGACTTCCTTTTTGAACGCCAGCCCGAAACCGCCGAAGCACTGATTACGAATGCCATTTACCTGAACAACAGCGCGGTGGAAATAGCCGGACTGCGCGTGTGGGGTTCGCCGGTCACGCCTTGGTTCCATGACTGGGCTTTTAACCGGCGGCGCGGCGCGGACATCCGGCGGTACTGGGAAATGATTCCCGCCGGAACGGACATTCTCGTTACCCACGGTCCGCCGCACGGCTTTCTAGACAAGACTTTCACGGGCGACCAAGTGGGCTGCCGCGATTTGCTGGAGTCGGTGTGGCGTGTGAAACCGAAAATCCACTTGTTCGGGCACATCCACGAAGGCTACGGACAATTGGAAACGGACGGCATCACGTTTGTGAATGCCAGCATCATGGACTTGAATTACAAGCCTGTACACAAGCCGATTGTGATTGACTTGTGACTTGCGCCAGTTGAAAAACATAGGTCAGAGACTGTGTGCCGAACCGGCAACGGGCAACGGCTTCCGGGAGAACAGACGGGTTTGGCGGTTTTGACACATACTATTTTAAAATCCTGCGGATTTTGCACAAGCTGAAGCGTGTGCTACTGCCTGAACATATGCGCCTTGGCCCAATCCACTTTCAGGAAAACTTTCCTGTCCGGAAATAGTATGTTTCCAAAAGCCAAAACCTGCCAGTTTATTTTTTTGGTCAGTTCCACGTCCCAGAGTTCATACATTCCCAAATAGTTGGTTTTTAACAACTTGCCCGAAAAATCGGCTTCCGGTTCCGAAACAACGGCAATGTTTTCGGCCCGGATGCAAAGCAAAGTGTTTGCCGGGAAACCGGGCATTTGGCTGGCTGGCAGGCGGATACTTTGCAGGTTTCGCGCCGGACAAATATTTGCGCAGCCAAACAAGCTTGCCACGTACGGCGAATCCGGCTGCGAATACACGTGCCGGGGCGTGCCGATCTGCACAATCCCGCCACTGTGCAGCACCGCAACCCTGTCTGACAACGCCAGTGCTTCGGCGGTGTCGTGCGTCACAAAAATGGCCGTGGTGCGGCTGCGGCGCAGAATATCCGTGATTCCGTGGCGCAACGTTTGCCGCCGCACCGCATCCACGTTGCTGAACGGTTCATCGAGCAGCAGTAATGCCGGTTCGTCGGCCAAGGCTGTTGCCAAAGCCGCGCGCTGCATTTCGCCACCCGACAATTGGCGCGGCAGTTTGTGTTGCAGGTTGGTCAGTTCGCAAAGTTGCATTACCTGCGTCAGGCGGTTTTCGCGGTACGCGGTATCGTAGGTGCGCAGCGCGTAGGCAATGTTTTCACGGACACTGATGTTGGGCGACAACTTGAAATCCTGGTGCACGAGCCGGATGTGCGGATGGCCCGGCACCAGATGGCGCAACGGGCCGGTAACCGCCTCGTTTTTCAACCGGATTGTTCCTTCGTCGGCATCTTCCAGCCCGGCAACCAGCCGCAGCAGCGTGGTTTTGCCGCTGCCGCTCTCGCCAACCAGTCCCAGCAATTCGCCTTTGCGCAGCGAAAACGAGATGTTTTCCACTGCCGGTCGCGGTTGCCCCGCGTATGTTTTGGATATGTGCCTGACTGTTAGTACATTCATTTCGCAAAAACCAATGGATTGAATTCAAGGCGTTTTCCTGACAATCACAAGACCGAATTCCGATAATCTGCCGCCAATCGTTGTTCAAAAATAGTATCTTCCGAAGAGCAAAAACCCCGGTTCTCCCAAACACAATCCGGGCAAATAAGTTTACCTGTGTGACAATTGAAAACAAACACTTCAGCAAATTTGGCCATGTTGAACCTCCAGGTGACTATCGACAGCAATTCGGGCTTCTGTTTCGGGGTGGTGTATGCCATTGAAATGGCCGAAGACATTCTGGACGAGCAAGGCTACTTGTACTGCCTCGGCGACATTGTACACAACGATGAGGAAGTGAAGCGGCTGGAAGCCAAGGGCTTGCGCATTATAAACCATGATGATTTGGCGCAGTTGCAAAACGAGAAAGTGCTGATACGGGCACACGGCGAGCCGCCCGCCACCTACGAACTGGCCTTGAGAAACAACATTGAACTGATTGATGCCTCGTGCCCGGTGGTGCTGAAACTGCAAAACCGCATCAAGAACTCGCACGACAAACACGATACGATTTACATTTACGGCAAGCACGGCCACGCCGAAGTGGTGGGCCTGCTGGGGCAGACCGGCAACCGGGCGGTGGTGTTCCAGGATTTGGCGGAATTGGACATGGCCGAAATGCCGAGAAGAATCACACTCTACAGCCAGACCACCAAAAGCACCGGCAAGTTTTACGAGATAAAGCAAAAATTGCAGGAGTCGGGCATTGAAGTGGATGCCAACGACACGATTTGCCGCCAAGTGTCGAACCGCGATAAGGAACTGCGGGTTTTTGCCACGCGCTTCGACAAGGTGGTTTTCGTATCCGGCTCCAAATCATCCAACGGGCGGGTGCTGTACAGCGTCTGCAAGGAAACCAACCCCGACACGCATTTTGTTTCCAACGTGGAAGACGTTGAGCCTGAATGGTTTGCCACAAACGATACAGTAGGCATTTGCGGGGCAACATCCACGCCGATGTGGCTCATGGAGCAAGTCCGCGACCGGCTTGCCTCGCTGTGAACCCGGTTTTGGCCGTGCTAAAAAAGCCGGAGCCAAAAAATAGTATCTTTGCAAACTTCAAAACCCCTTTTTTGGTTTATTTTCAACAAACGCCATACTGTAACTTGACATTCCAAACATATGCTTTCCCTCTGGCTCAATATCACAGTCGCCATCGCGACGTTCTTTTTCATGGAATTTGTGGCTTGGGCCACGCACAAATACGTGATGCACGGCTTTTTGTGGTCGTGGCATAAATCGCACCACGCGCCGTATGACGGCGTGCTGGAAAAGAACGACTTGTTCGGCTTGGTTTTCAGCCTGCCTGCCGTGGCCTGCATGATGGCGGGCATTGAGTATTCGGGCCTGCGGTTCTTGCTGTGGGTGGGCATTGGGGTCACGGCCTACGGCGTGTTTTACGTGCTTTTCCACGATGTGCTGGTACACCAGCGCATCAGGCACGGTATGCGGCCCCAAAACCCGTATCTGCGCCGCATGATCAGGGCGCACAAGATCCACCATAAATGCTCGGCCAAAGATGGCGCGGAAGCGTTCGGGTTCCTGTATGCCCCCAAAAAATACGAGGCCTCCACGTTCAAGCCCAAAAGCAGCAGGCTTTCGTCTACGGTGACGCTGGAAGACTGAACGGCCTCCCCCAACCCCCTCCGAAAGAGGGGGCTTTTTTTGTTATGGATTTGGCGTTTTTAAAAGATACTGTTTTGCGCGGCAGGTTTTAACCGGTGCAAAATAGTATCTTTTTTATGCCCAAACCCGGCTTTTGAAAACACTGCTGCATTTTATCGACTGTAGTTTTGCAGTAATTGAATGTTGGAAACAATTTGAAAATCCGCATATTGATGCCCGTAACCGGACTCGAATACATGGGATTTGACGCGTATCTTTTTGATGTTAAATTTAGGAAACCGATTCCGGAGGCGGATATTGTCGGTGTGTTCGGTGCAATCGGCATGGCGCACCTTACCGAACGGCAAGTTGGGGAAACCGGCAAAAGCTACCGTGAATATTATTTTGAGTTGCGAACCCAAAACGGCCTGACGGAAGCGCACTGCTACTTGTCGCCGAGGGATTCCTTACTTGATCATTTTAATATGCGGTTTTCAATCGGCAACCCGAAAACAGTGGTCGGGCAGACTTTTGCACTCCTAAAAAAACTGCACGAAAGCCATCCGGTGGATGTATGCGATACGGAAATACACAACCATTTTTTCAGTAATCCCATAAATGCTCCGGAACACCTGGCAGCAACAAAAGTTAATGGCAATTATTTCATTCCGATTGACGAACTGGCTTTCATCCAGAACGAACTTGGACTTCTGAAACGGGAAATTGTTTGCAGGAATAAGAGGGGAGTTATCCCCAAGAAATTGTTTTCCTGACAATTGATATTCCCGCGTCCTTCTGTGGAGAAGAATCTTGTGACAAACGGAGTCACGCCAAGTTTTGGAGCCGTCGGCGTTGCACCGGGTTCCTTACAGGAGGACAAAACACAGTTTCCGCTTGACAACAGACCGTGGCGACAGGAATGACAGGGGAATTGTTTGTGAATTGAAAAGAGATAAAAATGGTGCGTTGATAAAAAACAACACAAATTAAACCAAATCCCGAAAATGAATAAAACAGAAACACACCCGTTCAAGCCTTTTGTGCCACAAAATGCAACTACGCTGATTCTCGGAAGTTTTCCGGGCCGAGAGCAAACGCAAAGTAAATCTGATGAAGGTCAATGGTTCTACGGTGCAAAGCGAAATCAGTTCTGGAAAATCATCTCTTCAGTTTATGATGTGCAACTTTCCAGCAAAAGCGATAAGCAGAGATTGTTTGAGAAGCACGGGATAGGCATAACAGACATATTTCTGAAGGTGCGTAGAAAAGACAACAGCAACTTGGATAGTAACCTTGAGATTGTCGAAGACAACAATAAATTAATCGCGGAAATCATCAAAAACCCGAAAATAAAATCAATATTTTTTACCAGCAAGTTTGTGGAAACTACTTTCCTTAAATCCTTTCCGGAAGTTACAATCGCGGAATATTTGCCATCTCCCTCACCAAGATATGCCAGAATGACAATGGAAGAAAAAATAAGGCATTATAAAAGCAAATTGCCCCAGTAATGCACGACAGCACAACGGATTTCCTGTATCTGGCCGACAGCCTGCAAAAAAAGAAATATTCCGGTTTTTTGGAGCGGTTCGGGCAGGTTTTGAGGATAAATGACATTGCGTACGGGTTTCTGCCAGACACAAAGGATATTTGGGCGGTTGATTATATGCCCATTCAGATAGGCACGGACAGGTTTGTGCAATTCCGGTACAACCCCGATTATTTGCAAAGCCAGACACAACGCAAGACAATCACCGATGTTGACAGCGTTTGCGCATCCATAAGACTAAGACTGAAACCCGCGAAATCGGAGATTGTATTGGATGGTGGAAATGTGATCCAGACAGGTGGAAAAGCCATTGTATGCGACAAGGTTTTCAAGGAAAATCCGGACATTTCCGAAAAGGAACTGATCAGGCAACTTAAAGATGCGCTTGAAATCGAAAAACTGTTCTTTGTGCCTTGGGACAAATCGGAATGCACGGGACACGCCGACGGAATGGTGCGTTTCATTGACAATGATACGGTTCTCATCAATGATTATTCGCGCGAAAAGCCGGAGTTTCAACGCATTTTCAGGATGGCCCTGCATAACGCCGGGCTTGATTGGATTGAAATTCCTTATAACCCTTATGAGAACGAAAAAAGTGCCAGTGCGGAAGGCATCTATTTGAATTACCTCCAGATGAAACAAGCCATCATTGTCCCAACCTTTCAGCGTGCGGAAGATGAGGAAGCGATGAAAGTCTTGGAAAACGTATTCAGGGGGCAGACAATTGCGACGGTTGACAGTAACGAAATTGCCCGGGAAGGCGGAATCCTCAATTGCATCAGTTGGAATATCCAGTCAAGTTGAGTGCATAAGTCAATTTTGACAGAGACGCTTCAGTTAAGTGCGGCTTTGGCGATGCGCAAACCTTTGCCAACGCCCTGCACGATTGCCACAAAATAGTATCTTTTGAAAATGCCAAACCCGGCCAACAAAAAAAGTCCTTTCCGAAAAAGGGGCATTGTGTTTGGAGGTTTGCAACGATAGCACTTGATTTACGGAATACCCGTATTTTATCCGAAACACCATGTTCGACTTCTTCAAGAGAAAACCAAAGCCCATACAATGCACTGATATTGTGTGGATGACTGGTGTTGAAAAGCAACAGGGTTTTCTGGAACTTCTGAAAGATTACCCGGATTCGCTTGTCATGGCTTGGTTTCCCGAAACGCAGGAACTGTTCCAAAACTGCCTGACCGAATGCGGATTGCCGCACACCGTGTATCTGGCCAAATCAGGAACCGCTGGCGGAACTTACTCGGCGGTGGTGTTTCTGGAGCATCATCCGGTTTTGTCGAAGGAACAAGAGGTGCTGGAGCAATTCGCATCGTCCAAGATACTGTTCGTCAATTCGTTGGATGAGCCTTTGTTGCGCCTGTTCGACGGCGAAAAAATCGTGCAGATGCTGCGCCAGATGGGACATCAGGAAGGCGAATCCGTATCGCACCACATGATCTCGTCCTCTATCCGCAAGGCACAGGGAAACGTAGAGAAAAAAGTCGGTTTCGCCCTGACCCACTATGCCCAGTCGGCGGAAGAGTGGTTTGCCAAGTACCTGAAAAACGAATAGCCGCAGAACAGTATCTTTTAAAAACGCCAAACCCCCACAACAAAAAAGCCCCCTCTTTCGGTGGGGGCTTTTTTGTTGCAAGTGTATTCTCACTGTCCGCCGAAACTGCCAGCGTAGCGGGCGTACACTTTTTCGTACGCGTCGGCTTCTTTTTTGCCCGCTTCCTTCAACGCCATCGCCACTTGGCTGATAATGTACATACTCAGGCGCATATCGTCGCTGCCGGGCTGGTTTTCGGCGTAATATTCCAGGTTTTTGGCGGCACGGTCGCCCATGGTCTTGGCCACTTCCAGCGCCTTCTTTTCCTCGCCGGTGCGGAACAATATTGAAATCAGCGGCGTGGTGTACAAGTCGTACGGAATGGTGCGGTCGGGCAGCACTTGCAGGCATTTGAGGGCGGCGGCTTTGGCGCGGGTCTTGTCGCCTTCAAACAGCAACTGCTCACACAGTTCGGCAAAGCCCCGGCGTGGCACAATCGTGGGCAGGGCGCGGTAGTTGGCATCGTAATACACGTTTGTGTTATCAGTGTTGCGCCAGAAAGTCTTGTTCATCAGGCGGTCATACATCACATCCGAGTTCACATAACCGTCTCGCGCACCCGCCACGCGCACGGGCAGCAGCCGCATGGCGTAGCCTTCCTGCTGCATGAACTCCTTCATGCCCAAGTAATTGGACTGTGAAAGCGTGGTGTTGAAATAAATCGGGCGTTCCCAATTGTTGTTGGCAATCATGTCCAGCATGATCAAATCGGGCTTGAGCAGGTCGTTGCGGTTCACGTTCCACACCATCTGCGGACGGATGGAATCGGCGAGGCTGGCTTTCACGATGCCCATCTGTTTCACACGGTTCACATCCACGGCCAGCACCAGCGTTTTGGAAGGCAAAATGGTCAGTTTCTCATCGCCATACGCGTATTGGATGGCGGGGTTTTCGCTTTTTACCAATTTTATGTATTGGTTCAGGTCAATGCCGCCTTTCACGGCCTCATTTTCCATCACCGGAATCTGCTCGTTTTTGCCCTTGTAGTTCTTCTCGTCCAAGGTAATCGGCAATGCTTCCGAATCATACGCCTTGCGTTTCATCTGCGTGATGTACCATTCGGTGCCCAGCAGGCTCAGGTTGCACACGCGCACATCCGTCCGGAAGCCTTCCACTTCCTGCACGTACCACAGCGGGAATGTGTCGTTGTCGCCTCCGGTGAACAGGATTGCGTTTTTGGCGCACGAGTTGAGCAGGTTTTTGGCCCAGTCCACCTGCATATAGCGTCCCGAACGGTCGTGGTCGTCGTAACCTTGCTGCAACATGATGCCCGGCACCAGCAAACAAACGCCCGTGGCGGCCACGGCGGCATTGGTTGGATTCTTGAGGAAACGCCGGAGGAAATCGGCCACCGAAATCACGCCCAAACCGATCCAGATGCAAAACGCGTAGTACGAACCCACGTAAATGTAATCGCGTTCGCGCGGTTCGGTGGGCGGCGAATTCAGGTAAATGACCAAGGCCAAGCCCGTCAGGAAAAACAGGATGAACGTGACCCCGAAACCCCGCCGGTGGCGCGAAAACTGGAACACTAAACCCACCGTGCCCAAGATGAGCGGCAACGCCCAGAAATTGTTGCGGGCCTTGTTGGTGGCGATTTCCTCGGGCACGGGCTTGAAAGCATTGACCGGGTTCAAGGCTCCCGCGCCTTCGTTGTCGCTTTCACGGCCAATGAAATTCCAGCCGAAATAGCGGAAATACATGTAGCCGAACTGGTACGTGAACAGGAACCGGATATTATCGCTGAAGCCCGGATTTTCGTTGGGGCGCAGGCCCAGTTTCTGGCGGTACAGTTGCGGGTGGTTGTCCTGCCTGCTGAACAGGCGCGGCAGCAGCATTTGTCCGCGCTGCTCGTAAATGTATTGGATGCGGTAATCGTATATCTCGTACTTGTCCTTGGCCTTCATGTACACGGGCGTAGTACGCTTGCTGTCAGTGATTTGCGTGGTAAAACTCGGCCCAAACAGCAGCGGGCGGTCGCCGTACTGTTCGCGTTTCAAATACGACACAAAGCTGATCACGTCGCTGGGGTCGTTTTCATTGATGGGCGGATTGAAATTGGACCGCACCAAGGCCAGCATATAGGCCATGTAGCCGATCAAGATAAATGTGAACGCCAGCAAGGCCGTGTTCAACAGCACTTTCTGGTTTTTTTGTGAGTAATAAAGTCCGTAGCCCAACGCACCCAGAAAAATGAGCACGAAGAAAATAATACCCGAATTGAAGGGCAAACCCAAGCTGTTCACGAAAAAAATCTCAATGCTGCCCGCCAGGCTCGGCAAGCCCGGAATCACGCCGATCATGATGACCAGAATCACCGCGCCGCTGGCCGCCAACGCCGCCAGCACGCCCCAAGCGGTGGGCTTGTAGTTCTTGAAATAATAGACCAAGCCCAACGCCGGAACCGCCACCAAATTCAGCAAGTGGACACCCGTGGACAAGCCAACCATAAACGCCACCAGCACCAGCCAGCGGTTGGCCGCCGCCTCATCTTCAATGAGTTCCCATTTGAAAATGGCCCAGAATACGAAAGCCGTGAAAAATGAGGACATCGCGTACACCTCAGCCTCCACTGCCGACCACCACGCCGAATCGGAAAAAGTATAGGCCAGCGCACCCACCACACCCGCCCCCATGAGCAGGATGATTTCTCCGGCTGTCCATGCGGTATCGTTGGTGTTGGATTTTGATATGATTTTGCGCCCCAGCAGCGTAATCGTCCAGAACAAAAACAGCGAAGCCCCGGCACTGCACAGCACCGAAAGCATATTCATCCAAAAAGCCACTTGTTGCACATCCGTTGCCAAGAAAGAGAAGATACGGTTGGCAAGCAGGAAAAACGGTGCGCCGGGCGGGTGTGGCACTTGCAGCTTGTAAGCCGCCGCAATGAACTCGCCGCAATCCCAGAAACTGGCCGTCGGCTCAACGGTGAGGGTGTAAACGGCGGTGGCGATGACAAACACGGCCCAGCCGGTAATGTTATTGATGCGCTGAAAATTCATCAGTGGAAGGTTGGATATAAGGTTGTTTTAATGGTCACGAAGCGGCGAAAATAGTAAAAATTTGCCGGAACTCAGGAAATAATCCTCGGGCGGAGGCGGTGGGGCTGGGGTGGGTTTGGGCTTTCCGGGAGATACTATTTCAAACAACCTCACCCCCGGCCCCTCTCCTGCTGAGAGGGGTGAAAAAGAAGGAGCCTCTGCTCCCCTCTCAGCAGGAG
>JAYWIH010000041.1:0-16703 GCA_043789005.1 Sphingobacteriales bacterium
AAGGTGAGTATGCTGGGTTTCAGCGGCCCGGTCAACGCCGCTTTTGCCGCCAACAAAATCAGCATCAGCCCGCCCGCCGTCACGCCCGCCACCGTGCCGAGCCAGTACGCGTGGACGTTCAAGCTGGAAAACGCCTTGAAATGACCGGTTTTGAACCTGCAAGGTTCACCCCGGCTTTTGTGCGGATGCCCGCCGAAATTGGCATATTTATTGCCTGAAGGCAGGAATGGCCTGCTCAATCAAGTACCGGAAACAATTGCTTTTACCGGCCCGGAATCCATCCCATATCATCCAACAAAATAGTATCTTTTGTATGAGCAAAACCCGCCTTCTTTTTCTGATCCTGCTGGTGAGTTCGTCGGTTTCCGACGCTTTTGCCCAGCAGCGGCGCACCACAACCACGCGCCCCGCCCCTTCGCGCAGCCGCGTGTCAGACAGTGACGACAGCCGGCAAAACGTGGTCAAGCTAAATCCGCTGAGTTTGGCGGCACTGGCACTTTCGCCGTCCTACGAACGGGTGATTTCCGAAAACATGAGCCTGCAGTTGGGTGTGCAGTACATTTTCAAGCGTAATGTGCCTTTCACGGATCAGAAACTCCGTTTTGGCGGCTGGTCGGTAACACCCGAATTCCGGTATTTTCCGGGCGGTAAAGCTCCCACGGGTTTTTACGTCGCGCCGTTTTTCCGCTACCGCAGACTGGACGTGCGCGGCGATGTCACCGTTGATGTGCCCAACAGCAGCGGCGGCAGCAGCAAGCAAACCTTTGATGGCCAGTTGGTAAGCAATAATTACAGCGGCGGCGTGCTGATTGGCGGACAATGGGTTTTCAACGGCGGATTTTCGCTGGAAACATTCATTGGCCCGTATGTGAGCGGCCGCAGTTTAGTTATCAAGGAATCCACGACCGAAAACAACTACGACATTCCGGGCATCCTGACGGGCAGCCCCGTTTGGATCAGGGCCGGTTTCACGGTTGGCTATGCTTTCTGACCGCACAGGCACACCGATAACCCTCCGAAAAACCATGCGGGTTTGGCTCTTTCAAAAGATACTATTTCGCAACATGGCCGCCCAACAGCGAAAGCCACCGGAAAGGGTTTGGCTGTTGGCGGCCATGTTGGTTTCCGTGTTTCTGCTCGCGTGCGGCAGCGATAAGCCGCAAGACACAGAAACCGACCCCGCCAAAAGGCGCATCACCAAGAAAAACGCACGCCAAGTACTAACCGACTACGCCACGCAACACCCCGATTCGGTGGTGGTTATCGAAACCCAATACGGCATCATCAAGCTGCGGCTGTATGCGGGTACGCCGCTGCACCGAGCCAGTTTTGTGCGGCTCGTCAAGAAAGGGTTTTTTGATACGGCCAGTTTTTACCGCCTTGTGCCGGGCATGGTGGTGCAGGGTGGCCATGCCGACAAAACCCGGCTGCGAACCGAAAACTACGAGGTGCCGTTTGAAACCGACCCGCAATACTACCACAAACGCGGTGCGTTGGGCATGGCGCACCACGACGGTGCCAAAGGCTCGTCGCCGTATGACTTTTACATTGTGCAAGGCATCGTGCTGACCGAAGACAGCGTGCGGGCCGCCAACGAAAACACCGGCCTTCCGCTGCTCGACAGCCAACTGCGTGATTATGTGAGTACGGGCGGCGCACCGCACCTGGACTACCGCTATACGGTTTTTGGCGAGGTCATTGGCGGCATCGGCATCGTGGACAGCATTGCCGCCGAAGCGTTGGTGCCTGGTACGGAACGCCCGAGAAGAAAAATCACCGCAAAAATAAGCGTGCAATGAACGCGGTTGGTGCTGGCTGGTGCGCCGGAAAACAGTATGTTTTGAAAAGGCCAAACCCGAAGCCTTACCCAAACCCCCTCCGAAGGAGAAGGCTAAAAGACTTTCCTCCCTTTCGGGCCGGGGGCTAAATAGTATCTTCCAAAAAGCCCGAACCCCTACCGATTTCGCTCCGAAAGCCGTAACTTTGGGCTATGGATCAGTTCATTGTTTCGGCACGCAAATACCGCCCGGCCACTTTCGATACGGTGGTGGGGCAGGCCCACATCACGACCACACTCAAGAATGCCATCCGCCAGCAGCAGTTGGCGCAGGCGTTCCTGTTTTGCGGGCCGCGCGGCGTGGGCAAAACCACCTGCGCCCGGATTCTGGCCAAAACCATCAACTGCACCAGTCTCACGGCTGAATCGGAAGCGTGCGACCAATGCGACTCATGCCGCAGCTTCAATGCCAATGCCTCGTTCAACGTCCATGAACTTGATGCGGCCTCCAACAATTCGGTGGACGACATCCGCAACCTGGTGGAGCAAGTGCGCTACCCGCCGCAATCGGGCAGGTACAAGATTTACATCATTGATGAGGTTCACATGCTTTCCAACGCGGCTTTCAACGCGTTCCTGAAAACGCTGGAAGAGCCGCCCGGCTACGCCATTTTTATTCTGGCAACCACCGAAAAGCACAAAATCATCCCCACGATTTTGTCGCGCTGCCAGATTTTCGATTTCAACCGCATCAACGTCGGCGATATTTCGGGGCATCTGGCCAAGATTGCGGGCAAGGAAAACATCCGCGCCGAAGAGGAAGCCCTGCAACTGATTGCCCAAAAAGCCGACGGCGGCCTGCGCGACGCACTTTCGATGTTCGATTTGATCACCACCTTTTCAACGGATCGGAGCATCACCTACCAGAACACGATTGCCAACCTGCACATTCTGGACTACGATTATTATTTCCGCATGACCGAAGCCCTGCTCCGGGAAAGCATTCCGCAGGCGTTGCTGGTTTTCGACGAGATACTCCAAAAAGGGTTCGACGGACACCTATTCATGGTTGGGCTTAGTGAGCATTTCCGCAACCTGCTGGTTTGCAAGGATGCGGCCACGGTGGTGCTGCTGCAAGTGGCGGGCAGCGTCCAAAAAAAATACTTGGCGCAGTCGGCGCAGGCATCGGTTTCGTTTTTGCTGTCGGTGCTGAACTTGGGCAGCCAGTGCGATTTGAACTACAAGGCCAGCAAAAACCAGCGGCTGCTCGTGGAGTTGGCGTTGATGAAAATGGCGCACATACCATCGGCAGTGGATTTGGCAAAGGCATTGCACGGCGGCGGAGCCGAGCTAAAAAAAAAACTTGACGCGGTAAATGGCCAACCGTCTGCGGAAAAGAATTCCGAACCCAATAATAGTATCCCGGCAAAAGCCCAAACCCCCGATACCGAGGCGGCGTATCCGCCCTCGGCCACACCGCCGGTTGTGCGCGACTCAAGTGGAAACGGCAGTTACAAAACCCCCAGATTGTCGACTCCCAGCCTTACCATTTCCAACCAAACGGATGCGCAGGCCAACGCTGTAGCTGAAGCGCCGGTTGATTTTGGTCATGCCCCGTTTACACCCGATCAGTTGCAAACCCAATGGCAGGCATTTGCGGCGTTGCGCAACTCACCGACCGAGTTGCTAATTCTGGGCAAGGGTTTTGAGTTGCAGAAAGATACTATTTTGGTAAAACTCGACAACCAGATGCAGCAGTCGCAGTTGGGCGAATTCAAGTTTGAACTGCTGGAATTTTTGCGCAGGAACTTGGCAAACGGCCACATACAATTGCAAGCCGAAGTGGTAGTGCAAGACAGGAAACGGATGGTTTACACCAACCGTGAAAAGTTTGAATACTTGGCCGAGAAACACCCGGTGCTGCACGAACTCAAGAATGAACTGGGGCTGGACATGGATGTGTGAGGCGGCCGGGATGAACCGAAAAATGCGGGAAGGAAAAACCGGTCTGGTTTTCCCTTCCCGCATCCGGGGTTTGGCCTTTTCAAAAGATACTATTTCAGGCGGGCGGTTGCTACAAAACCGCCGTCTGGTGCTGGTGGTGGAGTTTCCTGTCCACTTTTTCCTCCACTTCCGACAAGCTGGCCACCCAGCCATCATAATTTTCCACGATGACCTTGGAGATGAAATAGTTGGCGGCCAATGGCAGGGCCACCCGTGCAAACCACGAGGTGCGCTTGGGAAACATCAGGTTCAGCACGCCAAAGGTGAGGGCCTGCGCACCGTAATTCACGGCGCGGTGTGCAATGTCGCTGCTCAATAGTTTGGCCAGCGAAGACTGCGGGTAGTTGGTCGGGTGTGTGGTTTGGTTCGTTTCCATTGGTCGGGCGATTTTGTGTTATGATGTGAAAAACGACAGGCATAGCAATAACCTTGATCCGTCTTCCTTCCTAAAAAACAATGCCACAGCGCAGTAAATCACATTATGCGACTGTCTAACATTTTGTATTGGGTGCCCTTCCGTAAGAATATGGTGGCAATTCCGGCAGCTTCCAGAACCGGACATGGCTCTGTTTGCCACTCCCGCAGGCTTACGGAATACAACAGGAAACTTGGATATGAAATGTCAGGCAATTACTGCATCTGAAATTAAAAATCTAAAATTTTCACCTGTTTCCCTTATTTGACTTGTCGCCCGCTTGTTTTTTCGTAGTATCTATTTCGTCCACTCCGTCCACGGAATGAAAAATGGCAAAACCAATACCCAGATAAGAAAAAACAGTGCCATACCTGAGGGGTACGCTTCATTGTTTTTAATGGCAGGCAATGCCACCACCAACAACCAAGTTCCCTTGTAGATAAACTGAACCAATAATATTGGTGAAAACGAAATGGGTCGCCAAAGTCCTAATACCGATAAAATAGCGATTGCCAGCCACAGGCAACCCACCAGTCTCATTACTTCGGTGGGTTGGTACGAGTTTTGAAAAACGGTTGTTGCGGCTGTTTTTGGGTAAAAGATGGAGGTGATACTTATCCAGCCAGCCACAATGATATTGGCGATGTAAACTATTTTTAGTGCTATCATTTTTTAGATTTAAAATGTTCGTCCGACTCCTGTTTTCAGCACCGGATACACTGCGTTTTTATCGGCATTGGTGGTTGCTCCAATGCCAACTCGGTTGTCAAAAGTCCATTGTTTTTTATTGCCAAACCGATGAGCATACCCGTAACCCGCATAAGGCAAAAACGTTGTTTTCTTGTCTTCGCGCAATAGTTTGTTTTGAACCAATGCTACACCTGTAAAAATATAGTGTCCATCCATTCTGTCCTTGATAAAATATTTCAGGTTGACCCCATGTATATATACAAAGTTGGTTTCCAATTGAAGTGTCAAATTGCCGATAGTCTGAACCTCAACTGTCAAAAGAGGGGTGAATGGGAATAGCAGAAAACTTACCCGAACGTTTGCCGTTGGCCGGATTGCTTTATCAGTCTGTGAAAACCCGTTTTGAAAGCACAGCAAGCCAAGCAATAAAAACGTTAATCTCATTTTCTTTCTGCCAGTTTTTTAAAATTATTCATCACTTCGGGCAAAACTTTTCTGAACTGCCCACCCAGCATTGCACCAAAAACCAGCTTTAAAAACCCTGTAAATGCAATGTCATCGGTGAAATGGGTTGTTTCACTTTCAATGGTTAAGGTTCGTTTGATTATGAGCCAACCCACGGGCATTTTGGTTTTAAACGTGTAGGATTTGCTGGGGACAAGTTCTGAAATATAGAATTTCAATCTCGGCCCTTTTTTAGGTGTCAAAATGCCTTTTGCACCCACGGCAAAATTCCCTTCGAGGGTTGCTTCTTTTAGTTCGGTATCCCAGACGTGCCAACTGGAGACATCAACAAGTGTTTGCCAAACGTTGTCTGCCGTGTTGTTTACGGAAATTGTAAAGCTGAAATGATGATTGCTTTGTTTCATTGGATATAGACTATTTGGATGGAAATGAGGAGGGCAAATGTCTATATCCGTTTTGGGAAGCTGCTGCACCCATGTTAAGTTCGCTTTTGGGTAGCCATTTTTTTTCTGATCCGGCTCAACGACTGTGGTGCGATCCCTAAGTAAGATGCCAAATGCTTGAGTGGAACTCGCCGCACAAGTGCCGGACTGTCACGAAGCATCTTTTCGTACCGGAACTCGGCTGTTTCGGTTTGTAATTCCTCCAAAATCTCCTCTGTAAAAAATTGCACTTCCCGGGTGATTTGTCTGGCAAAGTCGGCCCAGCTTTTCAATGCCAACAAATCGTTCGTTTGCTTTAAGGGTATTTGCCAGGCGACAGATTTTTCAATGGCTTGAATGTTTTCCGTGGCTGGTTTTTCAGCGTTGAAACTTGCCTGTGAGGTGAAACAATAAGGAGCATCGGTGAAGAATTTTGTCACGTCGTTTCCATCCTTGAATGTGAAAAAACGCAAAAGTCCGCTTTCAAGAAAATACAGATGGCGGCACACCTTTCCCTGCTCCAGAAGCAGTTCGTCCTTTTCAATCATCCGTTTCTCAAAGCAGTTGGCAATCTGCATCCACTCACCTGCGGGAAGGGCAGTGTACTTTTCCATGAATTGTCTAAACGTGTCCAATGGTGCATCTATCAAGTTTTGTGGGTTTATTCCATAGCTTTCTATCCATTGAATGTTAGGTTGGGGAAAGCATTTGCGAAAGGCGAGGTTTCGCCTTTTCAAAAGATACTATTTTTCCTTATGTTTGCAAGTAGGGTTGCAAACGTTCACTATCAAAGGCGTGGTTTGTTATTGCTAATTTTCGCCACTCGGCTTAGAGGAAGGTGTTTTTATTCACTTCACAAATAGGCTTTGCTTAGTCTTTTTTATTAACAACCATATCTTCTATATTACCTTCCTTTATTGCCACATTAGGCATATCGTCAACAAATACATTACAAGGGATATCTATAATTTGGGGTTTAACAATTATCTTAAGTTGCCCTTTGTCTTTGAAATTTTTTGAAATTAGCTTCCATTTAACTTTAATTTCATAATCTTTTGGAAAGGGTTTAATAAAAAACTCTTCAGAAGTAAAAGCATCTTCACTTACAAGGATTTTTTTCTGTGGAATTACCTCACCCGCAAGAGCATTCTCATCAAGATACACATCTGGGACATAACGAATTGGCATAATTTCTGACAATAGGTTGTTGCTCTTTATATTAGTTTTAGATATGTATTTAATTTCTTTATTGAAATCAAAAAGCAATTTGTATTCTTCCATTGGTTCATCACCTGTATTATAAATCTGAAAGTTGAAGCCACAATAACTTAAATTAACAGTCGTTTCCGATATGTGCATAGAAGCCGCCATATAAATTGTTTGAAGCTTGCTCCTATTTTTCATTGAAAGAAGTCCGGAAGATTCTTCGGTTCGGTAATGTGTTCTACGCTTTTTAAACTGCGGTTCAATTGTGAGCTCTTCTATGCCGTTTTGAAAAGTTACTGCGACACTTCTACTTGTTTTAAAATTTTGATGCTTCAAATACCAGTCATGTGTCTGTTTGTTTTCATCAATTAGTTCAACAATGTCTTCCCAAGAGAAAATATCGACCCCAAAAAGTCTTTTTGCCTTATTTTCGACATTTTTCTTTCGAACAAAAGCCTCTATTTTTGCATTCTTTACCGCCGTTGTTGCAAAATAAAGTTTTATTAAAGGCGGCTCGAATAATTTAGCCTTTTCAATTTCCTCTGTGATTTCTTCCTCTGTAAATTGCTTGTGAGTATAATTATTTTTGCCCTTACACTGAATTGCATAATAACCAGCCTTGTCAAAAGGTTCTCCGTAAACATCTACTCCATGTTGATTTTGCCCATTTCTTCCATTTTTCTTAATTTCAGGACATTTCCAAATTTCGCCCCAAAGTTTTTTACATAGGGTTTCAAAGTCTTGCCAGTTTGATGGCGGCCTTAGTTCTGTTGGTGCTATCATTCTTGATATTGTTTATTTTTATCAAAAACCACAAACCAAAGTAATAGTTGCAGTGCTTCTGAAAAAATATTGCCACCCCGTAAATCCACGAAGTGACAATATAAAACCAAGCAGGTTTTGCCCTCCCAAAACATACTATTTTCCCTCACACCTGCAGCGCGTCAATCTCGGCCAGCGACTGCGCGATTTCTTCGCTGGTCACTTCTTCGTCCACCAATTTTCCCGAAAGGTAAGCCTCGTACGAAGCCATGTCAAAGTTGCCGTGGCCGCATAAATTGAACAGGATTGTTTTTGAAACGCCTTCTTCCTTGCAGCGCAACGCCTCTTGTATCACCGTTCGGATGGCGTGATTGGCTTCGGGTGCGGGCACGATTCCTTCGGCGCGGGCAAACTGGATTCCGGCCTCAAAGCATTCGTTCTGGTGGTGCGAACGTGCCTCAATCAGCCCGTCCCTGAGCAGTTGGCTCACCACCACGCCCGCGCCGTGGTAGCGCAAGCCGCCCGCGTGAATCGGCGACGGAATGAAATTGTGGCCCAACGTGTACATGGGCAGCAGCGGGGTCATGCCCACCGTATCCCCGAAGTCGTAGCGGAACACGCCGCGCGTCAGTTTGGGGCACGAGGCAGGTTCGCTGGCAATGCACCGGATTTTTCTGCCCTCATCGAAGTTCAGGCGCAGAAACGGAAACGCGATGCCCGCGAAGTTGGAGCCGCCGCCAAACGGAGCCACCACAATGTCGGGCATATCTCCGGCTTTTTCCATCTGCTTCAAAGCCTCCTGCCCTATGATTGTTTGGTGCATGAGCACGTGGTTGAGTACGCTGCCGAGTGCGTATTTCGTGTGTTCGTCTTTCAAAGCCATTTCCACGGCCTCCGAAATGGCAATGCCCAGGCTGCCCGGCGAGTGAGGGTCTTGGGCGAGAATCTTGCGCCCCGCTTCGGTTTGGGTGGTAGGCGAGGAATAAACCTTTGCGCCATAGGTGTTCATCAGTATTTTGCGGTAGGGTTTTTGTTCATAACTCACCTTCACCATGTACACCTCGCATTCAATGCCGAACAGGCTGCACGCAAAACTCAACGCACTGCCCCACTGCCCGGCTCCGGTTTCGGTAGTGATGCGTTTCACGCCCTCCATCTTGTTGTAATACGCCTGCGGAACGGCGGTATTGGGCTTGTGCGAACCGGCCGGACTCACGCCTTCGTATTTGTAGTAGATTTTGGCGGGTGTGTCCAATGCTTTTTCCAAGCCGATGGCGCGATACAATGGTGTGGGCCGCCATATCTTGTATATGTCCTGCACCTGTTCGGGTATCTCCACCCATTTGTCCGTACTTACTTCCTGCTTGATCAGTTCCATCGGGAACAAGGGGGCAAGCTCGGCCGGGCCAATGGGCTGTTTGGTGCCCGGATGCAGCAGTGGCAGCGGCTTGTTGGGCATATCGGCCATTATGTTGTACCAAGCGGCGGGCATTTCCTTTTCGGAAAGCAATATTTTTCGTTCCATTGAATTGAATTTTAAGGTTAATGGTTGCGGTAAATTAGCGGATTTTTGCGAAAAACCGTGTCCGTAAAAATACTATCTTTTCAAAAGCCCAAACCCGGTTTGCACTGCGCATCCGGCAAACCATTCCGGCAAATGGACTTTACTTGCGGAAAATTTTGTTTAGATTTGACAATGCGCAATATTTGAGGGTTTCCGGGATTTTTATGCGGGAAAACCTCAACGCAGCCCATTATCTGACAGCAAAAACACCAATGGATATTTTCTTGATTATTGCCGGTTTTGTTGTTGCGTACCTGACCGGGTCGTTGCCCACGGCTTTGTGGTACGGGCAGGCTTTTCACGGCATTGACATCCGCGAATACGGCAGCGGCAATGCCGGAGCCACCAACACGTTCCGGGTGCTGGGCAAAAAAGCGGGCAGTCTGGTAATGCTGGTGGATGTTTTCAAAGGCTGGACGGCCGCCTCCATCGCCACGATTATCATGCATTTGGGCGCATTCACCGAACCCAACCTGATTACCTACCAACTTTGCATCGGCATCACGGCCGTAATCGGGCACGTGTTTCCGTTGTACGCCAATTTTCGCGGCGGCAAGGGCGTGGCGGCCCTGCTGGGCGTGGTGCTGGCCATCCACGTGGAGGCGGCATTGCTGTGCATCGTCATTTTCTTCGTGGTTGTCATGGCCTCCAAATACGTGTCGTTGGGTTCCATGATTGCCGCGCTGGCCTTTCCGCTGCTGCTGCTCATGCCCCGTTTCAGTCCCGACGACCCGATTTTGATCGTGTTCGGCTTCGCCATGTTTGCCATCGTGGTGCTTACCCACCAAAAAAACATCATCCGGCTGATGCACGGCGAGGAAAGCCGCGCCAAGATACGGCTGCGAAGGAAATAGCGTTTGGCTTTTCGTGAAAGCATAAAAAAACCTCCCTTGCGCGGCAAGGGAGGTTTCGTGTTTTTGAAAGATACTGTTTTGCGGCAGTAGCACACGCTTTAGCTTGTGCAAAATCCGCAGGATTTTCAATCGGAAAGACACAAACTAAAGCGTGTGTTACCGCCGGGTCACTTCCGGTTCAGCAACTTGCCGTAACGTGCCGAATCGTTGAGCACTTCAATGGCGGCTTTCAGTTCCTTGTCATCGTCAAAAGATGATTCCACCATGCCTTTTTCCAAGTAATACCGCGCAATTATTTCCGCTTCCAAGGCTTCCTTTACGTCTGTCTTGAACTTTTGCAAGTCAGAATCCTTGTTGTGGTACATCTTGTTTTTCAACGCCTTGATCTGCTCTTGGATGTCCTCATAATATTTTTCCTTTTTGGCGTGGGCAATCAATTCCTCCACCGACTTTTCCACTTGCGTTGTGTAGTCATAATCCTTATTGGCAAGCCATTTCACAAAGTTCTGGTATTCAGCATCGCCCAGTTTGAATTCGCGTGCTGGTTTCACGGTCGGGTGTTCGGCTGCGTATTTGTTGGCATAATCAAAAATCAGGTTTTTGCTCTCCAAACTCACCAAAATTGGCGGCATCAGGGCTTTTTCCACGGCCACATCCGGCGCAATGCCGCCACCATCATACACCGTGCGGCCGCCTTTGGTTTTGAAGGCCACTTGCAGCGAATCGGGTATTTTGCCCACGCTGCCGTCTTCGTTGCGGTGGCTGTAGTCAATGGCCTGAATGCAGCGGCCACTGGGAATGTAGTATTTGGCGGTAGTCACTTTCAGTTGCGCATTGTACGATAACGGACGGGTGGCCTGAACCAAACCCTTGCCATAGGTTTTCTGGCCCACCAGTACCCCCCGGTCATAATCCTGAATTACGCCCGACACAATTTCAGCGGCCGATGCGCTGCGGCTGCTGGTAAGCACGGCCACCGGAATGTCCAAATCCACGGGTGGGTTCAGGGCGGTATAGACTTTATTCCAGTCGGTCATCTTGCCTTTTGTGCTGACTATTTCGGCATCCTTGGCCACAAACAGGTTCGAGATGTTGACCGCCTCACTAAGCAACCCGCCCGGATTGTCGCGCAGGTCGAGGATGATTTTCTTCGCGCCCTTGCCTTTCAGTTCAACCAGTGCGTTTTTCACTTCGCGCACCGCACCGCTGGTAAAATCTTCCAAGTGGATGTAGCCGATATCGCCGCTCACCATGCCGTAATAAGGCACATTGTTGATTTTGATGGTTTCGCGCGTGATCGGAATCTCCACCGGCTTGTCGCTGCCGTAACGCGACACGGTGATTTTGACGGGCGTGCCAGCCTGCCCTTTCAGCAATTTGTTCACATCCAGGTAAGTCTTGTTTTTCAAGTCAACCTCACCAATCCTGATGATTTCGTCGCCCACTTTCAAGCCCGCACGGGTGGCTGGCGAGCCTTCGCGCGGCATGATCACGTACGTTTTGCCAGCCCTCGACCCCACAACCGCGCCAATGCCGCCGTACTGGCCGGTGGTCATGGTGCGGTAGTCTTCAATTTCATCCTCCGGGATGTAATCCGTGTACGGATCCAGCGATTTGAGCATGGCATCAATGCCGGTTTTCATCACCCGGTTGGGATTCACCTCGTCCACGTAAAAATTGTTCACCTCGCGGAAAAGCGTCGCGAAAATATCCAGGTTCTTGGCGATTTCGAAGTACCGGTCGCTGGGGTCGTTGAAGGCCAGCATTCCGGTGAGCATTGCCGGAATGGCGGCCAGCAGCAGGGTTTTGCGGATTTTGGACATACTAATCTGTTTCAGGGTTGGGAATTCAATGACAACTGGTTGATTGTCGGATATTGTTTCTTTTGGACAAGCACGCCCATAGGCGCAATCAGGAAAAAGCCGTAAAATTTAGCGAATAATTAACAGAAAGGCAAGGGAAATATTGGCGCGGCCGCCAATCGGGAAACAGTATCTTTTGAAAACGCCAAACCTGCCTGCGGTATGGATCAGCGCGGTTGCGCCACCGCCAAAAAGACAGCGTTCAGTTCAAGCACTTGCCCGGTTACCAGCCGTGTTTCGTCGTTGGCAATCAAGTGGCTGGCCCGCCGGATTTTTTCGCTTTCCGGCATTTGCTTGGCAATAATCGCGCGGATGTCGGTTTCGCTGCGCTGCGGGTCGCGTTGCAGCACCCGCCGGATGCGAAGTTCCAAGGGTGCGGTCACCACAATCACGGCCTTGAGTTGGCCGGTAGCCCCGGCTTCAAAAAGCAGGGCCGCTTCGCGCAGCACGTATGGCGCGTACGGATGCCGCAGCAGCCAATGTTGGTAGTCATCGCCCACGCGGGGGTGTACGAGTTGGTTCAGTTGCTGGGTTTGGTTGGCTTCGCCAAAGGCGCGGGCGGCCAAGTAGGCCCGGTTCAGGCCGCCGCCGGGCAAGTACGCTTCTTTGCCGAAGGCTTCCGTAATCTGATTTTTTAGCGGTAAGTCATTGTTCATGAGCCATTTGGCTCGCGTATCAGCATCGTACACCGGAATGCCCAGCACGCCGAACACGCAACTCACGGTGCTTTTTCCGCAGCCAATGCCGCCGGTAATGCCCACTTGCAAGGGGAGGTTTGGGGTCATTTTCAGGTACTGTTTTGCAACCGGCCTAGTACCGGTTCATTTTACCAGTTTGACGGACGGGGTAAGCAATGTGGGGCTGCGCACAAAACCGGGATGCCGGATCAGCGACAGGGCCAGGCTGGAGTCGGTGCGGTTCCAGTGTGCCAAGTCGGCCACCACTTGAAAATCAGACGCGGCGGCTTTTCCGGCATCGGCGGGCAGCACCCAGTATTCCACTTCCGCATCGCGTACCGGAAACCTGAGCAGCCGGTTGCTGGCCAGCCGCAACGCCCCCACCGGAACAGTCAGCGTTTCGCGGACAAATTCGGTGACTTCAAAACGCACATTCACCCGGTCGGTGCTGGGGGTCAGCAGCGGGTTGCGGGTATATTGCAGGGTAGCCTCGTCATCGAAATCCTCGTCAATGCCAACCGCCGAAACCTTGACGGCCAAGGTGCCGGGCAGTTTTTTAACCAGCGATACCGGCCCCGAAAACGTAACGGTTGCGGGCGAGACGCGTACGGGACTGGTGATTAGGAAATTTTCACGCAGTTCGATCCGGCTGCTGTCGGCTTGCAGCGTTATGGTTTTGGTAGTGAGTTCGTCAAAAGCAAGCGGAATGGTGTCGCTGCGCACGAAATTGATTTTGAGTTCGGCCAGTTGCTGCGCGGCGGTGGGCAGCAGCAGCATTCCGGTCAGGAACCTGGTTTTGAGCGGACGCGGAATGTGGTACACGATAGGCTCGGCTTTGAAACCCCAGGTTTTGCGCAGCAGGTTCCAGCCTTGCGCCGTCACGTTTACGAAAATCTTTTTGGGAAGCGGTTCGGTGGCGATGAAACGCGAATTGTCAAACTCAAACCGGATGGGATAGGATATTTCGGTGGTGTATTCGCGGTTCAGCGAATTGAGGAACCAAAAAGTGGTGGCGGCAACAAAGCATAGCAGCACTACTGGGAATTCGCTGCCGCGCGTAACTACCAGCGACCGCAGGAAAAGGCGCAATATTTTGTGTCGCGGCTTCAAATTCAAGGGTGCGCAAGCCGCGCAAGAATCCGGGATGCTTGCGCGGCTGCATGGAAAATAGTATCTTTTAAAAAGCTGAAAGTCCCGCTTTCGGCGGGAGCCAAACCCGGCCGGTTATTTCTCCAGCGAGCCGCTGGCGGGCTGGATGTATTTTTTGCTGGTTTCCTGCGAAACGGCCGATTTCTCGAATTTCAGTTTCACGCCCCGGTCCACGTCCAAAGTAATCGTGTCGCCATCAATATCCGATACCTTGCCGTGCATCCCGCCGATGGTAACCACTGTATCGCCTTTCTTAAGCGATTCGCGGAATTTCTGGGCATCTTTCTGGCGTTTTTGCTGCGGGCGGATCATGAAGAAATACATCACCACGAACATTCCGCCCATCATCAGGAAAAAGGCCGTATTCGAGCTGCCACCGATTTGCAATAAGATGTCTGTAAAAATCATTGGTTCAAAGATTTGGGGTTTGGATTAAAAAAAAGATACTATTTTACGGAGTGCTGCCGGAAGCTGAACTCACGGTTCCCACCAGCACCAGTACGGTTTCGCGCGGCCGGGTGTTGGCGGTGATTGTGATGGTCTTTTGCTGCGGCCCGGCCTTGCCGCGGCTGTTGAATTCCACTTTCACCTCGCCCGCCGCATTGGCGGCAATGGGTTTGCGCGGCCAGTCGGGCACGGTGCAGCCGCACGAGGCAACGGCGTTTTCAATGACCAGCGGCGTTTTCCCGGCATTGGTGAACCGGAAAACGTGCGTGATCACATCGCCTTCGTTGATGTTGCCGAAATCGAAGGTGGATGCCTCGAATTTCATTACCGGGGCATCGGTTGCGGGCACATTGGCAGCATCCGTGAGGGTTTGCTCGGGCTTGAAACCGCAGGCACCCAAAACAAAAACCCAACCGGCGGCAAAAATTGCAAACATTGTCTTTTTCATCCGGCAAGATAAGGGTTGGCAAGATGGCATCCGCACCGGACAACAAGTTCGGGGCCAATGCCAAAATCAAGGTTCAGCGCGTTTGTTTGAGTTGCCCCATCAGTGTTTCCACGTCCATCAGCAGTTTTTCGGCCTTCTCGCGGGTGTCGTCAATCACGCGTTGGCCTTCGTGTTTGGCTTCGCTCAGCAATCCGTCGTCTTGCCTGAGTACCGTGCCCAAGTATTCGCGCAGTTGGTCGCGGTAGCGTTCCAACTGGAAATTGAACTTGCTGCGCAGGTTCTTGCCTTCGTCGGGTGCGTACAGGATGCCCAGCGTAGCACCAACGGCGGCTCCCGCCAAAAATACCAAGAATGTGCCGGTGTTTTTGCTCATAAACAATTGAATGTCAGTTGTTTGATTGTATTTGACATATAAAAACCCGAACCGGGCATCTATCATATTGTTATCAATCATTTATTGTCAATCAATCCGCGTCCGCTCTTCCTTAATACACCTTGTTCCGAAAGGTCACCCGCCAAAGCGTCCAGTATTCCGTTCACAAACTGCTTGCTTTTGGGCGTGCTGTACACCTTAGACAAGTCAATGTATTCATTGATGCTGACCTTGACGGGGATGCTCGGAAAGTTGAGCAGTTCGGCAATGGCCATCACCAAGACTACTTTGTCCACTTGCGCCACCCTTTCAACGTCCCAGTTGGTGGTTTTATTGGCAATGAGTGCCTCATATTCGTCAAATTTCTCAATGGTTATGTCATACAACGATTGTAAAAACTCACGGTCGGCCTCCCAGTCTTGGGTGAGGTTTTGCAGCTCGATGCCGTGCGGGTTTTCCTTGACCGACTGCATTGTCTTGTTGAACATTCCGCGTACGGTCGTTTCATTTTCATCCCAGCCCGAATCCATCTGATGCCAGAATGCC
Organism: Sphingobacteriales bacterium; assembly: GCA_043789005.1. Taxonomy (GTDB): domain Bacteria; phylum Bacteroidota; class Bacteroidia; order Cytophagales; family 172606-1; genus Xanthocytophaga. Next base: position 15,662 of record JAYWIH010000041.1, read on the forward strand.
GCCGCCGGTTCGCTTTTGAAAAGCACGGTTTTCAGGGTTTCGGCCACCAAGTTCCATTCCGTTTCGTATTCGGGCTGTTCGCTTTTCCGGTACTCGCCATATCCTTCGGTCTTTTTCAGCTCGTTGTATATCTGGCGCACCAGGCCCGGCTCCGGCATTGCGTGTATGTTGCGGCGTATCCGCTTGTCTTGGAAATCCTTGTTTTCCCTGATGGCCCGCACCACCGGGTTGTCGGTAAGTTTCAGCAGTGTTTCCGGCATTGCGGCTTCCTTCAGGTAACGTTGCTGCTGGTCTTCCTCTTCGCGCTGCACCTGGTCGGCAATTTCGAGCACGAGCCACAGCGAAAGCAGGTAATGGTCGTAGATCTTTTCGGTGGCTTGCAGCATGGTGTTTCCCAGAAAGCGGGCATCGCGCTGGCATTGCTTGTGGTACAAGGCAATGGCGGCACTGGCGGCTTGGCGCACTTCGGCCGGGGCATCCTTGTCGGCGGGAGGTGTCTGTTTTTCGTAATTGGCCTCAAAAAGGAACGTGGCCCACTTGCGGTTCGTCTCCATTTTCTTAGGATCCTGCACCTCCATGGAGTTGAGGTTGCGCACAAACGCGTCACCAATGTTTTCCAAGGCCAACTGGTAATCGGATTGCACGGCCTGCCGGTAGGCGTACACGGCTTGCATGGCTTTCGCCCGGAGAATTCTTCGGTTCAGCATTTGACAAAGAACGTTTTGGAGTAATTTCGGGTTGGATTTTGTACGACCGGATTGCCGGAAAGCCGGTGGCCGGCAGCCCGGTTCTCGCGGAACATCCGGTTGCACCATGCCCGCCAATGGATTATTTCTCTTGTCCGGGCTGCAAAGGTACGGATTTTGCCACTAATTTCCCCATCCCAACCCAACCAAGGCGCAACCGGGTTTGGCTCCCGCCGAAACCGGGACTTTCAGCTTTTTAAAAGATACTATTTCGGAAACCGGACAATGAAGCATTTAGCCTACCTCAACAAATACCTGCTCAAATACAAGTACCACCTGCTGCTGGGAATGCTTTT
>JAYWIH010000042.1:0-4359 GCA_043789005.1 Sphingobacteriales bacterium
CCTCATCCTTGCCTCCAACTCGCCGCGCCGCCAGCAACTGATGCGCGATGCCGGATTCGGGTTCGTTGTCCGTTCCAAAAATGTGGCCGAGGATTTTCCACCGGAAATGGCTTTGAGCCAAGTGCCGGAGTTTTTGGCGGAGAAAAAGGCGGAAGCCTTCCGGGCAGAAATTACCGATGAAATCGTGATTGCCGCCGATACGGTGGTGATTATCGGCAACCAAATCCTGAATAAACCGCAACACGAAGCCGAGGCTTTTGCCATGTTGCGCCAGCTTTCCGGGCGGATGCACGAAGTGGTTACGGGCGTTTGCCTGGTTTCGGCACAAAAAAAGATACTATTTTCCGACCGGACGGAGGTATACTTCAAGCCGTTGTCAGACGCGGAAATTGGTTTTTATGTCGGGCAGTACAAGCCGTTTGACAAGGCCGGAGCTTACGGCGCGCAGGAATGGATGGGAATGGTGGGCGTGGAAAAAATAACCGGTTCGTATTTCAACGTCATGGGCCTGCCCATCCACAAGGTGTACGAAGCCCTGCGGGATTGGGGGAAATAGTATGTTCCAAAAAGCAAAAACCCCGCTGGCTTTCAAGAGCCAGCGGGGTTTTTGCTTTTTGGAAACGATTGCCATTTATCTCAACACTTTATCTCAGCACTTTCACGCTGATGTTGATGGTTCCCGTGCCATTGTTTGGTATGGAAGGAATATCGTTGACCAAGATCAAGCCTTTTTTACCGTCCGAGTTGATAAAGGCGTACGTGCCACCTTTAACAACACTGATTTTTTGCGGACTGGAAGTTGTCACTGCCAAGGCAGTCAAGGCCGCTGCATCGGCGGCGGCGTAAGTCACACCGGTTGGCGCGGCGGCGAAATACGTGTTTCTGCCTCCATCCGTCGAGAAAGCGGTCGTACCGCAAGTCGCATCGGTGCTGAAAGTTTCTGTTTTGCTCTGCGGGTTCGACATTAGCGTTGGCGCGGTAGGGTTTGTCCTTGGTAGGATACGGTACACAATGTCCACGAATTTCAGGTTGCCTTCGGCAGTGGCTTCTGTTGCCAAATCGCAAACCGCGTAAGCAATACCCGAGGCGGATGAGAAACGCGAGGGAGCCAAGTCGCTTTGTGCACCCAATGTGATGTTCGTCCACTCGGCAAAACTGGTGGTGCCACTGGCATTGATGGTCACGTATTCGGTCTTGTACTTGCCGCCGCTTTCATCCACCTCGAAATACAGGTAGGTGATGCCACTGTTTTTGACCGTGTATTCAATGGTTTTTGTTTGCTCGTCGCGGTTTTTAAGGTCGAATTTCTCCAGTTCCTTGTTTTCTTTCGTGCCGATGGTAGTTGTTTCATAAAGCCGCAGCGTTTGCGGACGGTTGCCACCCGCCGCCTTGGTAATCTTGAGCGAAATCGTGAGTTTTTGATTAGGAGCCGCACTGTAATTTTTTGTGGCGGGAATAAGTTCAATCATCACCGTGCCGTTGTTCTCGAACGGAACAGCCGTTTTGAGCGGTTCGCCGTCGGTTCCGCAGCCGTTCAGCACCAGCAAACTGCCAGCCGCAAGCAACGTCAATACATAGTTGGTCATCTTTCTCATGAGTGTAAAAAATTTGGTTTGACAGTTTAGTACGTTAAGCGCAAAGGTAAAGTTTAGTTGTGGCGGCACAAGCCGGTTTTAATGCCGGGAACGGAATCGCGGTTGTTTACGCGTCACAAATCGGCCGTATTCGAAGCGTTTCGGGTGGTAAGATCTTTGTAAACTTCACCGGAGAAATTGAAAGAATGGAATCGTAACTTATTAACAGACAGTAAGTTTACATAACTCATACTCCGCACAGTACCGCACCAGAATCCTTTGAAAAAACCAAGCGGGCAGGCGTAAGTTTTCAGTTGAAATAACTTTCTGCCTCAGTGATCTTGCCCACCAGCACCTCATTTATCTTCACGTACGATTCGTGCGTCCAGCCAGCCACGTGCGGCGTAAAAATCACCTTGTGTGACTGGCATAAGTAGTCAAACGCCTCACGCTGGCTCGGGGTGAGGGTGTCCAGTTTCTCGTTTTCCAGCACATCCAAGCACGCGCCACGCACCATGCCCGATTCAAGGGCTTGCCGCAAATCGGCCAGCGGCACCACCTCGCCGCGTGAAGTATTGACAAGAAAAATACTATGCCTGAAACGCTCAAAAGTGGCCTGTGTGAACCAGCGGTTGGTTTCGGGCGTGAGCGGCACGTGCAGGCTTACCACCTGCGATTGCCCGAAAATGGTTTCCAGCGTGCTTTCCCGCACAAACCCGTCCGAAAAGTTTTCCAAATATTTGTCGTACGCCAACACTTCGCAGCCGAAAGACCGGATGCGCTGCGTAAACTCACGCCCCGTATTGCCGTAGCCGATAATGCCCACCGTTTTGCCTTTCAGTTCCACGCCCCGGTTGCCCTCACGATCCCAGATTTGGTTGCGCACTTGGCGGTCGGCCAGATGAATGCCGTTCATCAAGCAAAGCAGCATCCCCACGGCGTGTTCGGCCACGGCATCGCGGTTGCCTTCCGGCGCGTTGAACAGCCGGATGTTGCGTTTCACAACTGCCCCGACATCAATCTGATCCAGACCGGCTCCGGCGCGGGCAATGAACTTGAGCCGTGCGGCGTGTTGCAGCAGTTCCGCGTCAATGGCTGTCTTGCTGCGCACAATGATACCATCGTAACCGGCAATCCGGTTCAGTATTTCGGTACGCGTGATATCCGGCTCGTAGTCGGCCACGTGGCCTTTTTCGGCCAGCATCGGCACCAGCGACGGGTGCATCTTGTCAATGATGAGAATATTCATGGATGGAAATTGGCATGGGCGGATGTGCGGCTTGCGTGCCGCCCCGCAAAAATAGTATGTTTTCAAATGCCCAAACCCGCCCTTTGAAAACATGAGTGGCTACCAGAAAACAAAAAAGCCCGGACAAGGCTGCCGGGGCTTCTCAACGGTTGTGCCAGTTTACAGGTTTTCAATCTCCCGGCGGCTTAACTGCGTGTAGGCCATGATTTTTTCAACCGGCTCGCCGTTTGCCTTCATTTGGGTGGCCATCCGTATCACCGACTCTCTATTACCCTTTTCAATCCCTTGCTTAATCCCCTTTTCGATTCCTTCCACGTACGCTATTTCGTAGGCTTGCTCATAGGCTTCCTCATAAGCGGTGTCTATCACGTTTTTTATGTCGCGGTAGTATTTCACGCTGTCGCGGTAAGCGGTTCGTTCCTGCGGGTTGTAGTTGGCGATTTCGGCGGTGGCAAACAGTTTCAGGAATATTTTCTCCTGCAGTTTTTCCGGAACCCGTTCCAGCCGGGGCAGGTTCTTGACCACGTACAACCATTTGTCGTAGTGCGTTTCCAAAGCGTCCACGTCCTTGTTGAATTTGGGCATTTCCAAGTAGATGAAATGCAGCTTGTCGTTGAAAACGGCCTGCGTTTCGGTTTCCACCAATTGCACATTGTGCCGGAACTTGTGGGCGTGGACTTGCTGGTCGTCGAACACGAAATCCATGATGGAAATGGAATAAACAGCCTCCAGTTTGAAATCCCACTCGCCCACCACGGCCTGCTCCTGAATGGCAAACGTTGAATAATACAGGCTCCGGTCCTTGAAGAATTTCTGCTTGGCCTTTTGCAGTTCCACGATGAACCGTTCGCCTTTCTCATTCTGGCAGTAGAGGTCAAAAATTGCCCGGCGGTCGGCGGGGGTGGAGCCGAGTTGCTCGTTTTTCAGGAAAGTGAGTTGCGTGATGGGCCCGCGGTCGCGGATCAGCGTGTTCAAAAAATCCATGAGCAAGTCCTTATTGGCTTCCTCGCCGAAGATTTTCTTGAAGCCGAAATCCGTGAACGGATTGATGTATTTCTCAATCATGGTTGTGGTGCGGGCTGGGGTTTGGCCTTTTGGAGAGATACTATTTTCAAGTGTTGTTTTTGCGGTGCCTTCACAAACTGTACAGCAGCTTTGCCGTAAGGAAATACACCGTCAGGCCCAGCAAGTCATTGGCCGTGGTGATGAACGGGCCGGAAGCCACGGCCGGGTTGGCCCCGAACCGGTCCAACAGCAGCGGCGTGACCGTACCCATGAACGAGGCCAGCAACACCACCGAAAAAATGGACGACGACACCACAAACGCCAGCCGGGCATCGCGTGTGGCTCCGTAAATGACCAAGAAAAGCACTGACGAAAGCATGGCCCCGTTGAGCAGCCCGATGGTGAACACTTTCAGCAGCCGCCGCCCGATGCGCTGCTCCACCACCGACGGGTTGGCGAGGCTCTGCAAAATCACCGACGACGACTGCACGCCCACGTTGCCGCCCGTGCCGGCAATCAGCGTCATGAAAT
>JAYWIH010000043.1:0-16511 GCA_043789005.1 Sphingobacteriales bacterium
CGTGCCGGGACGGATGAAAAACTGCATTTCCATCTGTTCAAATTCGCGCATCCTGAAAATGAACTGCCGCGCCACAATCTCGTTGCGGAACGCCTTGCCAATCTGGGCAATGCCGAACGGGATCTTCATGCGGCCCGTTTTCTGCACGTTCAGGAAATTGACAAAAATGCCCTGCGCCGTTTCGGGCCGCAAATAAATCGTGTCTGAATCCTCCGCCACCGCCCCCATCTGCGTGGAAAACATGAGGTTGAACTGCCGCACCTCCGTCCAATTGGCCGTGCCCGAAACCGGACAAACGATTTTTTCCTCCAGCATCAGGTTCCCGACTCCTTCCAAATCGTTGGCTTCCAGCAGCCGGGCCAAGCGGTTGCGCAACTCCTGTCCGCGCGGCCCGTCGCCGTCGTTCTCGTAGCCGGCGGCTTTGTCTTCTATCAGCACATCGGCGCGGTAGCGTTTTTTGCTGTCGAGGTTGTCCACCATCGGGTCGCTGAAACTGTCCACGTGGCCGGAAGCTTTCCACGTGGCAGGGTGCATGAAAATGGCCGCGTCAATGCCCACAATGTTGTCGTTGAGCTGTGTCATGGATTTCCACCACAGTGTTTTCAGGTTATTTTTCAGTTCCACGCCGTACGGGCCGTAATCGTACACGGCGGCCAAGCCATCGTATATTTCGCTGGAAGGGAACACGAAACCGTATTCCTTGGCGTGGGAGATTATTTTTTGCAGCGTGTTTTCGGGGGCGGCAGGCGCGGGCATTTGACTCATGGCACAATGCGGATTGACAGATGGGAAAAGTACAAAATTATGGAGTTTAAGGCAACTTGCCACCAGAAAAAACAGTATGTTTTGAAAACGCCAAACCCCGTTTGCCATTCCGACGAAGGAAGAATCCGGACTTCACTTGTCCGCAAGCCCGGACTTTGGTGCGCGATTATCACCCGATTGCTCCTTCGTCGGAATGACAAGGAAATAGTATCTTTTGAAAACGCCAAACCCGGCACGCACAATTATTTTTCCCGCACTTTTGCAAATACCCGGAATGTCCCTACATTTGCAGTCCTTTTTCCAAACAGGTTTTGTCCACCAATCATATATTTTCATTACCCGGTCATGAGTGAGATCATCAAGTTTATCGAAGCCGAATACAAGGAACGCAAGGCTAATTTTCCGGATTTCAACGCGGGAGACACGATTAATGTGCACGTAAAAATCCGGGAGGGCACAAAGGAACGCATCCAGCAGTTTCAGGGCACGGTAATCCAGCGGCGCAACCCCAGCAGCACCGGCGAAACCTTTACTGTCCGCAAGATTTCCAACGGAATCGGCGTGGAACGTATCTTTCCGCTGTTGTCGCCCAGCATTGACAAAATAGAATTGGTACGCGGAGGCAGTGTGCGCCGCGCAAGGTTGTTTTACCTGCGTGGCAAACAAGGACGGGCGGCAAAGGTGAAGGAGAGGAAAATCGTCCAGCCGCAAGTGAAAGCATCCTGATTGCGGGCCGGAAAACAGCCGCACCGTTTGCTTTAATCCGACAAGTTCGGATATTTGAGAAATCCCGATCCAGACTTTAACATAGTTTTCATAGTTGTAGTAGCAAAAGGCCGTCTGATGGACGGTTTTTTTGTTTTCCGGGCGGCAGTGATGGAAAGCCGGAGGTTTGGCACTTGCCAGCGATACTATTTTGCGGCGGCTTGTGTAGATTTGCCTTTATTGTTTCGAGAAAAATCCATGACGCTCCATTTCCAAAAATACCAAGGCACGGGCAACGATTTTGTGGTTGTTGACGACCGGAACGAAACCTTCCCGGTGAGCCAGACCCTGATAGCTCGCCTGTGCGACCGCCGTTTCGGCATTGGGGCCGACGGGCTGATGCTCTTGCAAAACCATCCCGACTGCAATTTCCGCATGGTTTATTTCAATGCCGACGGCAATCCGGGCAGTATGTGCGGCAACGGCGGGCGTTGCATGGTCGGTTTTGCGCATTCGCTGGGAGTTTTTCAGGGCGAAACCGTTTTTGAAGCGGCCGATGGGAGGCACGCGGCGCACATCCAAGACGGGCTTATACATCTGAAAATGAACGATGTGCAACACGTGCGGCGCGAACCGGATCATGATTTTCTGGATACCGGCTCGCCGCATTACGTCACCTTCGCGGAAAATGTGGAGGCCATGACGCACCGGGAAATTGTGCGGCGCGGCAGTGCCATCCGCTACAGCGATGCCTTTGCACCCGGTGGCACAAATGTGAATTTTGCGGAAATACTGCCCGACCGCAGTTTATTTGTGCGCACCTACGAACGCGGCGTGGAAGACGAGACTTTTTCGTGCGGCACCGGCGTGACGGCCTGCGCATTGGCCGCCAACTACCGCAATCCGTGCAGTCCGGTTGCCGTGCGCACCAAAGGTGGCGGGTTACAGGTTTCTTTCCGGCAGGTGGACGAACACGCCTTCACGGACATCTACCTGATTGGACCGGCAGAGAAAGTGTTTGAAGGAATGGTGGAAATTTGACCGGACACCCAAAAACAAAGCCGCCCTTGTCGGGGCGGCTCTGAAAAATAGTGTCTTTCAAAAAATAGTATCTTTCAAAAAGCCAAAACCCGCCTTCCGGAAAACCAGGACTCAAGCCTGCAATTTCACGGGCTTCAACTGGATTATTTTCATCCAACTCAGCATCCTGATGATGACGTAGGTAGGGTCAAATTCAAACCACTTGGCGGCAAAGTTCAGGCGGTTGGGCAGTTTGTGGTGGTTGTTCTGGAACAATTCGCCCATCATCAGCACATCCATCACCAGCGAGTTCTTGGATTTGTCGTGGTTGTCGAAATTGGCGTAGCCGTATTTGTGGCCGCTCCAGTTCACAATGGCTCCGTGAACCGGCCCCATCAGGTAATGGACGGGCAGCAGCAGGAAAAACGCCCAGTGCATATCGGCCCAGATGAAGGCGGCAATGTACACCAGCGTGTAGCCGATGCCCCAAGCCAAGCGCGACATCCAAGAATCGCCCAGCGTTTCCAGCCACTCCCAATACGGATAGTTGCGGTCGAATTGCGGCTCGGGTGCGCGGCGCTGCGAGAGGTAGTCGTTGTATATGTTCTTGGTGTCCAGCATCATCGTGAACACATTCTCGTAATTGTGCGGTGAATGCGGATCGTTTTCCGTGTCGCTGTACGCATGGTGCATCCGGTGCAGGATGGCGTAGGCACGCGGGCTTAAAAACGAAGATCCCTGCGAAAGGTACGTGAGCCAGTAAAAAAACCGCTCCCACAACGGACTCATGGTGAACATTTTGTGCGCGGCGTAGCGGTGCAAGAAAAAGGTCTGGCAGAAAAGCGACAAATACCAGTGACCGAAGAAGAAGGCGAGAATAATCACTTGTGAAAAGAAGATTTGAAGTGGAAATTTCCGGAAAATACTTTAAAAACTGAAGAACGGTTAGTCAGGTATCTGCAAAGCCTTTTGGCAATTTAAGCACAAGCATAACTTGATTGTCAAGGTTTTGGTTTATGTTTTTTCTTAATTTTTATCTGGCGGGCAGTTGCCGTGCCGGGTTTGGGCTTTTCAAAAGATACTATTCTTGTGCGGTTGCGGGTGAGCCGGGCAAAGTTGCAAGTCTGGCAATCAGGGGTTTGCGCTGGCGGGCAGGGACACGTTGAAACTGCTGCCCCGGCCCACCTGGCTCTCGACCCAGATTCTGCCCTCGTTCCTATCCACAAATTCCTTGCAAAGCAGCAGGCCCAAACCCGTGCCCACCTCGTTGGCAGTTCCGCTGGTGCTGAAGTGCGTTTTCATGTCAAACAGCCTGGCTTGCTGCTCGGCGGTCATGCCCATGCCCGTGTCTTTTACCGAAACAACCACCTTATTGGTCTCGGTCATGGCCTCCACTGTCACTTTTCCGCCTATGGGCGTAAATTTAATGGCATTGGAAATCAAATTCCGCAGGATCAATTCGGTCATCCCCTTGTCGGCCTTTACTTGGTGCGGCCGTCCGATACGGTTTTCCAAACGGATGTTTTTTTCTTGGGCGGCCGATTGGAAAGCGGCAACCAAATCATTGGCAATACGCTGCAAGTCAATGCGTTCGGGCTTGGCCACGATACCGCCCATCTGGCTCTTGGCCCAGTGCAGTATGTTATGCAGCAGAGCCGAGGTCTGGTGAACCTTGCGAAGCAATTCGGGCACAATGGCCTGCGTTTCCTCCTGCGACAAAAAGCCATCGTGCAAGAGTTGCAGGGTAGATTCGAGTGAGTTGAACGGACTGCGGATGTCGTGCGCGATAATTGAGAACAGTTTGTCTTTGGTGGCGTTGAGGTGGGTGAGTTGCTCTTTCTGCCGCTGTATCTCCAGGTTTTTTTCCGTCAGCAGCCGGTTGTTGCGCCTCTGGTGGATGGTGTTCCGGTAAAACAGGAACGCCGTCAGGGCCAACAATACCGTCCCGACAATGGATGCGTTGCGCTGAAAAGTTTTGCTTTCCAGTTCCTGTTCCTGCACGTATAATTCTCTTTTTTGCGAATCAATGGCGCGGCGTTGCTTGTCTGACTCAAACTTTGTCTGCGCGTCATTGAGGATCAGCGTTTTTTCAAGCGTGAACAGGCTGTCTTTCATCTGTTCGCCGATGCGCTGGTAGCGCAGGGCATTCTTGTAATCGTTTAGTTGTTCGTAATTGTCGGCAAGCAGGAAGGCCGCGCCCCGGCGCAAATCCGCTTCTTTAATGGTGGTTGCCAACTGGATTGTCAGGTGGGAGTAGTGCAGGCTCCGCCGATAGTTTCCCATGCGTTTGTGCACAATCGCCAATGCCTTGTATATACTGGCTATGCCGAAAAGGTTGTTGTTTTGGCGGTGCGTTGCAAGCAACTGCTCGAAGGTGGCCACCGACTCAGCGTATTGTTGCCGGTTCATGAAAACATACCCGAGATTTTCCAGAATGAAACTGTTGACCCCCCGATTATTTTGCCGCACATCAATTGCCTGTTGCAGCAATGCCAGCGCCGTGTCGGTTTTGCCGTAGTGTTTGTTGTAAACCACCGCGATATGAGCCAAAAGGCGCGCTTCTTCGGGTTTGTGACCGGCCTGTTTCGCCAGTCCGTAGGATTTCCGGTAGAAACCCATGGCACGTTCCATTTGCGTCTGTTTCTCGTCGAGGATGCCGATGTCGCGGTAAGTAATCGCCAGACCGAACTTGTCGTTGGCCCGTTCGAAATTGGGGATTGCCTTGAGCAACGCATCCATGGCCAATCCGTCGTTGGCTTGCTTCCTTCTGGCCAGTGCCAATGCGTGGTAGGCCATGCCCATGCCTTTGGAGTGGCGCGCCTCGCGGAAGGTTGCCAACGCACTGTTTGCCAGCAGTATGGCGGTGTCCGGCTTTTCGAAATGGATGCGGTAGGCCAGCAGCACCTGGATGGCGGCTTGGGTGGTATCGCGCTGGGGGTGTTGCTTTAGCTGCCTTTTCAGGCTGTCCGTAATCTCAAAATGCCTTTGCCCCTGCACGCGCGAAACGACCAAGGTGAGGAAAAGTAGAAGAAAAAGTTGCCATCGGTTTCGCGGCTGCCTTAAAATCACTATTTTGTTATTATGTATTTTCGCCCAAGTTTACGAAATATACCGCGTGTTTCAAAAATACGGAACCGGCTTTGCGCCACCCAAAAGTTCCACACCGGCTGCCCGCCGTTTTTTTCGGGTGATGCCGGCGAAAAAATAGTATGCTTGGAAACAGCCAAACCCGGGAAGCAGCCAAAACCGCCCGCGCACAAAACCGTTTGCTAATTGTCCGTTTCTGCCTAATTTTGTTGGCTCCAATCAAGCAGTTTGCGGATATGCCGTCCAGAAAATCCGGCCGGAAATTGCCGGCAGGGCCGTGATTAACCAAATAACCAACACAGACAACCGATAACCGACATGAGAGAAATACCCTTCCGCGAAGCCCTCCGCGAAGCCCTTTCCGAAGAAATGCGCCGCGACCACAATGTATTTCTGATGGGCGAGGAAGTGGCCGAATACAACGGCGCGTACAAGGTGAGCCAAGGAATGCTCGACGAATTCGGCCCGAAACGGGTGATTGACACGCCCATTGCCGAATTGGGTTTTACCGGTATCGGCATCGGGGCGGCCATCAACGGGTTGCGGCCGGTCATTGAATTCATGACCTTCAACTTTTCGCTCGTCGCCATTGACCAGATCATCAACAGTGCCGCCAAAATGATGTCCATGTCGGGCGGTCAGTATCCGGTGCCCATTGTGTTTCGCGGCCCCACGGGCAATGCGGGTATGCTCAGCTCGCAGCATTCGCAGAATTTCGAGAACTGGTATGCCAACACGCCCGGCTTGAAAGTGGTGGTGCCGTCCAACCCGTACTTTGCCAAGGGCCTGCTCAAGACTTCCATCCGCGACAACGACCCGGTGATTTTCATGGAGTCCGAACTGATGTATTCCGAGAAAGGCGACGTGCCGCAGGAAGAATACCTGATTCCGATTGGCAAGGCTTACGTGGTGCGCGAAGGCAAGGACGTGACCATTGTGTCGTTGGGCAAAATGATGAAAGTGGCGTTTGCCGCCGCCGACGAACTGGCCAAGGACGGCGTGTCGGCGGAGGTGATTGACCTTTGCTCCGTCCGCCCGATTGATTATGAGACGATTGTGAACTCGGTGAAAAAAACCAACCGTTTGGTCGTTGTCGAGGAAGCGTGGCCGCTGGCCGCCATTTCGGCCGAACTGGCGTATCACGTTCAACGCCACGCATTTGACTATCTGGATGCGCCGGTCTACCGCATCAACAATATGGATGTGCCGCTGCCCTACGCCCCCACCCTCATTGACGTGGTGCTGCCCAACGTGAAACGCACCTTAGAGGCCGTGAACGCGGCCATGTACCGGTAAGGAAATAGTATCTTTTAAAAACACCAAACCCGCCGGTTTCCAAAACCGGCGGGTTTGTGTTTCAAGGGCTTCCCCGAACCAGCAAACCCCGATAGGCAAAATCGGGGTTTGCTGGTTTCAAAAGATACTATTTCCTTTGCTGCTGGTGCAAGCGAGGACACTTGCACCAGTTCCCGGAGGCTTCCCCGAAACACCGAACCCAGATTTCAACTATCTGGGTTTGGTGTTTTCGAAGGATACTGTTTCCTACCAGAACCGCGTGTACAGCACCACCAGCACACCGAACACGATGGCCGTGCCGATGGCAAACGAACGCGAAACCTTGAACATGGATGCATCAATGGCCAAGCCTTTGGGGTTGGTGGCGGTTCGGTTGTCGGTCAGGCCCAGGATTACCATCACGGCTACGCAAATCAGGAACACGAAGCCCATCACATCCAGAAACGGCATTTCGTACACGCCTTCGGCATTTTTCACCGCAAACCCGTAGGCGGCCAGCGGCTCCAGGTTGACAAGGCCGGGCAACGCGAACTTGAAAAACAGCGACAGCAAGAATCCGCCGACAATGGCAAACATGGCTCCTGCCGAGTTGGTGCGCTTCCAGAAAAAGCCCATGATGAATGCCGCAAACACGCCCGGCGACACCAGCCCGGTCATTTCCTGGATAAACTGGAACCCGCCTTTCTTGTCAATGCCCATCCACGGCGAAATAAAAATGGCCAGGATCATGGCAACCACAATCACCAAGCGGCCCGTCCACACCAATTGCTGCTCACTGGCATCCTTGCTGATGTATTTCTTGTAGATATCCAGCGTGAAAATCGTGGAAATCGAGTTGGCCTTGCCCGCCAGCGAGGCCACCACCGCCGCCGTAAGTGCCGCAAACGACAATCCCTTCAAGCCTTCGGGCAGCAGGTTCAGCAGCACCGGGTAGGCGCGGTCTTGGTTCAGTGAGCCATCGGTGAGCATTTCCGTCTGGAACATTCCCTGCTGGTACAGCGTGTAGGCCGCAATGCCCGGCAGCACCACGATAATGGGCATGAGCAGTTTCAGAAAGGCGGCAAACAGGATTCCCGACCGGGCGGTTTTCAGGTCGGCACCCAGGGCGCGTTGCGTGATGTACTGGTTGCAGCCCCAGTAATTGAGGTTCACAATCCACATACCACCAATCAGAATTGTGAGGCCGGGCAGGGCGGCGTAATGAGGATTGCCTTTCTCGAAAACCATGTTGAAATGGTCGGCGGATTGGTTGAGCATCAGCGACAATCCGTTCATGACACCTTGCGTGTCAAACTTTTCCGATACCAGATTCAAGGCGATATACGTGGTTGCCAGTCCGCCCAGAATCAGGAAAAAAACTTGGATGACATCGGTGTAGCCGATCACTTTCATGCCGCCGATGGTGATGATGATGGCAAAAACTGCCAAACCCGCCATGCACACATAAAACGGCACGCCCGAAATGGTGGAAACCGCCAACGCCCCCAGAAACAGGATGGAAGTCAGGTTGACGAGTATGTACAGGAACAGCCAGAAAATGGCCATGATCATGGCCACGGTTTCATTGTAGCGTTGCCGGAGGAACTGCGGCATGGTGAAAATGCGGTTTTTGAGGTAGATCGGCATGAAAAAAATGCCCACAATCAGCAGCGTGGCGGCGGCCATCCATTCATAGGTGGCAATGGCCAAACCCATGGAAAAGCCGTTGCCCGACATTCCGATGAACTGCTCGGCGGAGATGTTGGAGGCAATCAGCGACGCGCCGATGGCCCACCACGTAAGCGAACCCTCGGCCAGGAAAAAATCCTTCGAGCTGGCCTCCGCCGACTTTTTGCGCTGGTATATCCAGTAACCGTAACCAGCCACGATGACGAAATAAATGAGGAAAACGATGTAATCGAATGCGGTGAGCTGCTTCATCAGATGGAGACAAAAAAAGGTTAGATGGAAAAATCAGGCGTGAAAGATAAATATTCGGTGTCAGATAAATCCAAAAAATACCGTAATTTGTACAAAGCCCTTCCTGCTGTTCCTTGCCGGGGGTTTGGGCTTTTCAAAACATACTATTTTGGCGGCTGATGTTATGGTGCTGCACGCAGACAAACCGTATTCCCACATCGAACACGACCCGGTTTCGGGCTGCACGGTTCACACGTGGAAAGGCTACTTTTTGGAAGGCGAATACCGCGAGGCCATGGGCCGCTGCCTGCTTTGCATGAACCAGACCGGAGCCAAAAGCCTGATTATCAACTTGCAAGCCGCCAACCATGAGTATTGGCACGAAAACGCGTGGACTGCCGAGCAATGGTTTCCCGAACTGATCCGGACTGATTTGCGCAAATTGGCCATCGTTGTCAAAGACAGCCCGCCCGCCGCCACCTTTTTTTTCCAAGCCGACAGCGACCGCCTGGTTGCCAGCCGCTATTTCGACCGCCTCGAAGACGCGCACGAATGGATTGCCCGCAATGGAAATTGAAGGCGGGAAAATAGTATGTTTTGAAAACATCAAACCCGCCCTCCCTCGAAAAGTATTCGTTCGCTTGGGCGTGGTACGTTTTTTTTATGGCTACCAACAACCGCGCACACCGCGATTTTTTTGTCGTTGGCAGACAAAAACACGGGCATTTTCCGTTATAACTATGACTCCCGCGACATTTTTGGCGCGGGCAAATCCCAATATCTTCCCATGAGCAATCTCAATCTTTTCAAATCCCTGTCCTGCCGTATCCTGCTGGGCATTGTCATGGTAGGTGGGGCTGTTGGCTGCGGTGCGCCGGATCCGTTGCGCGACCTGAACGCGACCGACTCGCAGGTGTTCATCACCAACCGCGACCGTGCGGCCGATTTTGCGGGTTACGCCACGTTCAGCATCGCCGACTCGGTAAATGTGGTGGAAAACGACCGTCGCGGCTACTCGGCCGATAATTTTGACCTCGCCCTGATCAATACCACCGCCCAGGCCATGACCAGCCGGGGCTACACGCGGGTGACGCGCGACCAAAAACCCGACTTGGGCGTGAACATCACGTATGTGACGCAAACCCAAACCGGCGTTACAGTAAATCCGGGCTTGGGTGGATTTTACGACCCGTTTTATTGGGGGTATGGCGGCGCGGGAGCTTTTTACCCCACGTATTACAGCTATTACCAAGTCAGCGAAAGTTACTGGTACGTGGAACTGCTGGATTTGAAAAACGTGGCTCAAAACGGCAATAAAATCAAGACCGTCTGGAATGCGCAAATCCGGGGCGGCGGCCTTGACCGCAATCCCGACCGTATCATCAATGCCGTTTTCGCGCAATCCGGTTATTTGCGCAAACAATGAGCAAACAAAAACAGTACGCTGCAAAACAGCCAAACCCCAACCACGGTAACCCATGAAAACGACACTCTTCTTGTCGGGATTGTTCTGCGTCTTGTTCGTGCCCGCAGGCTTGCTGGCCCAGCAGCCGGTAGTGCCCCGCGAAAGCCAAGCCGTGTCGCCGTACCAGCGTTACACCACGTACATGGTCACGCTGCGGTACGGCGTGGCGCAGCCGTTGGGAGGCTTATCGGATTACATTGACCAGACCGGCACGCGCAATTTCGCGTTAGCGGGCGAGTGGGTCAGGCCCGGCAACCTCTCTTTTGGCGCGCAATACAGCACCAACAGCTTCAAAAAACGCCTGCCGCGCCAATTGTACACGTTCGGCGATGGTGCCGATGTGTCGGCGGTGCAGACCCGCACGGTCAGCATCCAATCGTTGGTGGCCACGGGAAAGTATCATTTTGCGGGTGTCAATGCCCGCACCCGGCCCTACGTGCAGGCGGGTTTGGGTGCGGCCTTGGTGGATTATGGCCTGTATTGGGGAAACCTTGCGGATGAGGCAAACGGCTCCACGGTGCATTTCACGGCACAAACCGCCGTAGGCTCCCGGTTTCTGTTCGGCAGGGAGGGCCACTGGGGAGCCGACTTGCAGGCGGGTTACCAATACGTGCCTTACGCCCGGTCGGGCATCCGCAATGTTGCTTCCGCCGGAGCCTCCGTCGGGCTGTTTTACCGGTGGTGGTAAAAAAAAGCCCCCTCCTTCGGAGGGGGTTGCCTGCCCGTCGGCAGACAGGGGGGAGGCTTTTTGTTTTATTCCGACGGTATTGGCAGCACCTTGCTGTCCTTGAAAGTTGAGAGTATCACCATGGACTGCGTGCTGTCCACCTCCTCAATCTCATTTATCTTCTCCAGCATCAGTTTCTGGTAGGCCGGAATATCCTTGGTAATCACCTTCAGTAAGAAATCGCCGCTGCCCGTAATGTGGTGGCATTCAATGATTTCGTCAATATCCCTGATTTTCCTCACAAAAGCGTCAATGTACGATTTGCGGTGCCCCACCAGCGTCACCTGCACAAAGGTGGTTACGCCCAAGCCGATTTTTTCAGTGTCCAGTTGGGCATGGTAGCTTTTGATAAGGCCGGCGGTTTCGAGTTTCTTTACCCTTTCCAGCGTCGGGGCGGGCGACAAGCCAACATCTTTGGAAAGTTGGGCGTTGGTGATTTTGGCATTCGCCTGCAAGATTTCGAGTATCTTGCGGTCAATGGGATCTAACTTGAAAGCCATAAACGGGGAAAAGAATAATATTTGGTGGGATGATGCAAATATGCGATTTTTCCGAGATATGATTGTAAAATATTCCTAAAAAATCTGTCTGCCCCCAAAATTAAGGTATTTTATTCTAAACTTTCCGCGAATAACGAAAAAATCCTGCGGCGGCTTGCGCGGTTGCCTGGCTTTCGCACGCGGGTGCCACGGGCGGACACGGAAAAAACCAGCACCGGCAAAAGACGGGTTCGGGCGGTTTCAAACATACTATTTTCCGGACACTGTTTTCCAGGCCTCCCCCGGCCAAAAGGCTTGGATCCACCCTCGAAGTCCACATAGAATCGGTTTTAATCTTACCTTTCCGGAAAAATCAGGAGTGTGATGGCAGAAACAATACGCATCGGCACGCGTGGTAGTGCCTTGGCTTTATGGCAGGCGCATTATGTGGCCGGTTTGCTGCAATCGGGCGGCTTGGCCACCGAAATCGTGACGATTGAAACCAAAGGCGACCAGATACTGGACCGCTCGCTGGCCAAGATTGGCAGCAAGGGCATTTTCACCGCCGAACTTGAAGATGCGCTGCACAGCGGCCGCGTGGATATTGCGGTGCACAGTGCCAAGGACTTGCAATCGGAGTTGCCGCCCGACTTGCGGCTCATCGCCTTCACCGAACGCGAAATTGCCAGCGATGTGCTTGTAAGCCTGCATCCGGGCATTTCGCTCACCGACGGCCAGCCGTGGCGCATCGGCACCTCGTCCACGCGGCGCGTGGCCATGCTGCGGCACTTTTATCCGCACCTTGTGCCCACCGATATGCGCGGCAACCTGCAAACGCGGATGCGGAAACTGCACGAGAACCACTGCGATGCCATGATTCTGGCCTATGCCGGGGTGCACCGCATGAACTACGACGCGCACATAGCCGCCCACCTGCCCACCGAAACTTTTACGCCCGCCGTGGGGCAGGGCAGTGTTGCCGTTGAGGCATCGGTGAAGTTGGCCGCCGATAAATCCGCAAAAATCCGCGCGCTGGTCAACCATGTCCCGACAGAAACCTGCCTGCGGGCCGAACGGGCTTTTCTGCGCGAATTGGAAGGCGGTTGCAGCATCCCGGTTTTCGGGCTGGCAGGTTTGGATGTTTTGGAAGATACTATTTCGCTGCACGCCGGAATTGTCAGTCTGGATGGCACGCAACTGATTCACCGCACGTTAACTGGAAATCCGTCGGAGCCGGAAACACTGGGCATTCGGATGGCGGGTGAAATATTGGTGGCGGGCGGCGCACAGATTCTGCGCGACATCAAAGGCGCACTTCCCGACTCGTGAAGACACGAGGCGGTTCGTGAAGACACGAACCACGGAACCGAGTTGTCAATATCGGCCGTTTCCGGTCTGTATGCCAAAGACCGGAAACAGTCGCGATTCGTAGAGACGTTGCAATGCAACGTCTTTGGTTTCCAGCAGCAGGAGACGTTGCATTGCAACGTCTCTACCAAATTTCACTCGCGCCAAAATAGTATCTTTTGGAAAGCCCAAACCCGCCACTGCCGCAAATCTGGCAGAGCGTACTTTGCGGCAGTGGCGGGTTTGAAACACCGTCCAAACCAAAATTTTTCCGTCCCGCATAATTCAACGGGCAGCCACGTGTTTCCATGGTAATTTGAACTGCATTTCATTTTCAACAGCAAACGCGACACCGTAAACGCGACACACGCATGAGCATCACCGAAAACATCAGGGAAAGTTTGCGTTCCATCCAAGGCAACCTGCTGCGTACCATCCTGACGGCAGCCATCATCACCATCGGCATCACGGCGTTGGTGGGCATACTCACGGCCATTGACGGCATCCGCGCTTCGGTGGACACCAGTTTTTCGTCGCTGGGAGCCAATTCTTTCGATTTGAAAGGTACGCGCTGGTGGCGGCGGCAGAATGCGGGGCGCAACGAGAAACTGTTTCCGCCACTGGAATACCGCCAAGTGAAAAACTTCGTGGAGGAATACGAATTTCCGTCCACCATTACGCTCTACACAGTGGTGAGCGGCGCGGTAGAGGCCAAATACCTTTCCAAGAAAACCAATCCCAACTCGCGGCTCATGGGTGGCGATGGCAATTACATGGCCATAAAAAACTATAAGGTTGGCAACGGAAGGGGTTTTTCAAACGTGGAACAGCAAAATGCGGCCCCGGTTGCCATTATCGGCAACGAAATACAACGGACACTTTTTGAACGCGCCGACCCGGTGGGTAAGGAAATCATTGTGCGCGGCCTGCGTTTCAAGGTGGTGGGCGTGTTGGAGAAGGCGGGCGGAATGCTGGGCGGCGGCGGTGCCGACCGCATGATTTTCGTGCCGCTCGAAACGGCCCGCAAGATTCCGGTAAACTTTGATTTGACCTACGACATCACGGTTTCAGTGCCCGATGCCGGGGCTTTGGAAGATGCCACCGGCGAGGCCACCGGCCTGATGCGCGCCATCCGCCACGACCGGCCCGGCCAGGACAATTCGTTTGAAGTGGAAAGCAGTGCCTCGCTGCGCGATGAGTTGAACAACATTACCGGCGTGCTGAAAATAGGCGGCGGCGTGATCGGCTTTGTGACTTTGCTCGGCGCGGCCATCTGCCTGATGAACATCATGCTCGTATCCGTAACCGAACGCACGCGCGAAATCGGCATCCGCAAGGCATTGGGGGCCACGCCGTCGCGCATCCGGTTGCAATTCCTGATCGAGGCCATCGTGATTTGCCAATTGGGCGGCATTGCCGGGGTGCTGCTGGGTATTCTGGTCGGCAACCTGATGTCGAGCGTGCTGGGTGCGGGCAGTTTTGTGGTTCCGTGGTTCTGGATGATGATGGGCTTGATAGTATGCGTGGCCGTAGGCTTGCTTTCGGGCTATTATCCGGCGTGGCGCGCCTCTAAGCTCGACCCGATTGACGCGCTGCGGTACGAGTGACGGGAGTGTGGAATGGGGATTTGGGAATGCGGATTTTTACAGAAAAGCAGAGGGCGGGTTTTGCCTTTTCAAAAGATACTATTTTGGCAGGGCCGCTTGACAACCGGCTTGTTTTGCTTGGTCAGATTTGCAAATCCGGTGGCTCCGCATCCGCGATTTAAAATCCCGGACAACACGGCTGTTCGCTTCACGCGTCCAAAGACGCGAGTCATTGCCATCCCGATTGCCAATCAGGACGGGCGGCTTTGCAGGTTCGCCACCAAAACCAGCGCAAGCGTACTTGAACCGATTTCCATTTGACCGGCCACAAGACAGTATCTTTCAAAAGCGCGAAACCCGCCCACCGAAAAGTCCAAGCAAAAAAATCCTGATTGACTATATTTGTCCGTCAGGTTTCAAACCCACGCGCAAGACCTTCGACCACCCAAACATGAAAGCGACAGCCGAAAAATCACACAAACTCAACCAGGCACAGATTGCGTTCCTCGGCCTGCTGGCCAATGTCACGGATGAGGAACAACTTGATGAGTTGCGCCGGGTGGTGGCCCGCCATCTGGCACAGCGAATCCGGCAATCCACTGCCGGGCAAGGCGAAAAACTCGGCCTGGGCGACAGGAAAGGGTATGCCGAATTTGCCAAGGAAAACCACCATCGCACACCGTATAAGAAACCTAAATGAAGGTGGTTATTGACACAAACTGCTGGTTCGGTATTTTGCCACCCGATGCAGCCTATGGTTTTTTGTTGGATGGGCTTATTGAGGGAAATTTCAGTCTGGCTGTCAGCACGGATGTGGTTTTGGAATACCGCGAGATACTTGGCAAAAAACTCCGCAAGCCTGCTGCTTCCGATTTCATCCAGATCTTGGAGATTTTGCCTAACGTGGAGAGGATTTCCCCCTCCTTCCGCTTCAATCTCATTATTGCAGACCCCGACGACAATAAGTTCGTTGATTGCGCGGTTGCCGCCAATGCCGACTACATCGTCACCGACGACCGGCATTTCAAAATCCTGTCCAAAATCCAATTTCCTAAAATCACCACTATCGGTCTTGATGCCTTTTCCCGGCTGTTGTAGTGGGTTTGGCGGTTGAAAAAGATACTGTTTTCCAACCCCTCACAAATACTGCGCAATATCTCCCAGCCCTTCGCGGATTACTTCCGGCTCGTCGGTGGTGCAGTCCACTACTGTTGAGGCCACGTTGTTGCCGTAGCCGCCATCAATCACCATATCCACCAAGTGGCGGTATTTCTCGTATATTAGTTCGGGATTGGTGGAGTATTCAATCACTTCATCTTCATCGCGCACGGAAGTGGTCACAATCGGATGATCCAGTTCCTTGACAATCAACCGTGGAATGGCGTGGTCGGGCACGCGGATGCCCACGGTTTTCCGGTTGGAGTGCAAGATTTTGGGCACATCGTTGCTGGCCCGCAGAATAAATGTGAACGGGCCGGGCAGTGCCTTTTTCATGAGTTTGAAAATAGGCGTGTCCACGTGGGCGTATTCGGCAATGTGGCTCAAATCATAACAGATGAACGACAGGTTGCTCTTGGCGGGCTTGATGCCCTTGATTTGGCAGATGCGTTCAACGGCGCGTTGGTTGTGGATGTCGCAGCCCAGGCCGTACACCGTATCAGTGGGGTAAATGACCAACCCGCCCCGGCGCAGGCACTCCACCACTTGCAGTATTTTGCGTTCCTCGGGCGTTTGCGGGTGAATTTTCAGAAACTCTGCTGGCATGGCATGGGTGTGGTCAGTGTCTTTTCCAAGGTTGGCGGCCTGTGGAAAAGAGCAGGTTTGGACTTTTGGAAAGATACTATTTTGGATTGGGAGTTGGATTAGGATTGCCGGAACCGGGATTTGCCGGGTTCTGGCAATTGAAACAACATATCACCGTCAAAAATAAAATAATATGCCTGCAATGGCAAAAACCCGAATCGCTGCCGTTTGGTTGCCTGCTTGGAAAACCATAATTTCGCCTTTCAGTCGGGCGTTCCGTAACCATCCCTCCCACTTCAAACGCTTCATCCAAACGCACCAAACCCCGCCCCGCATGGCACAATACAAAGAGTGGAAAGTCGGTCTGTTCATCGCCATCTCCTTGATTTTCA
>JAYWIH010000044.1:0-16504 GCA_043789005.1 Sphingobacteriales bacterium
TGGACCAGCGCGTTTCCTCAAACGGAAACAAGTATCCGGCTATCTCGACCGGCTTGCCGCCCAACGCTTTTACCTTGCCGCCAAAACTCGGGTAATACACATCGCCGCGCATCTGGAACTTCACGTCGGCCAATGTTTTCCACGTGTCCGACGAAACCTGCCCGCCTTTGTCCACTTTATACGCCGGTGTTTGCGCCGCCGCCACGCCCGTCCACACCACCAGCATGGCGGCCAGTAAACTCTTCAACCGGTTTTTCATGATACCTTTGTTTTTGTTGCCTGCTGCAAATTAAACGATTTTGCGGCATACTTATCATGTAACCGCCCAGCTCATTGGCCGCTTTGCCACCAAATCAGGCGGGGTTGAAACACGCGATTGCCATTATCCGTAACTTGCCGGAAAACCGGCCACATTCACCGACAAGGTGTGTTTCCCATGAAAAGCATTTTCATTTTCCTCATCCGCGCCTACCAATACGGTATCAGCCCGTATTTTGCGGGCAGTTGCCGGTTTGCCCCCACGTGTTCCAATTACGGCATTGCCGCCATCCGCAAGCACGGGGCGTTGAAGGGCGGCTGGCTCACCTTGCGCCGCATCGGGCGTTGCCATCCGTGGGGTGGCAGCGGCTACGACCCGGTTCCGTGAGGTGCGTGCTGCGGGGGCAAAATAGTATCTTTTTACACGGCCAAACCCATAACCGCACAAGTTTGCGCCGGGCTGTTGGACTTAGAAAGTCCAGATAGGTTGCCCTGCAAAACAGTATCTTTCCGGAAGGCCAAACCCGCCCGGCTCACAAACCGGAAACGTCCGCGCCCTGCCGCCGGACTTGGAAAGTCCGGCTACCTTTTCCAAAATAGTATCTTTCCGGAAGCCCAAACCCGCTTTTTCCCTACTTTTGCCAACTTTCCCGTTACCCGAACCTTTTCCCCTAAAACCCGCATCCGCATGATTCTTTCCGGTCTGGAAATCCGCAAGCAATTGAATACCAGTATTTTCATCGAGCCTTACAGCGACAAGCAACTGAACCCGAACAGCTACAACCTGCGGCTCCACGAAGACTTGCTGGTGTATGAAAACTACGAACTGGATATGCGCACGCCCAACCCGGCGGTGAAAATCACGGTTCCCGAAGATGGGCTGCTGCTGCATCCGGGGCGGTTGTATCTGGGCCGCACGGTGGAGCATACGCGGACCGAAAACTACGTGCCCATGCTCGAAGGCCGGTCTTCCATCGGGCGGCTGGGGCTGTTCGTACATGTGACGGCGGGCTTCGGCGATGTGGGCTTCAACGGTTTCTGGACGCTGGAAATGTTCTGCATCCATCCGCTGCGCATTTACGCGGGCGTGGAAATCTGCCAGATTTTCTACCACGCCATTGAAGGCGAATACGTGAAATACGCCAGCGGCAAATACCAGAACAACCAGGGCATCCAGCCGAGCTTGTTGTATAAAGATTTTGAAAAGTGAGATTCCGTACGGTTGGAATCCTGACGGGCGGAGCCGTTGCCACGCCCTTGCCTGACACTTACAGACAATGGCAATCCCTGTTTTAAAATAAGCCGGCATACGGTTTTTCAGATTAGGTTCACGCAAAAAAAAACCGCACATTTGTAAAATAATGACTGCGTACACCCATTTAATTAATCAACCTATTCAAATCATTCGTAAAATGAAAAAGAACACAATCATTGGTGCTTTGTTGAGCACCGCCGTAGTAGGGATTTTTGTAATTTCCTCAGCATTTGCCCCCATGGACGGTCATTTGGAAATCACCAACAAAACGGATTCGGATATAGACGAAGTTCATTTTGACGGCAGCGGCGATGTCATGGATGAAGATGAAATCCTGAAGCCGGGAGAAACCATTGAAGTCGCCTTTGAATGCAAGGGGGTTGACAAGGCCCACCAAACAAAAATCCATTTGGTTTTTGAAGACGGAAAAGCTTACGACTTCAATGACGAGGTTTGCGATGGCGATTTCGCATGGGACATTGAAGACGACGGCAAGCACAAGGACTGATGAAACCATGCCCCAAAAACGCAAAACGGGAGGCTTTGGCCTCCCGTTTTGCGTTGGTTCCAATTCCGCAATTACCGGTCACTTTTCAATGCCCAGCAGTTCCATCTCGAAAATCAAAATGCTGTTGGGCGGAATGCTGCGCTGGCCTTGTTCGCCATAAGCCAGTTCGGTAGGGATGAACACGCGCCACTTGGAGCCCGATTTCATCATTTGCAGGGCTTCCGTCCAGCCCTTGATTACTTGCGTCACGCCGAAAACGGCGGGTTCGCCCCGGTCCAGCGAACTGTCGAACTTGGTGCCGTCAAGCAATGTGCCTGTGTAGTGTACTTTCACCTTGTCGGTCGGTTTAGGGTAGGCTCCCGTGCCTTCCTTCAGCACCAAGTACTGCAAGCCCGTTCCGGTGGTGACCACGCCGGGCTTGGCTTTGTTTTCGGCGAAGAACGCATCGGCGGCCTTCTTGTTTTTCTCGACCATTGCCATCCGCGCCTTTTGGAAATAGGTTTGCAGGAACATCATCGTGGCCTGCTCGCCCATGAGCAGCGTGTCTTGCCCGCCCACCGCACCCCGCAACCCCTGCACCAAGGCATCAAGGTTCAGGGAGTCCATTTTCTGGGCATTCACTGACGAGCCGATGTTCATGCCGATGGCGTAGCTCACCGAGTCCGTGTAGTTTGCAAGCGTAAACTTGGGTGGGGCAACCACGGCTGTTTCAATGGCTTGGCCGCGTTTCTTGCGGTCTTTTTTGCGTTGTGCCTGCACCGAAACCGCCAGCAGGCAGCAGATGAGCATCAGCACTGTTTTTTTCAGGATTGGATTCTCCATGATTATTGTGGGTGGCGGTAAAAGCAAAATAGCACGTCTGGCCGTGCTATTTTGCGGATTGTCAGACAAAAACACCGGGTTTCCAGACCGAAACGGCAGGCTTAATTTCCTTTTTTCACCTTCACCAACTCCACCTCAAAAACCAGCATACTGAACGGCTCGATGGTGGGCGGCGAACCCCGCTCGCCGTAGCCGAGAGCGTAGGGAATGAAGAATTTGTATTTGGAGCCTTCGCTCATCAGTTGCACGCCTTCCGTCCAGCCGGGAATCACGCCGTTGAGTGGAAACGAAATCGGGCTGGGCTGGCCGATGTTGCTGTCAAACTCCTTGCCGTCAATGGTGGTACCCTTGTAATACACTGATACGGTATCAGTGGCGGCGGGTTTGGGGCCGGTTCCTTCTTTCATGACCGAGTATTGCAGACCGGATGCCGTGGTTTTCACGCCCGCTTTCGATTTGTTGTCGGCCAGGAATTTCTCGCCCTTGCCTTTGTTGGTTTCAAATTTCGCATCCTGCTGCTTTTTGGCATACGCATCCACCAGCATCGAGGCTTGCTGGTCGGCCATGGTAACGCTGTCGCCTTTCAGCACGGCACCGAAGGCTTTTTGCAGGATGGCAATGTCAAAAATGGTGTCGGCACCGTTTCTTTTCAGGTTTTTGCCGTACAGCACACCCAGCGCATAGCTGGCCGAGTCCTTTTGGTTTTTAAGGTTTGCCGAGCCGGAACCCCCTTTTTTATTGCAAGCCACAACGAATAGGCCGCCGACCAGCAATAGAATCAAACTTGTTTTTTTCATTCGGGTAAGGTTGGGAAAGTGTATGATGGAAAATCAAAAGTACGGTTGTCGCTAAAAACGGTGCGAAATTACGCCAATTTTTGGATTATGCACATCCGGGAACAAAACTTTGCGCCGAAGACGCAACCGCCGCCGGTAGTGCGTAACGATAAAGACTAAAAAAACAGTATCTTTTGAAACAGCCAAACCCGACCCGAACAAACCCGTCCTGCCGCCGGACTTTCCAAGTCCGGCTACCTTGCCAAAATAGTATCCTTCAAAACAGCCAAACCCACTCATCCTCCGGCTTGGGCAAGCAGGAACAGCACCGCCATGCGGACGGCCACGCCGTTCTCGACCTGCTGCAAGATGACCGAGTGGCGCGAATCGGCGGCATCACTGGCCAGTTCCACGCCCCGGTTTATCGGGCCGGGGTGCATGAGCACGATTTCCTTGCCAAGCGAGTCGAGCATGGCCCGGTCAATGCCGAAATACAGGCTGTATTCGCGCAGCGACGGGAAATACTTGATTTGCTGGCGTTCCAGTTGGATGCGCAGCACATTGGCCACATCGCACCACTGCAACGCCTTGCGCACATCAAACTCCACTTGCACACCCAAGTCTTTGATGTATCTGGGAATCAGCGTGCTGGGGCCGCACACCATGACTTCGGCACCCAGTTTTTGCAGGCAGAAGATATTGGACAATGCCACCCGCGAATGCAGGATGTCGCCGATGATGGCCACCCGCCTGCCCCCCACTTCGCCGAGTTTTTCACGGATTGAAAACGCATCGAGCAAGGCTTGCGTGGGGTGTTCGTGCGTGCCATCGCCGGCGTTCACGATGTTGGCCTTGATGTGCCTGGCCAGGAAATGCGGCGCACCCGGACTTGAATGCCGCATGACAATCATGTCCACTTTCATGGCCAAGATATTGTTGACCGTATCAAGCAGGGTCTCGCCCTTCTTGACCGAACTGGCGGCGGAGGAGAAGTTGATCACATCGGCCGAAAGCCGCTTCTGGGCCAATTCAAACGAAAGCCGGGTGCGGGTGGAGTTCTCAAAAAACACATTGGCAATGGTCACATCGCGCAGGGAGGGCACTTTCTTGATCGGGCGGCCAAGCACTTCCTTAAATGTGTCGGCGGTCTCGAAAACCAATTCGATGTCCTTGCGGGTAAGGTCTTTGATTCCGAGCAGGTGTCTGGCACTGAGTGACATGGGCAATTGCGGTGTTAGAAAAGGGTGGGGTTTGGTGTTTTCCAAGGATACCTGTCTGCCGACAGGCAGGCTATTTTCAATCAGCCGTTGGTTCAATTGTCCACCAGCCAGATGGCATCCTCGGCCAAGCCTTGTTCCGTCCATTCCACCAGTACTTTCTGTGTCAGTATCGTGTTCACGTGCCTGCCCACGTAATGCGCCTCAATGGGCAGGTCGCGGGTGTATTTGCGGTCTATCAGCACCAGCAGCTCCACTTTTTTGGGCCGGCCAAAGGCGGTCATGGCATCCAGGGCAGCCCGCACCGAACGGCCCGTGAACAGCACATCGTCAATCAGGACAACTTTCCTGTCCTCAATGAGGAACGGCACGTGGGTGGTGTTGGCTTTGAGGGGCGTTTCGCGGCGGCGGAAATCGTCGCGGTAAAAGGTGGTGTCCAGGTAGCCCGTCGGCACATCCTTGCCGGTCAGTTCCAACAGTTTTTTGCGGATGCGGTCGGCCAGCAAAATTCCGCGCGGCTGCAAGCCCAGCAGCACCGACTGCCCGAAAGCACCGTGGTTCTCAATGAGTTGCTGGCACAGGCGCGTAACCGTGATGTCGAGCAGGCGGCCATCCAGGATGAGTCGTTTGGGCATGGGCCAAAGGTAAGGACGAATTCAGGATTGCGAACCGTAAGGAGCGATTTTTTCGGCGGACGACTCATCCGCCAAGGTCTGGCACAGTTCAACCAGTACGCCGTTGGTGGTTTTGGGGTGCATGAAACAGACCAGCTTGTTGTCCGCGCCGCGTTTGGGCAGGCTGCTGAGCGGCACGAAACCTTCCGCTTCCAGTCGTTTCATTTCGGCCACGATGTCTGGCACCTCAAAGGCGATGTGGTGGATTCCCTCGCCTTTCTTTTCAATGAATTTGGCAATCACGCCATCGGGACTGATGGATTCCAGCAGTTCGACCTTGTTCACGCCGGTTTGGAAAAAAGAGGTCGTCACGCCCTCCGTCGCCACGGTTTCGCGTTTGTAGGCCGGTGCGCCGAGCAGTTTCCGGAACAATTCCTCCGATTGCGCCAAATCCCGGACCGCAATGCCGATGTGTTCGATTTTGAGCATTACCGAACTTTTAAGTTTGGAAAACGGTTGTAAATTTGCGAAAAATAGTATCTCCGGGAAAGGCAAAACCCGCTTTTGTTTTGCTCCCGGATTCTCGAACTCACCTATTCCCACTACTGATATGATTACGGTAACCGAAAAAGCAAAGGACAAAATCACCGAACTGCGCCAAAAAGACGGCACGGGCAGCGAGCAGAACATTCGCGTGGCGGTGCAGGGCGGCGGCTGCTCGGGCTTGATGTACGATCTGAAATTCGACGCATCGGTACAGCCCAACGACCAGGTTTTTGAAGACAAGGGCATAAAGATATTGGTGGACAAGAAAAGCATCCTGTATTTGCTGGGCACGGAACTTGATTTTTCGGACGGGCTGAACGGCAAGGGCTTCCAGTTTGTCAATCCGAATGCGACGCGCACCTGTGGCTGTGGCGAGAGTTTTTCCGTCTGACAGTTGACGGAAACCGTAAATTCGTTTGAAAACCCGCGAGGCATCCCTTGCGGGTTTGTTTTTTTGTACCTTGCAGGCCCGGGAAAATAGTACCTTCCGGAAAGCCCAAACCCGGTCATGACAGAAAGATATATCAATCCGTTTACGGATTTCGGCTTTAAGAAAATTTTCGGCGAGGAAGCCAACAAAGACCTGCTGATTGATTTCCTGAACGAACTGATTCAGGACAAGGCTCCGATCCTGCAACTTTCCTTCCTTAAAAGCGAGCAATTGGGTTCCGCGCCAACCGACCGCAAAGCCGTGTTTGATTTGTATTGCCAGAATGAGCGGGGCGAGAAATTCATTGTGGAACTGCAAAAGGCCCGGCAGAAGTTTTTCAAGGACCGGAGCCTGTATTACAGCACGTTTGCCATTCAGGAACAAGCCAAAGTGGGCGACTGGGATTTCAGGCTGCAAGCCGTCTATTCCATTTCCATCATGGATTTCGTGTTTGACGAACAGCAGACGCACCAGCAGAAATTCAGGCACGATGTACAGTTGATTGAATTGGAAACCCAACAGGTTTTCAATGACAAGCTGCGGTTCATGTATCTGGAAATGCCCAAGTTCAACAAGACGGTGGACGAGCTGGAAACGCGCTACGAAAAATGGCTTTATGTGCTCAAGAACTTGCCCCGGCTGGACACCGTTCCCGACCGGCTCCGGGAACGCATCTTCCTGAAACTGTTTGAAGTGGCCGAAATCGCCACGTATAATCCGCAGGAACAGATTGCGTATCAAGACAGTGTGAAATCTTACCGGGACTGGAAAAATGTCATGGACACTGTTTTTGAGCAAGCCTACAATGACGGCATGGGCAAAGGAATAAAGAAAGGGATGGAGAAGGGACTGGAAAAAGGGATGGAAAAAGGGATGGAGAAAGGGATGGAGAAAGGGATGGAGAAAGGAATAGAAAAAGGAAGCAAAGCTAGGGAACGAGAGATTGCGCGGCAAATGAAGTCGGCTGGCGAACCCACTGACAAGATCAGCACATTTACAGGTCTGCCGACAGACGAAATTGAGAGGTTGTAACCAGCCGCATCCCGAAAAAATAGTATCTTTTGAAAAGCCGAAACCCACGGCAACTGATAATCCGCAATTGACAGGATGGAATTGAGAGAACCCCAGTATTTGGAAGGGCTGAACGAACCCCAGCGAGAAGCCGTGCTGCACGGCGAAGGGCCGCTGATGATTATTGCCGGGGCCGGCTCGGGCAAGACCCGCGTGATCACGCAGCGCATTGCGCACCTGATTTACAATGGCGAAGACCCGTTCCGCATCATGGCCCTGACATTTACCAACAAGGCCGCTGGCGAGATGCGCAACCGGATTGAGAAAACCAAGGAAATCGGCACCGAGGCGCGCGGCGTATGGATGGGCACGTTCCACTCCATTTTTGCGCGGATATTGCGCATTGAGGCCACCAAAATCGGCTATACGAGCCAGTTTTCCATCTACGACACCGAAGATTCCAAGTCATTGCTCCGGGGCATTTTGAAAGAATTGAGCCTGGACGACAAGGTGTACCGCGTCAATAATGTGCTGCACCGCATCTCGTCGGCCAAGAACAATTTGATTTCCGCCGAGGCTTATGCCAAAAACCTTGAGTTCCTGGCCGAAGACGCGACCAGCCGCGTACCCGAAATGGGGCGGGTGTACCAGACGTACCAAGACCGGTTGCGCCGTGCCAATGCCATGGATTTCGACGATTTGCTTTTCAACACCAATGTGCTTTTCCGCGACCACACGGATGTGCTGAACAAGTACCAGCAGAAATTCCGCTATGTGTTTGTGGATGAGTTTCAGGACACCAACATTTCGCAGTACGTGATCACGCGCAAGATTGCGGCGGTGAACCAGAATATCTGCGTCGTGGGCGACGATGCGCAGAGCATTTACGCGTTTCGCGGGGCCAACATCCAGAACATCCTCAACTTCCAGCGCGATTATCCCGACACGAAGATCATCAAGCTGGAACAAAACTACCGCTCCACGCAGAACATTGTCAATGCGGCCAATTCCATCATCGCCAAAAACAAAAGCCAGATTCAGAAAAACGTGTGGACGGACAATGTGGAGGGCGGCAAGATTGAGGTCATCAAATCATCGTCCGACAATGAGGAGGGCAGCATGGTGGCCAACTCCATCTTTGAGGACAAGATGCTCAACCACCTGACCAACAACGACTTCGCGATACTGTACCGCACCAATGCGCAGTCGCGGTCGTTTGAAGAAGCGTTGCGCAAGAAAAACATCAAGTACCGCATCATCGGCGGGCTGTCGTTTTACCAGCGCAAAGAAATCAAGGACATCATCGGGTATTTGCGTTTCACCATCAACCAGAACGACGAGGAAGCCTTCAAGCGCATCATCAACCTGCCAAAACGCGGCATCGGCGACACCACGGTGGCCAAGATGGTGGTGGCCGCCATGGAAAACAACCTGACGCTGTGGGAAGTGGTGCAGCAGCCCAAAAGTTTCCTCGGCGACCGGCTTTCGGCTCCGATTGAGAATTTCACGGCACTGATCAAAAGTTTCCACGCCACTTCGGTACTCAAGGATGCCTACGAAACGGCGGCCTACGCGGCCAAGGCATCGGGACTGCTCAAGGATTTGCACGAGGACAAAACCGTGGAGGGCCTGGCACGGTACGAAAACGTGCAGGAACTGCTCAATGCCATCAAGGAATTTGTGGATCACCCGGAAACCGAGGACAAAAGCCTGTCCGCGTTCCTGCAAAGTGTGTCGCTGCTGACCAACGCCGACGACGACAAGGACGAAAAGGTGGAGCGGGTCACACTGATGACCATCCACTCGGCCAAGGGCCTGGAATTCAGGAACGTATTCATTGTGGGCATGGAGGAAGACCTGTTTCCGTCGCAGATGATGCTCTCAAGCATGGCCGATTTGGAGGAGGAACGGCGGCTGTTTTACGTGGCCATCACCCGCGCCGAACACAAGCTCACGCTTTCGTATGCCGAAACACGCTACCGTTTCGGGCGGCTGCAAAGTTGCGAACCGAGCCGTTTTCTGAAGGAGATAGACCCGAGCTACCTGCGCGTGAGCCACGCGGCGGGCCTGTTTGAATCGGAACGCAACACGAGTTTTGTGCGCAACCTGACCCAGCGCAAAGCCCCGGCCATTGTCCACACCAACCACGCGCCATCGGCCAATTTCATCGCCAGCGACACATCGGCACTGGCCGAAGGCATGAAAGTGGAACACCCGAAATTCGGTTTCGGCGTGGTCAAGGCCGTTGATTTCAGCACGCCCGACAAGAAAGCAAAAATAGAATTTGACAAGGCGGGCGAGAAAACGCTGCTCCTCAGCTTTGCCAAACTGATGATCCACGCCTGAAAAAATAGTATCTTTCAAAAACGTCATATCTGACCTTAAAGACAGATCGCACTTAGAGTAAAATGTGGACTTCAACAAACTTTACGACATATCAAAAGCAGTTTGACTTCACTTCCTCTGAACAAGGTAAGCCCACTTACACTGCACTAAAAATTGATGGCCAAGATTTCATTAATATTATTGAAGGTTTGGAAGGTGAAATAGATGACGATCAAATTTTCCAAACAATACTTTGTGATCATTGTGGCTTCCATCAATGTGCTTCGGGAAATTGGATTGCATTAAGACAATTAAACGACTTAATTTTTTTCATTCCCGCATTTGAAAATTTGGCGGCAGAAGTTGATGCAGGAATTTATGAACCGCCATATATATTTAACCAAAAAGGTGCATACTGGTTGACAATTGCCGACTTTGGGATTTTTAAAAAATTAGTACCTGAAATTGACAAGTTGCAAAACATCAAATTCATGAATGGTTTTGAATTGCTTTCTTTATACAAGTGGGACGTTCCTCATAAAATTTTTGGAGATTTCCCTAACTTCAACCATTTACGGAAAGACCACATTTTAGCGGTATCAGAACTTGATAATGATACTTTAGTAGATATAATAGAACTAAAACTTAAAGAACTTGAAAACGCTGCTGAATTTAAGATAGAAACAACCATTCACACAGATAGAATTGTTTCTGTTTATTTTGATGACCGCTCTACGACAGAGTGGAGGGCTTTGTACAAAACAGAAGACGATTATGAACTTTTATTGGGTGGCGAATTTAGAATTATAACGAATTGAAAATAAAGGCTACGCACAAAAAGGGTTTTGCAATATCGAGTCTGATGGAATTTCAATTCCCCAATATCGCGCACGTTGTCCGGGATTTGAAATTCCGGACGCGGAGCCAGCGGATTTACAATCCGACAATGCCAAACAAAACAATCCCGACAAAATAGTATCTTTGCAAAAGCCCAAACCCGCTTGACATATTATGCTTAATTTTGATTACAATACCCAGCTTGAGCCGCTGATCCAGAAGGAGTACGGACGGAATGTCCAGAAACTGGCCGGCTTCCTGCTCACCATCGAAGACCGCGACAAACGCACCCGCCTGGCCAATGCCCTGATTGAACTCATGCGCGAAATCCACCCGAATATGCGCGAAGGCCAGGATTACACGATGAAACTCTGGGACGATTTGTACATCCTGACCGGCTTTGACCTGGATGTGGACAGTCCGTATCCGCCACCCGAAAAATCATCGCTGGGCAAAAAACCGCAGACCGTGCCTTACAACACGCACGAATTCAAGCACAAGCACTACGGCCACCAAACGGTGAAACTAATAGAGCAAGCCTCGGCCATGACCGACCCCGACGAGCAGTTACGGGCCATGATTTACATTGGCCGGCTCATGAAATCGTTCGGGCAGACGTGGACGGACAAAAACACGGAGGATGAAACGATTGTGCAGCAACTGCGCGAAATTTCCAAGGGCAAACTGAATCTGGACCTGCAATTGGTGAAGTCGGAAAACCTGTTTGACCTGGAGAATTTCCGCCGCCCCGAAACCGGCCGCGAAGCCTCCCGTGATAGCCGCGAACCACGCGAAAACCGGGGTGAACGTAACGGCAATGGCGGCCGCGACAACAACCGCAGCCGCACCCCGCTCAGCACACTCGACAAGGGCATCAAAAAAGAACGCAACGACCGTGGCCGCAACCAAAACCGGAATACCGGCAGGAAAAAAGGCGCGAAATAAATTCCGCACCCTTGGAATTGAAGATTTCAGGACAAAATCCCTTGTCGGCACGGCGGGGGATTTTTGTTTTCCCGGTTCGGCTTTCCGGTATTTTTTGGTTAGTCTTGCACATACAAAGCGGGCAACCGGCCTATGGGCAGGCCAGGTTTGGCCTTTTCAAAAGATACTATTTCAAATCCTTTGCTCCTTTTCGGGGCTGGGGGCTTTTTCATTTTTTATTCCCTATTGAACCATGCTTTCTTTCAGAATCGAAGGCGGCCACCGCCTCAAGGGTGACATTGTTCCGCAGGGAGCCAAAAACGAAGCCTTGCAGATTTTGTGCGCCGTGCTGCTCACCCCCGAACCGGTCACGATCCACAACCTGCCCGACATCCGCGATGTGAACAAACTCATTGAATTGCTGGGCGACATGGGTGTGGAAGTGGAAAACCTGGGTGGCTCGTCCTGCCGGTTCACGGCCAAAAACATTCATTTGGAATACTTGGAAAGCGATGCCTACCGGCAGAAAGGCGGTGCCTTGCGCGGCTCGATCATGGTGCTGGGGCCGCTGCTGGCACGTTTTGGCAAGAGCCGTATTCCAAAACCTGGCGGCGACAAGATAGGGCGCAGGCGGTTGGACACGCACTTTCTGGGTCTGGAAAAACTCGGGGCAAAATTCAATTACGATCCGCAGGACGGCTTTTACAACATTGATGCCCGCAACCTGCAAGGCTGCTATATGCTGCTCGACGAGGCTTCGGTGACCGGAACCGCCAACGTGGTCATGGCCGCCGTGCTTGCCAAAGGCAAAACCGTGATTTACAACGCCGCCTGCGAACCCTACTTGCAGCAACTGTGCAAAATGCTCGTGCGCATGGGAGCCAATATCAGCGGCATCGGGTCAAATTTGCTGACCGTTGAAGGCGTGGAAAACCTGCGCGGAACCGAACACACGCTGCTGCCCGACATGATTGAAATCGGTTCGTTCATCGGCATGGCGGCCATGACCCAGTCTGAACTGACCATCAAAAATGCTCAGGTAGCCGAACTGGGCATGATTCCCGACGTGTTCCGCAAGCTCGGCATCCGCATTGACATCAAAGGCGACGACATCCACATTCCGGCACAGGAACATTATTCCATTGAAAATTTCATTGACGGCTCCACGCTCACCATTGCCGATGCGCCGTGGCCCGGTTTCACGCCCGATTTGCTGAGTATTGTGCTGGTGACGGCCATCCAGGCGAAGGGAACCGTGCTCATCCACCAGAAAATGTTTGAGAGCCGCCTGTTTTTCGTGGACAAGCTCATCGAAATGGGCGCGCAAATAATCCTCTGCGACCCGCACCGCGCCACCGTCATCGGCCTTAATCGCTCCACGCCCCTGCGCGGCATCCGCATGACCAGCCCCGACATCCGCGCGGGCGTGTCGCTGCTCATCGCCGCCATGTCGGCCAAGGGAACCAGCGTCATTGACAATGCCGAACAAATAGACCGCGGCTACCAGCAAATTGATGTGCGCCTGAAAAAGCTGGGCGCGGTGATTGAGCGGATTGAGTGAAGCAAGGGTACAGGAACCCAACCTTGGTCAGTTCCGGTGGACAAGACATCGGGCTTGATCAAAGATAAAACCGTGGAGGGCTTGGCGCGTTACGAAAACGTGCAGGAACTGCTCAACGCCATCAAGATATTCCGAAACTTATGAAACTAACAGGAAATGTCACTACAACTCCTATCAATGCCCATTCTCCAGATAATGGAAAACCTAGATATAAAGATAATATGCTTAATGTCCACAATCCTACATAAATTAGAGATGCAACAAGAGAATTGTTGAAGGCACTATTTTTCAATTCCGTCATAGCTGTTATTCAGATGGTTTAGAAGACACCTTTGTCACTCATTCGCTGCTCAAGTAGTATCAAGCCATCACTTCGGATTGACCGGTAGGCTGTGAAAGTCATTATCCTATCTAACTGTCCTTTTTTTACCTTTAGAGTATTTACCTGTATTTATTTTGTATAAAATGTACCAAAATATGCAGAAAACAATTATTTGTACAGTTAATGCTAATACCCACGCATTAGAATCGGAGTATAATATACCAAATCCAATAAAACTAACGGGTAACGTTAATAAATTAATCACAATAACCCAATCCCCGTGAAAGGGAAATTCAGGTGACATTGCGAACAACGCCAAAGTTCCTGCACCTACATAAAATAGTGTCACATAAAATGAGCTTATTAAAGATTTTTTTCATGTCTCTTCCATAACATCTCATTTTGGTTTTGATGGTGCATTTATAGCTCCTACACTATTTACTTGATACCATGCCATAACTTCTACCGTAGCTATATGCGAGCTTATAAAATGGACGGCAGTTTTGAAACTTGCAAAAAGACCTGAACTTCCTGCCAATAAACCCGCTTGCATCCTTATTACAGGATTAATAGGCATCATTGCAATATTCTTTTCCTCTTTTACAAATTTGTAGTCGGCGCCTATTGCATCAACATCCGTAAACAATCCTTGGGGCCATTTATCCCGAGATTATCATCTCTCCTGTCATGTCCTATTGCTGGATATTCTGCAAGGTTTGTTGCACTGGCTCGCTCTTTGGCTTGATAAACCAAGTTCAATTCCTGCCAGCCGCCAATGGCCGCCTTGGTGAGTTTTGCCGTCTGCGAAGATACTATTTCTCCACTCGTGTCTTTGGCCACAAGTTGCAGGAACGCGTCGCAGGAAATATGCTGTCGGGGCTGGCCCAGCTTTTTTTCTGGTAGAGTTTACAGATTGCGGACATCTCACACGGTTGTTTTCGGGTCTGGAATAGGCCTGAAAAGTTACGGAACAGGCAATAAAAAAGGGCATTTTCGTCCGTTTCCAAGGCAATGAAAGCTAGGTACGCAAAATGAAGGAAATAAAAAAACCGCCAAATCAGTGAGATAAGGCGGTTTTTCGGTGAGCCTCCTGCCGGGATCGAACCAGCGACCTACTGATTACAAGTCAGTCGCTCTACCAGCTGAGCTAAGGAGGCACATTGAATTTGGGAATGCAAAAATAAGCTTTTGGGCTAAATCCGCCAAATGATTTGCGGAAATAGTATCAAAAAAAACAGCAAAACCCGGTCTTCGTCGCCAATGCCCTGTCTGTGAGTTGTTTGGCAACGAAGTTTGTCACATCGCACTGAGTATTTTCACCTGTTGTTTCAGCGTTTTCAATTCCTGTTCGGCGGAATCAATTTTGGCGGTGAATTCATTGCGCAGCGCATCGGCGTTTTTGGAACGGGCGAAAAATCCCAAGTTATTGCGCCACAAGGCCACGTCATTTTCCAATTGGGTAATCTGGCGGCGCATGGCGTGTTCCTTGTGCTGCACATCGCGGGTAGCCACCGGATTGCCTTTGGACAAACCCACTTCACTGCTGAAAACGGCTTTGGCGCGTTCGGGTTCGTTGAGGCCAACGGTGTTGGCTAAAAACGCCTTCACTGCCTCGGCATAACGCTTGCGCATGGTATCCATGCTGCGGCGCGGCACAAAGCCCGCTCCCTCCCACTGCTTGCGCAGCAGTTCAAACGCTGCCATGTCCGCGCTTTTGGCGGCGGCCATATCCTCAATTTGTTGGCAGATTCCGTTTTTGACGGCAAGGTTACTTTCAAATTCCTTCTCCGTTTCGTTGCGTTGGCCGCGCCGTTGGGCAAAAAACGCATCGCAAGCTTGTTTGAAACGCTCAAAAATCGGTTCGCGCACCTTTTCGGGTACCGGGCCTATTTCCTTCCATTCCACTTGCAAGCCCTTGATCCGCTCGGCAACCGCATCCATATCCAGATCATCGCTGCCGGTGAGGGCTTCCACTTGTTCGCAGAGTTCGGTTTTGCGGCGCAGGTTTTCCTCGCGGGCCGCTTCCAAATGGCGGAAAAATTCATTTTTCCGGTGGAAAAACAGTTTGAATGCCGCCCAGAAACGCTTGTTTATGTCTTTTGCCCGTTCACGGGGCAGCATACCGGCGGCATCCCACCGTTTCTGCAATTCCAGCACTTCCTTGGTCTTGGCGTTCCATTCCACAATCTTGTCCGACTGGAAAGCAGTGTACTGTTCGGCCTCCTCGCACAGTTTTGTTTTGTCGGCGGTGTGCTGCTCCATCTGGCCCCGCAGCCCGTCAAGCTGGACTTTGCGTTTGCCGTAAATCACATCGGAAGCGGCCTTGAAACGCTGCCACAGGGTTTCCTGCTCTTCGCGCGGTACCGGGCCGAGATGCTTGTATTCCTCGTGCAGTTCGGTCAGTTCGCGGATCAGGGCGGGCGATATTTCCTGCGCGGCCAGTTTTTCGGCGCGTACGCAAATCTCCTGCTTAAGCGTCAGGTTTTTCTTCCGGTCCAGTTCCTTGAGTTCAAAGTAGATGCTCCGGTTGCTGTAGAACCGCTCCACCAAGGCGTTGTAATTGGCCCACGTATCCTGGCTTTGCGCTTGGTTCACCGCGCCAATCGCCTTCCACTCCTGCTGTATTTTCTTGAGTTCGTTGATGCTCGCATTCGATTCCTCACCGTCGGCCAGTTGGCGCAGCCGCTCCAGCAAAACGGTTTTGGCTTGCATATTCTGCTCCTTGGTGCGCTCCTGATCGTGGAAGGTCTTGGCTTTTCGGTCTTTCAATTGGCGGCACAGGTTCTCGAATTTCTGGGTCATCCCGTCGAACTTGTACTCAAAGTCGCCCCGCTCGCCGCCTCCGGCCACAAATTTTTCCAAGGCCAGCAACTTCTCGGCATCCTTCATCTCATCGAATACCGGCTTGGCTTGGCGCAGCACTTCCTCGGCCTGCCCCGGATTCTGGCTTGCCAGCGCGTCTTCGGCCAGTTTTACGAAATCCTTTTTGGCAAAAGCGGTGTAATCGGCGGCTTCCGGTACGGCGGCTTCCGGTACGGCGGCTTCCGGTACGGCGGCTTCCGGTACGGCGGCTTCCGGTACGGCGGCTTCCGGTACGG
>JAYWIH010000045.1:0-16504 GCA_043789005.1 Sphingobacteriales bacterium
TGCAGTTTTTCCGGGCCGACATTGCCGACAACTACCGCCGCCGCGAAACCCGGCAGTCGGTTTTCGTGCTTTCGGCCTTCCGCCCGTGGGAGCGGCTCACGCTCACGCTCAACCTGCGGCAGGCGTGGGTAACGGGTTTCGACCCGCCTTTCACCCCGCACTTGGGCACGAATGTGAACCTCTACAAATCTGGCAGACAGCAACTTGAAGTGAAAGCGAACGTGGGCAGGAGCTACCGCGTACCCACGCTGCACGACCGTTTCTGGCTTCCCGGCGGCAATCCGGACATCCGTCCGGAAGCAAGCTTGGGCAGCGAAGCGGGTGTGGCACACCGTATTTCGCTGAAAAACTGGCAGTTGGCCTCCGAAGCAACGTACTACCGCACTACCGTACGCAACTGGATACAGTGGAGCCCCTCGGGCAGCCAAGGCATCTGGTCGCCACAGAACGCGGTTTCGGTGCGCACCCAGGGCATGGAATTGTCGGGTCAGGCAACGCACACCCGGAAAGGCAACCGGATTTCGGTGAAAGTACAGTATTTCCTGAACCAAGCCCTTGACCTTCAACCGGGGAAGCCGGAAGAAACGGGCAGGCAACTGCCTTTCACCCCACTGCACAACTTCATGGTTTCCGGTCAGGCGCAGCACGGCGACTGGTTTGGATTCGTGAACCACACGTTTACCAGCCCGCGCGAAACCTTCGGCTACAATGACCGCATGGAAGCCTACGGGCTGTCGAACGCCGTGATTGGCCGAACCATCCGTTTCCGGCAAACCCGGTTGCGGTTCCTTTTCAAGTGTGACAACCTGCTCAACACCCGTTACCAGACCTACGGCCACTACGCCATGCCGGGGCGCAGCTACAGCTTGGGCCTGCGCTGGCAGGCCGGGTGACTTGCATGGAAATAGTATGTTTCAAAAAGCTGAAAGCCCCGTCTTTAGCGGGGGCCAAACCCCACCTCGAAAACCCGTTCCATTTTCCGACTTCCCAAATCCAAACCCCCACCAAACCAGCCAAACCCATGACCCGCACAAAAACCGCGAAGCTGTTTTTCCACTTTCTTCTCGCCAGCCTGACACTTACTTTCACAGCCTGCACGGACAACAGTGAACCGCCACGGGGCCGCTACGAACGGGGGGTGTTCATCCTCAACGAAGGGGCTTTTGGCAACGGCAATGGCGAAGTGAGTTTCTTTGACTTGGACAGCAACAAGGTGACCAACGGCATCTTCGGGCGGGAAAACAGTGGCCGCCCGCTCGGCGATGTGGTCCAGTCCATGACCATCCACGAAAATGCGGCATATATAGTGGCCAATAACTCCAACAAACTGCTGGTCGTGGATGCGCAAACGTTCAAACAGACGGCGGAAATAGCCCTCCGGCAGCCCCGCTACATGGTGGTTCAAGGCACCACGGGCTATGTGACCGAGTGGGTGAGCAACAATTTTGCCAACCCGCCCAAGGGCCGCGTGGCCATCATCAACCTGCAGGCCAACACCACCGCCGCCCAGGACACCATCACCACCAACGGCCTGTTTCCCGATCAACTGGTGTTGTCGGGCAGCCGGTTGTATGTGCTTAATTCACTGGAAAACACGGTTTCCATCCTCAACACGCAAACCAAGGCATTCGAGAAAAAGATGGTGGTGGGCAGCGGGCCTTCGGGCATGGTGCTTGACCGCAACAACGACCTGTGGATCATGGCTTCGGGCAAGGCCGACTATTCCAAGTTCCCCATGGTGGCCACCTTGGAACCCGGCAAACTCATGCGTTTCCGCATCAGCGGCGCGGACTTGCTGTTGCAGGGCACCTTCACGTTTCCGGCCTTTGGCGGCGGCAATTTGATTGCCAATCCGGCCAAAGACCGCCTGTATTACTCATTCAATGGCAAGGTGTTTGACTTGGCCGTTTCGGCAAGCGGCCTCAACACCCAGCCCCTGATAGACCGCCGGTTCTACGGCATCGGCATCGACCCGGCGGGAACCACGTTTTACGGCGCAGTGGCCCCTGATTTCCGCAGCAACGGCAAGATGGTCCGTTACAGCCTGTCCACCAAAACCGCCCTTGACTCGGCCACGGTGGGCATTGCGCCGAACGGGTTTGTGTTCCGGTGATTTGTGCCAGGTCATCCGGACTGTCAGGTGACAATCACACCGGGATGGGTGCGGGGTTTGGGCATCCGGGAGGATACTATTTTTGCGGATGGCTTTACTTGAAAATCTCGGACAATGGTAGCGTAACACCGATGCCGGCATCGGTCAGGGTTTCGTTTGCCTTGAATATCTGGTAGGTTTCCCGGCCCGAAAAAACGTAGATGTTCTTCAGGGCCGGAATCACCAGCCAGCAGGATTTGACACCATGCCCGAAATAATGGTAGGCTTTGTCAATCAATTCCTGCAAACTTTGGGTGGGCGACAGGATTTCGATGGTACACAGCGGAGCGGCGGTCATCCGGATTTCATCCTCCGAAAAATCGTAGTCCATTTTCGGATACACGCACAAATCCGGCACCGAACCCCATCCGTCCAGTTCGAGGTTAAGTTCGGATAAAACGTCATACCGCTCCCGGTAATGGGTTTGCAACAAGAAATTGATATTGCTTTGTACGCGTGAATGGAGTTTGCTGGGCATGGGTTTTCCGCGTTCGAGTTCGTAGTCCGGTATTGCAATGGTTTTTTCCATGTCGGGTAGCCGTTGGGTTGCCTTTCAAATATACGTAAAAACACCCACAAAATAATATGCCGGAAAAAGCCGGAAACCCCGATCACACCCCTTACTGATTACATTTCTAAACTTAAATTCCCTGCCACGCACCCTTCCCACATGACAGATTTCGACATCCAAGTTCCCGACCGGCAGATTGCCGCTGAGATAAACCGGAAAATCAACCACAAGACCAAGCCCGTTGGGGCGTTGGGGATGCTGGAAACGGTGGCCGCGCAAATCTGCCTGATCCAGCAAACGCTGTCGCCGCAGCTCACCGCACCGCAAATAATCGTGTTTGCCGCCGACCACGGCATTGCCGGTGAAGGCGTGAGCAGCTACCCGGCGGAAGTAACGCGGCAAATGGTGCTGAACTTCCTGGCGGGCGGGGCGGCCATCAACGTGTTTTGCCGCCAGCACGGCCTTGCGCTGACCATCGTGGACGCGGGCGTGAAAGGGGGTTTCGGTGATTTGGAAGATACTATTTTGGGGAATTTCGCAACCCCTGCCTTTATTTCCCAAAGCATTGGGCAAGGCACCAAAAACTTCGCCCGCAAACCCGCCATGACCTTGGCCAAATGTGAATCGGCACTCGCAAAAGGAGCGGCAGTTGTGCGGCAAGCCAGCCAAAAAGGCTGCAATATGATCGGCTTCGGCGAAATGGGCATTGGCAATACCTCGGCGGCGGCGGTGCTGATGCACAGGTTTACGGGCATTCCGCTGGCTGGTTGCGTGGGCCGGGGAACCGGGCTGGACGATGCCGGACTGGCGCGGAAACTGAACATCCTGCAAGCGGCGGTGAAAAAACACGCATCCGCCCAAACGCCGCTGGACATACTGGCGACTTTCGGCGGCTTTGAAATCGTGCAGATGTGCGGGGCCATGCTGCAGGCGGCGCAAAACCGGATGGTTGTGCTGGTGGACGGCTTCATTGCCACGGCTGCGCTACTTGCCGCCAAGCAGTTTCATCCGGCCGTGTCGGACTATTGCATTTTCTGCCACCAATCCGATGAGCAAGGACACCGGAAGCTGCTGGAGTTCCTGCACGGCCAGCCGATCCTGAACCTTGGCCTGCGGCTGGGCGAAGGCACGGGCTGCGCCTTGGCTTACCCGGTCTTGCAAGCGGCGGTGGCATTCATGAACCAGATGGCCTCCTTTGAAAGCGCCGGGGTGAGCCAACAATAGTATGCCACGGAAAGCCCAAACCCCTTCGGATGATTGAATCAAAAGATTTATATTTTTAAATTTATAATTATAAATACCATATTGAGACAGCAACTGCACATATTCCTGACCGCCGTCATGTTTTACACGCGCATTCCGTGCCCGGCGTGGGTGGATCATTCGGAGGAATACCTGAACAAGGCAACAATCTACTTTCCGGTCATCGGCTGGATTGCGGGCATTGCCGGGGCGGTTTTTTACTGGGGCGGCGCATTTGCATTCAACACCGAAATCTCCGTTGCCGTGAGCATGGTTGCCGGCATATTGCTCACCGGAGCCTTCCACGAAGACGGCTTTGCCGATGTCTGTGATGGTTTTGGCGGCGGCTGGACAAAGGAGAAAATCCTTGAAATCATGAAAGACAGTCGGGTAGGGGCTTACGGTGCGGTGGGGCTGGTGCTGGTTTTAGGCTTCAAATTTCTTCTTTTGGTCACCGTTTTGCAAAAATGCGCTTCTTTCCTCCACGTGGCGTTGCTGCTAATGACCGTACACGCGCTGAGCCGGTTTGCCGCCGTGGTGATGATTTACACGCACACCTACGCCAGGGAAAACGAGGACAGCAAGGCAAAACCGGTGGCTAAGAAACTAACAGCCAGCGAGTTGGCGGTTGCTTTCCTGTTTGCCGTCCTGCCGTTGGCCGGGCTGGTGTGGCTCACGCAAAACCCGCTGTACGCGCTGGTTTTCGTGCCGTTGGGCTTGGTCAAATGGTATCTGGGCCGCTATTTCCAACGCTGGATTGGCGGCTACACCGGCGACTGCCTCGGAGCCACCCAGCAAGTGGCCGAGATTGCGGCCTACCTGTTTTTTGCCAGCACGCTATGGAATTGAAAAGTCAAGGCATGGAAATAATCCTGATCCGGCACACCAGCGTGGCCGTTTCCAAATCCGTGTGTTACGGACGGAGCAATGTGGGGTTGGCCGATA
The DNA here is from genome assembly GCA_043789005.1 of Sphingobacteriales bacterium. Classification (GTDB taxonomy): domain Bacteria; phylum Bacteroidota; class Bacteroidia; order Cytophagales; family 172606-1; genus Xanthocytophaga. The sequence goes on from JAYWIH010000045.1 coordinate 4,851, forward strand.
CTTTTGATGCGGAAAAGGAAATACTGCTTGGCAAACTCGGCTTGACCGCCAATCCGGTGGTGTACAGCAGTCCGGCCAGCCGCTGCATCCGGCTGTCAGAAAGCATTTCACCTGCGTACCGAACTGATGACCGGCTGCGGGAACTTGATTTTGGACGGTGGGAAATGTTGCCGTGGACTGAAATCCCCGAATCTGAACTGAACCCGTGGATGTCCGATTTTGTCAATGCAAATCCGCCCGGCGGCGAGAATTTTGTAACGCTGCACAATCGTACAGAAAATTTTTTGCGGGAAATCCTGCGTACGAATCATTCTCACGCCGTTGTCGTCACGCACGCCGGCGTGATCCGCAGCCTGATGTGCCACTGCCTGGGAATCCCGCTCGAAAATGCGTTCCGGCTGCAAGTGGATTACGGTTTCGTGTGCCGTATCAGTTACCGGGGCGGCGTGCCTTCCGTGCGCTTTTAAGGCTCCACCACGCCGGTATATGCGGCCATCTCCTTTTGTTGTATAATTAACATTATGTTAACTAAAACAAAGCAGTATTCCTTTAAAGGAAAACACGGCTTTACCGTAACCGCGCCAATTGCATGGCAAGCGTGTCGCGACGCAGGATGCCTTGCAGGTGCAGCGTCTTGGCCGTGCGTCTGCTGATGGTGGCCCGCAGCGTGTCGGCCTTTTCCTTGTTATCGTAAAACACGATTTTAAGGTTGTTTCGCGTAGTGTCAAATTCATAATCACCCTGCAGGCTTTCGGCAGGCCGGTAACGGTACGGATTGGGGCTGAACGCGCAGCCTTGTCGCCCTGAAAAATAGACCCGGCTCCACGCCAGCGTATCGGTCAACCAAGCATTGTCAGGCAACGTTTTGCCGTTACGCGTCAGTTTTTCCACTTTCCAGGTGCCCGCCAGCACTTTGTCGCTCTTGTCAGAGATGATAAAATAGCCAATCAAGGCAAAAGCAGTTGCAATCGGGAGCAGCCGCAAAATATGTTTGGTCCATGGGCGACCCGTCCCCACCGAGGGAAGGCCATCCACCAAATCCCAGAAGGCCGCCTTGAGCTTTTTCACATCGGCCATCAACAGAAAGGTCAACCCCAGCGTAAAAACCACCGAATTGTAAAACGCCCCGGTAGCGATGCTGTAGAAAAAATTAATGAACACAATGTTGACCATGACCGGTAGCAGGATGATAACGCCCAGAAGCGTGGTGCGGCGGTAGAGCAGCAGCACGCTGCCGCCAATCTGGAACAGCGCGATGATAACGGCCAACGTGTATGAGTAGCCAAAATAATACCACGTCAGGCCGAACCCATTCACCTCCCCCATCGGCATATCCAAGCGGTAGCTGGGGGTCTGGAGTTGGGTCTTGAGGACTTTGGCGAAACCGTAAACGGAAATTTCGAACGCCAGCCAATACCGGATGATGCCCCGGATCCAAGCGTGGCGCAGGCCGCCGTGAACGCCGCCCGTGTGTTGTGCATCCGTGCTGCGTTCGCGGCGGTGCCACACCCAAGCATATGCCACGCCACCCAGCAGTGCCGCCCCGACGCTCCCGGCCAGCACGTATTCAAAACGCCCGATGTGTGTTTCCCAAAACGATGCGGGCACCAATTCGGCCACCATAAGCAGCAGGTTTGTTACGGCAACAACGGCCAGGAAGCAGCCGCAGAATTTGAAAAACCAAGTGGTGTGCGGCTGCGCGGGTAATTGTGCCATGGAACGAGAATGTGATTTCGGGTTGGCGGGACTTGAAAAACGGCGGACGGTATTTCCATTGGTCAGCCGTTTGCCAGAAAGGTAAACAGCCGGGGCGTGCGGGCAAAACAATATGTTTCAAAATAGTACCTTTCGGATTGCCCAAACCCCCGTTTGCGGCATGGCTCTGCGGCGTGGCACGGATTTATAATCCACCGGAAAGAAACCGAACTCTCCCGATGGCCGACATCTTCAGCAAGGAAAAGCGCAGCGAGGTAATGTCCAAGATTACCGGCAAGGACACCAAGCCCGAAATCGTGGTGCGCAAATACCTGTTCAGCCGCGGACTCCGGTTCCGCAAGAACGACAAACGCTACCCCGGCAAACCCGACGTGGTGCTGCCCAAGTACCGCACCATGATTTTTGTACACGGCTGTTTCTGGCACGGCCACGCGGACTGCCACAATTGGCGGCCGCCATCGTCGAACGTGGAATTCTGGCAGGCCAAAATCGGGGCCAACATCCTCCGCGACCGCAGGCACACCGAAACGCTGCTGGCCATGGGCTGGCACATACTTGTCGTGTGGGAATGCGAAATCAAAAGCAAAAGAGACCGGCCTGCCCGCTTGGAGCGGCTTTACAATCAAATCACCGCCCACAATCCTGCCGGATGAATTCCGACACTGAATCCGGCACCACAAAAAAACCGGGTTTGCGCCGACCAAAAGATACTATTTTTGGCGCAGTGTCTTCAACCACGCATCCGTGAATCTCGAACAAAGAATTCATTCCCGCCTGCAATCCTTAGGGCAGCGGTATTTTGCCCGAACCCTGAACCAAAACGCCTACGCACGGGCATATTTCACGCTCTGGGGCCTTGCCCTGAAGGAATTCCGGGTTGGCCCGCGGCAGTTTTTCACGTGGCGGCAACCCGTGGTTTCCCTGCTGCGGACAGTGAAATACTCGTTTGGCGGGCTGCTGCGGGTGTTGGCGGGCCGCAATGTAAAGACCAGCTACGCATTCAAGGGCGAGGATCTGGTGCTGCTCGCGTTGCTCAATCCGGTGGTGGTGCGCGAGGGGTTTTACGTGGATGTGGGCTGCCACGAACCGCGTTTTATCTCCAACACGTTTTTGCTGTACCGCCGGGGATGGCGCGGCATTTGCGTGGATGCCAGCGCGAAACTGATTGCCAGGCACCGCAAAGTCCGCCCGCGCGACCAAGCCGTGCGGGCCTTGGTATCGGACGGGGAAAAGGAAATGGACTTCGTGGAATTCCTGAACGGCGGCCTTTCCTCGGCGGATGGCGGGCATATCGGGCGGAACCTGGCAGCGGGGATGCAGGAAACCGGGCGCGAAAAAATCACCTCCCGGACGCTGACCGGCATTTTGGACCAGTGCCAGGCCCCGTTTGCCTTCGATTTGCTTTCCGTAGATGCCGAGGGTTTCGACTTGGCGGTGCTGCAGTCATTGGATTTTGACAGGTACCGGCCACGCGTGATTGTGGTGGAAGCCGATGATTTTGACCCCGGCCAACCCCAGATTCATCCCGTTTACACGTTCCTGACGGCAAAAGGCTACCAATTCAAAGGCAGCCTGCTGACCAACCTTTATTTCATGGAAAAATGATTGGCTGAACACAAGCCGCAAAAGTAAGTAGTCACAATAAAACAAACGACACTTTGATGTATTCAAGACCTACTGGAAAACGAGAAAACAACCCTTTGGGAATGCCACAAAAAGCACAGGAAAAGTCATGTGCGAGACCCCATACTGTTGAGTGCCCAGAGCAAAACCAAGCACTGGACAGGGTTTGTAGGATTATGAATCAACTTTTCAAAATACCTCTGCTGATTATAAGCTTAATGATACTTGCCTGTAGCAAGTCTGCTTCGGATCGTTATTCTGAAAACTTTACTGATACCGTTCAAGTAAGAGGCTTATCATTATATTTGAATGAATACCCAAAAATTCGGGTAGACACTCCTGAAAAAGCTTTTGTATTAATTCGGCAAAAAAATGACTCCACCCTAAAGTTGAGTTACTTTTTTGGAGGATCAGTAAATTATTTTATTTTCAACACAAGGGATGATTCTTTACAATTAATTGATCAAAAGACTGAATATGATCATGATGAGCCAGAGGGTAATGTTTATAAGTTGGTTAGCACTTATGAAGATAAAGAAGATAAGGCTGTTAAACTATACAAATATGAAAAGATAAATCCATCAATGGATGGAGCATATGCAATAGTATTTTCAAAAAAATATGGTATGATTGCTCTGGTTAATCAATCATGGGGATACGCGTTAGAATTAACTTATTGGGATGATAAGCCTATTCCTGCAAGTTACAGTAAGCTCTTCCGAAGCAATATTATATCAATATAATGCCCAAACCCCTACCCTACCTGCAACTCACTTTTTGCGGCGCGTGTCGGTGATTTGAATGATTTGCCAGCCGCCTTCCGATCTGAACAACTGGAAGGCGTTCACACCGCGGTGGCTGAATTTGCCGCCCAGGTAAAACTCGTACGGTGTCCAGACCGTGGCCAAGTTGTCGTCGGTACGGATTTCGTAGCCCAGAATCCGTTCATCGTACGTTTCGGCGTGGGGTGTTCCGATTTGTTCGATGAATTTTCCGATACTGTCCTCTTTCAGTACCGGCTTGCCGTTTTTATCCGTAAAAGTGGTTTGCAGCCGCGCATTGGCGTAAAACAAAGGGCGCAGTAGGGTGCTGTCACTTTTGCGCATCCCGTCGAATAATTGTTGGATCACGGCTTGCACTTCCTTATCCGCTGCGGGGTTGGCGGTCTGCGCCTGTGTTGTCAGGATGGTGGCAAACAAAAGAAAAAGCAAACCTGTCTTTTCCATATTTTTTTCGGGTTGGAAATCACTGAAATCGTTCTTCAAAAATAGCATCCGTTTACATATGAAAACCTCCGCACACCCGATTTTTTATAAATTGCCACGGCTACCTGAGTATATTGAATCCAAAAAATAGAGCGTTTATGATGAAAGCCCTGATTATTGACGATGAACGGCTGGCCCGTAACGAATTGCGCCGGTTGCTGGAAGCGTTTCCGAAAATAGAGATTATCGGTGAGGCGGCCAATGCCGAGGAAGCCTTGGATTTGGTGGACAAACTGCGGCCCGACCTGCTATTCTTGGACATCCAGATGCCGGGCAAGACCGGTTTTGAACTGCTTTCGGAAATTGAAGGCAGCGTGCCCGACGTGATTTTCACCACCGCCTACGACGAGTACGCGCTGAAAGCCTTTGAATACAACGCGCTGGACTACCTGCTCAAACCGATCGACCCCCACCGGCTGGCCGAAGCCGTAAACCGGCTCGAATACCAGCCGAACAACGGGGCGCAACGCGGCGAGGATGCCCGGCTGCTGACTGCCGAAGACCAGGTTTTTGTGAAGGACGGTGAGAAATGCTGGTTTCTGAAACTGGGCAAAGTGCGGCTCTTCGAATCCATGGGCAACTACGTGCGCCTGTATTTCGATGAGCAGAAGCCACTGATACTCAAATCGTTGAATGCGCTGGACGACAAGCTTCACCCCCACTCCTTCTTCCGCGCCAACCGCAAGCACATCATTAATCTGCAATGGATTGACAAGATAGAGCCGTGGTTCAGCGGCGGCCTGCTGGTGACGCTCAAGGGCGGCGAGAAAATTGAGATTTCGCGCCGGCAGGCCATCCGGTTCAAGGAAATGATGAGCCTGTGAGCCGGGCATGGAAAAACCTGTGAGGTTTCAAAAACCTCACAGGTTTGCGTCGTTCCAAAATAGTATCTTCCGAAAAGCCCAAACCCCCTCCCCCATCTCCGCCAATTTCATGGTTTTGCTTGGAATTGGCGGGCAGTGCTTTCGAAATAAAAAAGCCCCGCCTGAATATCAGGCGGGGCTTTTTGTGAGACATTGACTTGCCGCCTCAGTTGGCGGGTATCAGCCTCACGTAGGCTACCGAACCGTCGCCACTGTTGTAGGCGCGGCGGTATTCCAGTATCAGTACGTTGTCCGTCAGTTGGCGCACGATGTGCAGGTTGGGGCGGGTGGCAATCCAGCCGTTGCCATCGGTGTTGTCTGCCGCAAAAAAGGAGGCTCCGGACAGGTTGCCCAAGAAGGCCCGGCCCGTATTCAGGCGCAAGCCCGTATCCGTACCCAAGCCAGCCGCCGCTCCCGCAGGAGCCGATACTGCCGGCACCAGGGCGGTAGTGGTTTCGGTCAGTACCCACGTGGCGGTGAGCAGGGGCTTACGGCCATCCGTGTCAGGAATGCCAGCGTAAGATCCGCAACCAAAGCCCGTGGGTGCTCCGGCCACTTGGCCGGCCGCTCCCAAGGTCACTACGTACCTGCCGTCAGCGAAGAACTGGTAACGCTCGGCCGCCTGACAGTCATTCAGTCCGAAAGCGGCATTTACTCTCGGGTAGTCCGTGATGCTGGAATACTGCGTCACGTTTGTGTTGGTGCCGTTGGGCAAGGCGGGCACGCTGGTGTCCCATTTCCAAGTCTTGCCGGTTGTGGTAAATCCGGCGAGTTTTTGCGTGTTGCTGCTTTTGACCACTACCGTCTGGGTACGTACGTTCTCCCCGCCATCCGAGGTTACAGTCAGTTTCACCGGATAGGTTCCCTCGGCCGGGAACACCACCGCTCCCGGATCGCGTTGGGTGATTTTGGCAAGGGCGGGGTTACCGGCGGGCGGCACAAAACCGAAGTCCCAAGTGTATTTGGGGTTGACGAGCGTAGCCACATCCGTGGAGTTCACGAAAGTAACCGTATTGGCAGCCGTGAGGGAAAAAGTGTACTGGGCGACGGGTACGGAACCCACATCCGGTTTTTCCTTCTTGCAGGATACCAATGACCCGGCGATGCAGATGCCCAAGGCAAGGGCAAATGTAGAAATGGCTTTTGTTTGCATGTTTGTGTTTTGATTGGATAAATGTGAACGATTCAAAGGTAAGCAAAAAAGATTGGAACTGGTCAGTAGCCAGGATTTTGGGTCAGTTGCGGGTTCACGTTTATTTCGTTCTGCGGTATGGGCATCAGCCACCGGTCGGGATTGGTGATGGCCGTCTTTTCGGCTATTTTACCGGTTCGCAGCAAGTCAAACCAGCGGTGGCCTTCGTAGCAAAGTTCCTTTTTGCGTTCCTCCCAGATGGCTTCCCGCACATCGTTCTGGCTTGAAAGAACCAGCGTACCAATGCCCGCGCGGCTCCGTATCTGGTTGCACAGCCGCAGGGCTTCGGGAGTCTGCTGCAGTTCATTGAGGGCTTCGGCCCGCGTGAGCACCATTTCGGCCAGCCGGGCAATGATGATGTTGTCGTCGCCGGTGCGGAAGGCTTCGTACTTGCGGATTCCGTAGTTGGTGCCGAATTCAGCAATGAATGTGGGGGTTCGGCGCTTATCGGTGAGGGCGAAACTGTTGACGAACGCGTTCACGGGCTGGGTGTTGGACACGATGGGATCTCCGGAGGCATCCACCCGGTCATGGAAACCGGCTCCGATGGCTTGGTAGATGAATGCCGACAAGGCGTTGCTTTGCCGGGCGGTGTATTGCAATTCAAAGATGGATTCGGTGGAGTTGCCGGGATTGCGGTAAAGCAATGCGTAATCATCCGCCAAGGCAAACTGCCCCGAACCAATCACTTCCTGCGCCTTGTCGGCGGCCAACTGGTGGTTTTTCAGGGTCAGGTGTACGCGGGCCAGCAGGGCTTTGGCAAACCACTTGGTGACCCTGCCCTTGGTTTCGGCAAATGTGGCGTAACTGGCGGGCAAGTCCCGTTCGGCAATGGCCAAGTCGGCCAGTATCTGCTGGTACACTTGGGCGGAAGGCGTGCGCGGCACTTGATTGGCCGAGATGGAAACATCGGTTGGCGTGGCCAGCACCAAGGGCACATCGCCGAAAAAGCGCACCAAGTAGAAATACGTGAGTGCCCGCAGGCAGTGCGCCTCGGCCAGAATCTCCGCTTTACGACCCGGACGGAAAGCACCGTCCGGCACACGGGGCACGTTTTCCAGCACGAAATTGGCGTTGCGCACCGTCCGGTAGCTATCGCCCCAAATGGAACCCACCGCGCCGTTGAATGCATTGAACGAACGGGAAGCCAACTGGGTGAAATCGGTGAAGAAAGGCACGAAATACCGGCTGGGAAAACAAATGTCGGCGGGCCAGTCGGCAGCCACCAAATAATTGGCGTTGAAGTTGCCGAGCAAGTCATTGTACACGTTCACCATGGCCGCCTCGGCCGCCGGGGCATCCACAAAGAAGGCCTGCGTGTCTATTTCGGTCTGCGGTTTCTGATCCAGCACATTGCAGGCGGAAACCGCAATGCACAGGCTGAGAAGAAACAATCTTGTCTTTTTCATATCGCTTCCTTATCAGTATTTTCGTTTCAAGTGAGGTATTTGTCCGGGGTTGTTTTCAACGGGGGTTTGGGCTTTTCCAGCCATACTATTTTAGCCCCCGGCTAACCTAAAAATCAACATTGACACCCATCACAACGGTTCTTGCCTGGGGGTAGGTGCCATTGTCAATGCCCCGGGCGATGTTTGAGAACAGATCATTTCCCGTAACCGCGTTCACCTCGGGGTCGAAGCCCAGGTATTTGGTGAACACCATCAGGTTCTGCCCCGAAGCATAGACCCTCAGATTGCCGATCCCGATTTTCCTTGTCAGTTTGGCGGGCACATTGTAGCCCAGCGTCACGTTTTTCACGCGCAGGAAAGAGCCGTCCTCCAAGTACCGCACCGAATTGAATCCCGAATTGTTGCGCACCACCTCCGGATTGAGGGAAGCCACCGGAATATCCGTGATATCGCCCGGGTTCTGCCAACGATCCAGCAGCCTTTTGCTTCCATTGTAGAAGCCCCTCATGTCCTCTACCAGGCTGCGGGTGCCGTTGTAGATTTTGTTGCCGTACACGAATTGCAGGAATACACTCAGGTCAAACCCCCGGTAGGCAAAATTGTTGGTCAGGCCACCCGTGAACTTGGGGAACGGGCTTCCACCCAGTATTTCGGTGCGGTTGGGCGAGTCGCCGGGGTTTTGCAGAAGCCCCGTCTGCGGGTTGACGATGGGATTGCCAAGGTCGAACACGATGAATGAAAGCGGATTCCCGGCGCGGGCCACATTGGCACCCGCCCGGATGTCGTTGTTGTTGGCCAAGGCCACAATCTTGTTCTTGTTGAAGCCTATGTTGAATTGGGTATTCCAAGTAAAGGCCGACCCCACTACATTGTCGCTCCTGACCGTAAACTCCACCCCGCTGTTGCGCATCCGGCCTATGTTCTGGAAAGTGCCGCCAAAACCCGTGGTGGCGGGCAGGCTCACGAAAAGCAGCAGGTCGCGGGTGTCCTTCACATAATAATCCGCCGTGAGGCTGAGGCGGCTGTTAAGGATGGAAAGGTCTATGCCATAATTGCTCTGGATGGTTCGTTCCCAGCGCAAGTCGTTGTTGGCCAAGCGGATGGGCGACACCCCGACTGCATTGCCGATGCCCAAGTACAATGGGCCGTAACCAATCGTGGAGCGGGAACCGAAGTTGTCACCAAACTCGGCATTGCCCGTAATGCCCCAACTTGCCCGCAGTTTCAGGTCGGAGACCCAGTCCAGGGGTTTCATGAATTGCTCATCGGAAATCCGCCATCCCACCGATCCGGAAGGGAAAAACCCGTACTTGCTGTTGTTGCCGAACCGCGATGAGCCGTCCGTCCTGACCGTGGCCTGCAACAGGTACCGGCCCTGATAATCGTAATTGAAGCGGGTGAAGTAGGAACTGAAGCCCCAACTGGTCCGGAATTCATTGATACCCGTGATGAGCGACCCCGCCGACACAATCGTGACCAGCGAACTGGCGAAATTCTGGGAGGATGCACTGGTGGTGGCGGTGTTGTTTTCCTGCAAGCTGAAACCCGCCAGTCCGGTCAGGTTGTGGCCGGTGCCGAATGTTTTCTTGTAGGTGAGGTAGTTTTCCGTCTGCCAGAACACTTCCTGCAAGGTGCTCACGTTGGCGTTGCCCAAGTTAAAGGCTCCGGCATTGATGGGGTTGAGGGCGTTGGGCGGAAGAAAGTAGTTTTCCCGGTCAAACCGCACATCCGTGCCCCAGTTGGTACGGAAAGTCAAGTTTTCATGCAGTTTGGCTTCTGCAAACACATTGCCGATGATCCTGAAGATATTGGCCTTGATGATGGGCAGCGTGGCCAGTGCCACCGGGTTGGAGGAGATGTTGCGCGTGATGGTGTCCAGGGCGAAAGCGCCGTCAGGGTTGCGCACCGGGATGGCCGGGCTGAACGTGAGGGCGGTGGCGATGACCGACGGGGCGAAGTTGCGGTCGAACACGTTGTCAATGGTGCCATCGTTACGTGAACGGTTGTTGTTGGCATTGCTGACCATCACATTCGTGCCGACCTTCACACGCGCGGAAAGTTCGCTTTCCATGTTCAAACGGAAATTGAACCGCTCGAAATCAGTGTTGATGAGCGTGCCCTGCTGCTTGAAATAGCCCCCGGAAATCAGGTATCTCGATTTTTCGGTACCGCCCGAAGCCGAGATGTTGGCCGAATACTGGCTGGCCTGCCTGAAAATCTCATCCTGCCAGTTGGTCGAGATTACGGGCAGCAGTTGGAATATCGGGTTGTTGCCGCGCCTCACTTCCAGTTCGTTGATCAAATCGGCAAACTCCCGCGAATCGAGCAGGTCGAGCTTGCGCACCACGTTCTGCACGCCGTAGTAGGTGTTGAACGATATCTTGGGAACGCCCGCCTTGCCTTTCTTGGTGGTGATGATCACCACCCCGTTGCCGCCCCGCGCCCCGTAAATGGAGGTGGCGGCGGCATCCTTTAAAATGTCTATGCTTTCGATATCGGCCGGATTGATGCCAGCCATGCCGTTGAGCCGGTCGCCTCCGCCCGCACCGTAGCCGCCCTGGGTGTTGTTGATTGTCACACCGTCAATCACGTACAGCGGCTCATTGGATGCACTTAACGATGTATTGCCCCGGATGCGCACTTGCACGCCCGAACCGGGTGCGCCTGAATTATTGACCACCTCCACACCCGCCGCCCGCCCTTGCAGGGCTTGGTCAATGCCGGTGACGGGCAATTTGCCTATTTCCTTGGCCGTGACCGAAGATACTGAAGAGGTCAGGTCGCGGCGTTCCTGCGTGCCGTAGCCCACCACCACCACTTCCTTCAGGCTCTGGATGTCAGGTGCCAATGCCATGTCAATGACGGTGCGGCTCCCCACCACTGTTTCCTCAGGGGTATGGCCGATAAACGAAAACACCAGGACGGTGTTGTCGGTCGGTACATTGATCTTGTATTTGCCGTTCGCATCGGCGGTGGTGCCCGTGGTAGTACCCTTGATGGAAACACTGACACCGGGCAGTTCAAGGTTGTTTTCCAGCGAAGTGACCGTGCCCTGCACCTGCCGGGTCTGGGCAGCAGCAGAAGCCAAGGCAAACAAACATGACACGAGAAAAAAGCCGCGTAGGTGTCGCTTCATGGGGCAGGGAAATTTCATGGATAATGGATGGCAGCCGAAAGACCGGTCTTCCGTGTTGTTGCGCAACATAAGAGGAGTACAAATATATGTTGCCTGAACACGGAAATAAAGGGCGCACGGAATGTTTTGTGATTTCCGGGAATTTTGCCGGGAAACCTTACAGCCGCCATTACCCGGCTTGGGTGGCATTTTCCCGGCAGTCCGCGCAAGCCTTGGTTCGCCGCTTGCAATAGCCACCAAAACATACACGCAAATATTTGTGCAATCAATGGGGGCTGTTGCATTCCTGCGCCTTGGCCTTCGGAAAAGGATACCTTTCACTATCCGAACCGGAAAAATAGTATCTTTCAAAAAGGCGAAACCCTCTTGTGCCGGTTGCCGTCCGCAAAATAGTATCTTTCAAAAACCCCAAACCCCCTCCCCTGCTTTCCGCAAAAAAAATAAGCGGCC
>JAYWIH010000046.1:0-16443 GCA_043789005.1 Sphingobacteriales bacterium
GAGCCAGCCGCTGAAGGCAAACGAATCCAGCCCGGCAACGCCGTAGTGTTCGGCTCCGCGTTGGCGCAGCACCGTGTCGGCGGCGTTCCAAGTCAGGAAGGCGGCCATCAGCACAATCTCGAAAATCAGGATCAGGTTGGCATCGGTGCGCGGCCATTGGGTCATTTCGCGTGCCCAAAAACGCTTCATTTTGAGTACGTTGCGCCGCACCAGAAACACCACGCACACTACGATGATGCCCACCGCCAGCAATTCAAACGTGTTGATGAGAAAGGCGTACAAGCCGCCCAGAAACGGCGCGAAAATGCGGTGCGTGCCAAAAACGCCATCCACCAAAATTTCCAGCACTTCAAGGTTGATGATGAAAAAACCGACGTAAATGACCAGGTGCATGAATGCCACCAGCGGCCGGTCAAACATTTTTTTCTGGCCCAGCGCAATGATTGCCATCATCTTCCAGCGTTCGGCCGGATGGTCGGAACGGTCTTCGTCACGGCCCAGTTGGATGTTGGCCTTGATGCGGCTGACGCGTTTGTAGATGAAATAGCCCGCCAGGGCAAGGCAGAAAACGAATATGATTTGCTGGATCATGGGTTTCGGTTGGTTGAATGTCGGATGCTTTTAGCGTTTGCCAGACAATGGAAATGCAAGGCGGGTTTGGGGTTTTTGAACGATACTATTTTGCGACTTCCCCGGTTGCCCCGCCAAATGCTTTTTCCGGCTCAAAGAAATTTGGAAAAATATTTTTGCGCGTTGTCCGAAAAAGCCTACTTTTGCAGCCACTTTAAACGGTGATGTAGCTCAGTCGGTAGAGCAAAGGACTGAAAATCCTTGTGTCGGCGGTTCGATTCCGTCCATCACCACTTCCCGAAAGCCTGTCCCGCCCGGACAGGCTTTTTTGTTGGTTCCGAATCCGTAGCGTGCCTTTCTACAGCGGTTTTTGAAATTTAAGATTACCGTTCAAAAATAGGATTTTTTTCTTAGAAAACAGTATGCGTGCATAACATTTTTTCTTCGCCAAGGTTTATCTCCCGTAAATTGCGTGCCACCGCCAATGGGCGGGTTTGGCCTTTCCAAAAGATACTATTTTGTCAAGCGGAAAATGATTTGCGCGAATTTTGGGTTAATTTGCCGTGACACTCCGGCCGGCCATCATCCTTAACAATCCGCCTTTGAACAGTTTCCAACTCACCACTTCCGCCTCGCCTTGGTTTATCTTGCTGTGCTTGGCGGCGGGAGCCTTGTACGCGTTTTTGCTGTACCAAAAGAAGCCGGTTTGGAGCCAAAAACTCAATTGGGCGTTGGCGGCGTGCCGTTTCCTGCTGGTCGGTTCGCTGTGTTTCCTGCTGCTCGGCCCGCTGGTTCGGCAACTGATCCGCTCGTTTGAAAAGCCGACGATTGTATTGGCCGTGGACAATTCGCAATCCATGGTGCTGACCGGCGACTCGGCTTTGCTGAACAAAAACCTGACGCAAATTGCCCGGCTCGCCAGCCAGTTGAAAGACAAAAATGTGAACGTGGAAATCCAGTTGCTGAATAAAAATATTGAGCCAGACCAACTGACTTCCAAGCAATTCACCGAAACCGCCACCAACCTGAGCCAACTGCTCACCACGGTGCAAAGCAATTATGAGAACCGCAACCTGGCGGGCGTGGTGCTGCTTTCGGATGGCATTTACAACCAAGGCATCTCGCCCGAATACCAGCCGTACAACTTCCCGGTGTATCCGGTTGGCACGGGCGACACGGTTCCGCGCCGCGACCTGAATGTGAAAACGCTGTACTTCAATAAGCTGACGTATCTGGGCAACCAATTCCCGGTTGTGACCGAACTGCACGGCAACGGCTACGCCGGAAAAGTGGTGGGCGTGAGCCTGAAACAGAACGGGAAAACGCTGGCAACCAAATCCGTAAACCTCAAGAAAGATGCTGACATCCAGGAAGTCAGCTTCCTGGCCACCGCCAACAGCAAGGGAATCCAGCATTACACCGTGGAAGTGGCCGCCCAGCCCGGCGAATTCACGCTGCAAAACAACCAGCGCGACGCGTACATTGAGGTGATTGACGGCAAGGAGAAAATATTGCTGCTGGCCGCAGCGCCGCACCCCGACATCAAGGCGATAAAAAGTGCGCTGGACAAAAACGAAAACTACGGGCTTGAAATCGTGATTGCGGGACAAGGAACGCCCAAAGAAGCAAAATACGACTTGGTGATTTTGCACCAGATACCTGACAACCAAGGCGTTGGATACGCACTGGCGAAGAAATTCCTGGATCAGCAATCGTCGGTTTGGTTTGTGCTGGGCAGCCAGTCCAACGTATCGCAGTTCAACAATGCCAACAGCGCGGTAAAAGTGGTGCCGCGCGGCTTCCAGACCGACCAGGTTTTCCCGTCGTTCAACGCCGGTTTTTCGTTTTTCAAGTTCGGGGAAAACAATGCCGCCCTGCTGCAAAAAATGCCGCCCGTAACGGTTCCTTTCGCCGATTTCCGGCTGGCTCCGGCTTCTGAAGTGATTTTTTACCAGCGGGTTGGCAGCGTGGTCACCAACAAGCCGCTGCTGGTTGTGAACACCGAAAAATCGCGGAAAACGGCCGTATTGCTGGGCGAAGGCTTGTGGGAATGGCGGCTGGAGGAATACAACCTGACCGAAAGCCAAACGGCGGTGGATGAACTGATCGGCAAGCTGGTGCAGTTCCTATCGTCAAAGGAAGACAAGCGGAAACTGCGCGTGTATCCGGTCAGCGATGAGTTTCTGGACACCGACCCGGTGGTGTTTGAAGCGGAAGTGTACAACGACATTTACGAACGCACATACGGACAAAAGATTGACTTGCAGATTGTTAACGCCGCAAACAAGGCTACGCCGTACAGTTTCACCACCGCCGAAAGCAATTCGCGGTTCGAACTCAGCAGCCTGCCCAAAGGCGTGTACCGCTACAAGGCTTCGGCGCAACTGAAAGGCAAAACCGAGCAGGCAAGCGGCGAGTTTGTGGTGCGCGACCAGCAACTCGAAGCCCTCAGCACCACCGCCAACCACGATTTGCTGCGCAAACTTGCCGCGCAGACAAAGGGCAAATTCTATAATCCCGACCAAATCAGTGAGTTGGCCAAGCAACTGACCGAAAACCCGCCGCCCACCCGCGTACAGAGCCGCGAGGAAACGCTGGAAATGATTAATCTGAAATGGCTGTTTTTCGCGCTGCTGCTGCTGGCTACAATTGAGTGGGGCACGCGCAAATATCTGGGGGCTTATTGATTTTGCTTTCAAAACAGTATGTTTCAAAACACTTAAACCTGCCTTTGTCATTCCGACGAAGGAGGAATCAGGTGCCAATCACGCACAAATGTTCGGGCTTGCGGGCAAGTGCAGACCGAATTCGTCCTTCGTCGGAATGACAAAATCGGTTTTTCCGTGAACTGTCGGTCAAAATAGTATCCCCCGGAAAGCCCAAACCTGCCCGGAGAATAATTTCGGACAATCACAAATCCTTGATCCAAGACCAGAATAGTATCTTTCGAAAAGCCGAAACCTGCCTTTGGCTGCCGACTGTTTTTGCCAGTGCCATGACCGACAGCCATTTTCATTCTTCAAAAAACGGATTTGCAACAGCATGCCTCTGCGGCTTGCTGTTACTGCCATGTGCGTCTTTTGCACAGCCTGACCCGCAGGGATACGAGGCCTTGCGGCAAAAATACAACGCAGCCAAAACCGATTCGGCACGGGTGATGACTTTGACTGAACTGGCTTGGCTCTACCGCAAGTATGACAAGCCCAAAGCACTGGCATATTGCAGCCGGGCAATTGAAATAGCGCGGAAAGCAGACTACGACGAAGGTATCGGCTTTTCGCAGATGGCGGCGGGAAATGTGTATAATTACCATTCCAGACATGATTCAGCGATTATCTTCTATAGGAAATCCATTCCGTATTTTCAAAAAATCAGTCACGGAAAAACCAAAGACCACCGGTTAGGGCAATTGCACTATAATCTGGGAGAGGCTTACAGGGCGGTTGGTGCTCATGAAGAAGCAGTTTTTTCACTGAATGAATCAGCGGCCTATTACAGAAAAAACAAGGACGAGGAGAACCTGCCCAGCATTTACATTGACATTGCCAACATTTACGAATCGCAGCAACAATACAGTGAATCCTTGAAATACGCTGACAAAGCCCTGACGGAAACCCGGCGGTTGAAAGACACGGCAACGTTTTGCTTTGTGATGAACGATCTGAACAATGTGTACCTGAGTTTGCATGCCCAGACAAAAAACACCGCCTATCTGACAAAAGCAAAAGCAAATTTCCATCTCACTTACCGGATTCTACAAAACAACCCGAAAGCAGATCCGAATGGCATTGTCACGCCCACCATCTTGACCAATCTTGGCGACTGTCTGCTCAGGGAGGCGAAATATGACAGTGCCACGTATTTTTTGAATGAAAGCAACCGGATGGCGGCCAAAATCCAATACAAATGGGTGGAAGGCTACAACTATATGCATCTGGGCGAAATAGCGACTAACCGAAAACAATTGGCCGCCGCCGAATCCTTTTTTGCGAAAGCCCTGTCGTACCGGAAAGATTACGGCGGCAATTTCACGATTGACCTCTACCAGCGGCTGGTAAAGATGCTGACGGCCAAAGGTGACTTCGGGGAGGCTCTGCGGTACCAGCAACTGTACCAGAAAGATTACGGGGAGATGCTGGACGAGAAGAAAAACCGCGCCGTCAATGAAATCCAGACCCGCTACGATACGCGTGAAAAAGAGGCGCAGATTATTGATTTGCAAAAAGACAACCACCGCAAACGCCAGCAATTGATCGGTACTGTTGCATTGGCAATACTCGGCGTGGCGTTGGCGGCGGCGATTTTAATGGCTTACCGGTTCCGGCGAAAGATTTTCCGGCAGCGCGAACGGCTTTTGCAAGAGGAAAAATCAAAAGCGGTTCTGGCAAAAAAAGTGGAGGAGGATGCCAAGGAAAATGCCTTGTTGCAGCAGCGGCTCGCCGAACAGGAAAACCAGCGCATTCAGGAAGAAGCCCAGTTGCAAAACACCATCCATGCGTTGCAACAGGAACAACTGCAACGCGAAATAGACTTCAAGCACCGCGAACTGACCGCCAATGTGATGCAATTGGAAAAGAAAAACGAATTGCTGATTGAGTTGAAAGCACACCTGCAACGGATTGGGAAAAACGCCAACGGAGCGGCGTTGCAAATCCGGGAGGTTTACAAGGCAATTGATCACAGCCTGGATGTGGAAGAGGATTTTGACCGGTTCATGACGCACTTTGAAAACGTCCACCCGCAATTTTTCAAACGGTTGCAAAACCTTGCCGGACAATCGCTGTCGGCACTCGATTTGAAATATTGCGCCTACCTGCGCATGCAGCTCAGCACCAAGGAAATTGCCAACCTGCTCAGCATAGAACCCAAAAGTGTACGCATGGCCCAGTACCGCCTCAAGAAAAAACTCAGCCTCGGCGAAGATGATGATTTGAAGGAGTTCCTGAACCGGTTGTGATTTCCGGCAACAGCACGATGCATCAAGTCCGGTCGAATCCCTTGCTTCCCCCAATCACTCCCCGCAATGCTTGGAATACAAAGGCGGGTTTGGGCTTTCTGAAACATACTATTTTTGTCCCGCCCTCCTTCATTGAAATATAAACAACTGGCAATCAGATTTTTATATTTCGGTAGTCACTTTGTAGTCACCCAAAAACAGCCATTGGCGAAAGGATTGGCGTAACATTGCAACGTTTCAATGTTTCACCAAAAAACCCTTTCACAGTTATGAAAACAACAACCCGTTTCCCGTTTATCCATAAAGCAATGCTTTTTGGTTTTGTTTGTGCCACGCTTCTTTTTTCAGCCTGCTCCGACAAAAAGGACGACCCGCAACCGGCCAACGCCCCGGTTGATTTGCCTTCCAGCGTGGTAGGGACTTTCACCGGCGACGTGTCTTACACGAGTGGTAGCGGCACACCCATCGCAAACGCTGGCGACGGCACCGCCACGCTTACCAAGACCGGCGACAAAACGTATTCCATTTCGTTCAGCGATGGTGTGCCGACCGTTACCAACCTGAAGTTCAAAACCGCATCAAATGGCAGCTACTCCAGCATTGACAGCGATGGCAGCACTGCCGGAATGGAACTTTCCGCAAGCAGATTGTCGGTCGGCGTTACCAAAGGCAGCCAGACTTGGGGTTTTACGGGTACAAAGTAAATTTCAAAGTCTCCGGCCATCAGCCGGAGACTTTTTCACACTTTCAAAAAACCATTGCACATGAAAAAGCGGCTTTCACTCATCTGCACGATACTATTTTGCATCCAACTGGTGCAAGCCCAAACGCCCAACCCGGTTTTCGGGCAGTACGAAGGCGATATCCAGCAGGGCATCAATACCAATAATGATGTGGTTGTTACCCGCGATCCGCAGTCAGGCAAGAAAATCTGGGTGAGCGGTATTTTGACGCAGGGGAAGTTTTTTGCCATCGCCAACCTCAAAACCGAAGACCAGCAGCAATACACCATTCCGGCGCAAACCGTGAATGGCAAGGCTATCCGTAACGGCTGGATTGTTTTGAAAATCAATGAGGAAGACGAAGGCAAAGACCAGATCATGATTTCAAACGATCCCAAATCGAATCCCAACAGCGTGTCGGTCAGCGAAAAGGGCGTGACTGTCAAAGACGATGATGGCGAGGATATGGTGAAAGTAGGCGATGGAAACGTGAAAATAGACGCGGGTGGCGGTACCAAAGTGGGAGTCAGCAAAAACAAAAAGACTTTTGATGCAAAGGTTGGCGACCCGTCTAAAGCTGCATATTTCACGTACGTTGGCCACAAGCCCACGGCAAAGGCTATTGATGAATGAAAAAGCACATTAGTTATCTTAAAGCCCCGTCCGGGGCTTTTTGCGTTATGAAACTCCAATCGGCGGCTTTGAAAATAGTATCTTCCCGAAACCCCAAACCTCCTTATTTTTGCGGAAAGTAAAAACGCCGAATCCGCTTTGAGAAAATACTCCATCATCATTCCGCTTTACAACCGCCCCGACGAAATCCGCGAGTTGCTGGATTCGCTGACGCGCCAAACGTACACAAACTTTGAAGTGCTGGTGATTGAAGACGGCTCGGTGAACGATGCTGAAACCGTCGTCCAGTCATTCTCCAATCAACTGAATATCAAGTATTTCCGCAAGGAAAATGGCGGACAGGGATTTGCCCGCAACTTCGGTTTTGAACGCGCCACCGGCGACTGGTTCATCATTTTCGATTCCGACTGCCTCATTCCGCCGCACTACCTGCAAGCCGTGGAAACCGACCTGAGCCGTTACGGTTACGACCTGTACGGCGGCCCCGATGCGGCCACCCCCGACTTCAGCGCCATCCAGAAAGCCATCAGCTACGCCATGACCTCGCCGTTTTCGACGGGTGGCATTCGGGGCAAAAAAAAGACGCTGGGCGGGCAATTCCACCCGCGTTCGTTCAACATGGGCTTGTCGCGGAAAGTGTACGAGAAAGCGGGCGGCTTCATCATTACGCGCATGGGCGAGGACATTGAATACAGCATCCGCATCATCAATAACGGCTTCAAAAGCGGCTTGATTCCGGAGGCATTCGTGTACCATAAGCGGCGCGGCACCTTCGGGCAGTTTTTCAAGCAACTGCATTTTTTTGGCCGGGCACGCATCAACATTTCCCGCTTTTTCCCGGAAGAACTGAAACCGGTGCATTTCTTTCCGGCGTTGTTTTTCCTGTTCGTCTGTTCGCTGCCGGTTTGGTTTTTGATCCAATATTTCACTGGCTATCAAGTGTTTACGCTTGCGGCAATTATGCTGGCTCTCTACACGCTGGTTGTCTTCGCGGATGCAACGCTTCAAAACAAAAACTTGAAAATCGGTGCCTTGGGCGTGGCTGCCGTGTATACGCAGTTGTGCGGCTACGGCATCGGTTTCCTGACCGAAGGCTGGCGGAAATTGCGGCAGAGGTAGCTGGACTTTCCAAGTCCAGCGGCGCGGCTCACGACTTTTCAAAACCGTGCGAACCTGAGTAGGGTTTGGCCCTTTCAAAACATACTATTTTGCAATCCCACCCCCGTTGCACGTCCGGCTTCCGGGTCTTCCCGGAAAATAGTATCTTTTTGAAAGCCTAAACCTCGGCATCACAAAGGTTCGGCATCAGGCATTCCGTGTCCCGGATTTTATGCTTTACTTTGAGGCCGGTTGCGATTGCCCGTTTGCTCATTTTCCATTCAATAGTTATCCCAACATGAAAGTTCTCAAATTCGGCGGCACTTCCGTGCAGTCGGCAGAAATGATGAAGCACGTGGGCGCGATTGTCCAGGCGGCCCGTGCCGAAGGGCAAGTGGCCGTGGTGGTCTCGGCCATGTCGGGCATTACCGACCGGCTGATTGCCGCCGGAAACGCCGCCTCGCAAGGCGATGAAACCTACGCCGCCATCTTGCAGGAAATAGAAAAAAAACACTTGCAGTGCATCCAAGAACTGCTGCCACCGCAGCAGCAAACCCGCGCCGTGGCAGCCGTGAAAATGATGCTCAACGAACTCGAAGACGTATTGCAGGGCTTGTTTTTGCTGCGCGAACTCTCGCCCCGCAGCCGCGATTTCGTGATGAGTTTTGGCGAACGGATGTCGTCGCTGATCATCACCGATTACTTCAAAACCCTCGGTTTGGACGCGCAACTGGCCGATGCCCGCAAACTGATCGTGACCGACGGGCACTTCACCAACGCCGCCGTGAATTTTGAGGAAACCGACCAGCGCATCCGCAAATACCTTTCGCGCACCGACAAGCTGATTGTGATGGGCGGCTTCATTGCCGCCACTGAAAAGAACGAAACTACTACGTTGGGACGCGGCGGCTCGGATTATACGGCCTCGATTGTGGCGGCGGCGTTGCAAGCCGAACTGCTCGAGATCTGGACCGACGTGGACGGCATGATGACCGCCGACCCGCGCAAAGTGCGCAAGACCATGGTGCTGGATCAACTGTCGTATATCGAAGCTTTGGAACTATCGCATTTTGGCGCAAAAGTATTGTATCCGCCGTCGGTGCAGCCGGTGCTGGCAAAAAACATTCCGCTCAAAATCAAGAACACGTTCAATCCGGCGGCTCCGGGCACGCTCATCACGCGCGAAACCGCAGGCGGCGGCCCGCCAATCAAAGGCATTTCCTCGATTGATTCGGTGGCGTTGATTTCGCTGAACGGCAGCGGCATGGTGGGTGTTTCGGGCTTTGCCAAACGGCTTTTCGGCGCATTGGCGCAGCAGCGCATCAACGTGATTCTGATCACGCAAGCCTCGTCCGAACACTCCATCACGGTTGCCATCACTGCCGCTGATGCGCAGGATGCCCGGAAACTGATTGAAGCGGAATTCGCCGCCGAGTTGAAAAGCGGCGCGTTGGAACCGGTGCGCGTGGAAACGGATTTGAGCATTTTGGCGGCCGTGGGCGAAAACATGAAAAACACGCCCAACATTGCCGGAAAACTGTTTTCGGCCTTGGGCCGCAACGGCGTGAATGTGCGGGCCATTGCGCAGGGCAGCTCGGAAAACAACATCTCCTTTGTGACCCAGACTTCCGATTGCCGCAAGGCGTTGAACATCGTCCATGAGGCGTTTTTCCTGTCGGACAGCAAAGTACTCAATATTTTCCTGATCGGTGTGGGCACGGTGGGCAGCACACTGCTTCGGCAAATGCGCGAACAGGCCGAGTATTTCCTGAAAGAATACAATCTGGAAATCCGCATCACGGGCATTTCCAACAGCCGCAAGATGTGGTTCGACGAAAACGGCATCCACCTCCCCGACTGGAAAAACCTGCTCGACAACAACGGCCAAGCGATGGGCGTGTTGGAATTTGCCGCCAAAATGCAGGAAATGAACCTGCGCAACGCCATTTTGGTGGATTGCACGGCCAGCAACGAAATCGTGGACATTTACCAGAAAGCCTTGCAGCGCGGCATATCCATCGTTACGCCAAACAAGGTGGCGTGTTCGGGACGCTATGAACTGTACAAAACGCTGAAACAAACCGCCACCCAGCGCGGAGCCAAATTCTTGTTTGAAACCAACGTCGGCGCGGGGTTGCCCGTGATTAAAACGCTCAATGACCTGACGCAAAGCGGCGATAAAATCCTAAAAATCGAAGCGATTTTATCGGGAACGCTGAATTTTCTGTTCAACGAACACAAGGCGGGCGTTTCGTTCAGTTCGGTGGTCAAAAAGGCGCAGGAACTCGGCTATTCGGAACCAGATCCGCGCATTGACATGAACGGCTTGGATGTGGCGCGTAAAATCCTGATTCTCAGCCGGGAAGCCGGAGCCAAACTGGAAGCCAAAGACGTGGTGAGCGAAAATTTCCTGCCCGACGAATGCCAGAAAGCCACCAGCGTGGACGACTTTTTCCAAATCCTGCCCAAATACGACACTCATTTCGAGGAAATCCGCGCATCAGTGGAGCAGGCCGGCAAACGCCAGCGGTACGTGGCCGTGTACGAAAACGGCCAACTCAGTACCGGCTTGCGCGAAGTGGGGCCGGAAAGTCCGTTTTTCCAAGTGGAAGGCAACGACAATCTGGTGCTTTTCTGGACGGAACGCTACAAGGTGCGTCCGCTGATGGTAAAAGGGGCCGGAGCCGGAGCGGAAGTAACGGCGGCGGGCATTTTTGCGGATGTGATTCGGATCGCGAATTTTTAAGTTGCGAATTCAGTGGCGCGAGGTTCTTATCTCGTTGCCACTCATACACCGAGATTCCTTTTTCGGCGCGTTTGACTATGGTTGGAGCTCTGGCAGACAGGAATCTGCCCGCATCGTCAGCACGGGACAAGCATCCCGCGCCAGATTTCCGGGTGTGTTTTGCCACCAGCCGGTTTGGGTCAGGAAAAAGATACTATTTTTGGTTTTCCAATCACTTGCAATTATGGAAGACAGCAACAAACCCCCGTTCAACCCGGCGTTGGAAGAATTGTCGCGCTACCTGCGCGATTTCAGTTCCAATGCCGAAATCATTCTCTGGAACCGACTGAAAGACAGCCAACTGGGCTGCGAGTTCACGTGGCAGCACCCCATCGGCGACTATGTGGTGGCGTTCTTTTGCGAGGAAAAAAAGCTCGCCATTGACGTTGAATCGGAGGCACACACGCACCCGGACGCGTATTTTGCTGCGGTTAAAAAGCAGGAAGATTTGAAAGAGTTGGGCATCCGGGTGTTGCGCCTGCGGGAAGAAGATGTATTGGCGGATACGGATGCGGCAATTGACGCGGTAAAGAAGGAAATGGAGGCGTTTTGAAATACATCGGGCGGGTTTGGGGTTTTTGAAACATACTATTTTGCACAAACCCTGCTTGGCTCAATACCACTTGCGAATGCCAACCCCGGAGGGGTGGAATGTTTATAGAAACACCCCACAAGCAACGGCCAACCCCGGAGGGGTGACATATTTGGCGACCAAGAATATCCATGTCACCCCTCCGGGGTTGGTGTTTGTTGGATTTCCTTTGCTATAAATGTTCCACCCCTCTGGGGTTTTGGGGCTAACTGGCGAAAAGCACACCGAACCGAACAATCTTTCGGAAACGCTATTTTGCCAGACACTATTTTGCCGAACGCTATCGCCAAATGCTTTCTCTGTCCGTGGACTCTCGACTGCGGACTACCAAACCATTCACTTATTCACGCATTCAACATTGGACAGCCTGCACATTTTTGCCCCCGCCACCGTTGCCAACGTTGCCGCCGGATTCGATATCCTGGGTTTTGCCCTCAACAATCCGGGCGATGAAATCCTGATTCGTAAAACGGATGCGCCGGGCATTGTGATCCGGAACCAGACCGAATTTGCCGGGATGCCGCTGCAACCCGAAAAAAACACGGCGGGCGTGGCCTTGCAAGCCCTGTTGCAGCATTTGGGCAGCGAACAAGGTTTTGAAATAGTATTCCTGAAAAAGATAAAACCCGGCAGTGGCATTGGCAGCAGCGCGGCAAGTTCGGCGGCGGCGGTGTTCGGAGCCAACTTGCTGCTGGGCAGTCCGTTGCAGGCTATTGATTTGGTGCAATTTGCCATGCAAGGCGAAAAACTTGCCAGCGGAACCGCCCATGCCGACAACGTGGCCCCGGCGTTGATGGGCGGATTTGTGCTGGTACGCAGCTATCAGCCGCTGGATTTGGTCACGATTCCCGTGCCCGAAAACCTGTATGCCAGCGTCATCCATCCGCAAATAGAACTGAAAACCGAAGACTCGCGCCGCGTGCTGCGCAAGCAAATACTGCTGAAAGATGCCGTGGTACAATGGGGCAACACCGCCGGACTGATTGCCGGACTGTTCAAAAGCGATTATGAACTAATTGGCCGTTCGTTGCAGGATGTGATCATCGAGCCGGTGCGTTCACTGCTGATTCCGGGCTACGAATCCATCAAGGATGCAGCCCTTAGGGCGGGAGCGTTGGGTTGCTGCATTTCCGGTTCGGGGCCTTCCATTTTTGCGTTGAGCAATGCCGAATCAACGGCACGGGAAGTGGCGCAAGCCATGCAAACCGTTTGCGCACGAAATGGCATTGACAGCGAAATCCACGTGTCACTAATCAATACGCAAGGGCCACGGGTGGTGTAGCCTCCCCCAACCCCCTCCGAAAGAGGGGGCTTTTTGGCTCCCCCTTCGGGGGCTGGGGGGCCAAATAGTATCCCCGCTAAAGCTAAAAGTTCCGCCAAAGGCGGAAACGGGGCTTTCAGCTTTCAAAAACACCAAACCCATTACCGAAAAGGCAACGAAAATTTTCCCTTTAAAATCCACTTTCCAATCCCAACTGCGTATGAAACAACTGATTCTCGCGGCAAGCCTGTTATTTTTGGCGGCCTGCTCATCCAAAAACACCGAAAAATCCGGTATCGACTCAACTGCGCCCAACACGGCCCAGACCAACCAGAAACTGGCCCTGCTCTTCGATTCGTATTACGAAGAGCGGCTGAAACTGTTTCCGTTTGAAGCCACGTCGCAGGGAGATAACCGCTACAACGACCAACTGCCGAACGACATTTCGCAGGAATTCATCGGCCAAGCCAAGCGGTTTTACGAAAGCAACCTGCAAAAGCTACAGGCATTCAGCCGCGATTCGCTCGGCGACCAAGACAAAATCGCGTATGATGTGCTGGAACGCGAACTGAAAATCCAGTTGGAAGGCGAGAAATTCCGCACCGAAACCATGCCGTTCCAGCAGTTTTGGGGCTTGCCGCTTTCGATGGGGCAATATGGCAGCGGCGAGAGTTCGCAGCCGTTCAAGACCGTGAAAGACTACGATGATTGGCTGAAACGCGTGTCGGCATTCACGGTTTGGGCCGATACGGCTATCGCCAATTTTCGCCGGGGCGCGGCTACGGGCATGGTGCTGCCCAAGATTCTGGTCGAAAAGATGATTCCGCAGATGAACGGCCTGGTGGTGGCCGACCCGACCAAGAGTCTTTTTTACGGCCCGATTAACAAAATGCCCAAGGACTTCGGCAATGCCGACAAGAAACGCCTCACCGAAGCCTACAAAAAGGCCATTCTGGAGCAGATTGTGCCTGCTTACCGCAAACTCGGTGCGTTCCTGAAAACCGAATACCTGCCCAAGGCCCGCACCACAGCCGGCATCGGCGCGTTGCCGCAGGGAAAGGATCTGTATGCGTATGCCGTGCGTTACTGGACAACGACCGACAAAACGCCGGAGGAAATCTACCAGACCGGTGGGCAGGAAGTGGCGCGCATCAAAGGTGAAATGGAGAAAGTGAAAACGCAAGTGGGCTTCAATGGCGATTTGAACGCTTTTTTCAAGCATCTGCAAGCCGACCCGAAAATGTATCCCTACAAGACTCCCGACGATGTGCTGAAAGCCTTCCGGGCGATTCACGAAAAACTCAAGCCGAACGTGGCCCGGATTTTCAACCAGACCCCGAAAACACCGTTTGAAATCCGCCGCACCGAAGCGTTTCGCGAAGCATCGGCCAGTGCCGAATACAACCAAGGCTCGGCCGATGGCAGCCGTCCGGGCATTTTCTACGTGCCCATTCCCGATGCCAAAAAGTTCAACGTCACGTCGGGCATGGAGTCGCTGTTCCTGCACGAAGCCATTCCGGGCCACCATTACCAGATTTCATTGCAGCAGGAAAACACGTCGCTGCCCAAATTCATGCGATTTAGCTTCAACAGTGCCTATGCCGAGGGCTGGGCGTTGTACACCGAATCGCTGGGCAAGGAACTGGGCCTGTACACCGACCCGTACCAGTACATGGGTGCGCTGGGCGACGAGATGCACCGCGCCATCCGGCTGGTGGTGGATGTGGGCCTGCACACCAAAGGTTGGACGCGTGAAGAGGCCATAAAATACATGATGGACAACGAACCGATTGCCGAACAGGGAGCCGTGGCCGAGATAGAACGCTACATGGCGATTCCGGGACAGGCCTTGTCTTACAAGATTGGCGCGCTGAAAATCAGGGAGATGCGCGACAAATACGAGCAGCAGATGGGCGCAAAATTCAACTTGGCCGCCTTCCACGACCAGATTCTAAAAGACGGCTGCCTACCGCTTGATGTGCTGGAACGCAAGATGGACGCGTGGGCGGCACGGGGAAAATAGTATCTTTTGAAAAGCCGAAACGCATCGTTTGGCAAGTTGCGTCAATGCGGCCATATTTGGTTGATTGGCGCAACTTCCGGTTGGAAGGATTGCGGCAATATAGGAGTTACCAGTAATAGTAGGACGACCGACAATGAGACAATTAACATACATACTTTTGACCTTTTTCATTTTGACAAGTTGCTCAAATGACAAGACTTCAACTGCTGACAATGGTGCAAACCGAATTGACAGTTTGAAACAAAATTTTATTCCAATTTTCAACGGTGTTTGGGTTTTGACAGACTACATTAAAGCAATTGAACAAACCAAATCACCATTAAAGGCAGCCGACAAATTACAAGGTGTGGTTACTATGATTATTGACGCAGGAATTAAATCTGACAGTATTGAAGTTGGTGCGAGTTGGAACAATCACGAAGGCTATAACTTCACGACATATTTCATTGCGGGACAAAATCTAAACAGCTTAAGGACCAACATTCCAGACTATGACGAAAGAACCAATTATTACGACCTTGGTTATGAAACTATAAACAATGAGACTTTTTTATTTCTTTACCATTACAACAAGTCAAATAAACTCATTGACAAAAAAAGGTTTACCAAAGTCGCAGACGAGCAACGAGACAATGATGCTGCTTGGGGACTTCAATACATTGTGAACGAGAAATTATTTTCAGGAAACTACCTGCTAATAGACAGCACAAATTCTTCTTCAAAAATTAATTTAAAAAGTGACGGCTCTTTGACTGGTTATTCAGACTTTAAAACATTTTATGTATTCACAGACTTTACGGGCGGACCTGAGACAATTCTTGACGGAATAGCTTTTAACATTCAAACAAATAATTCTAAAGGTTTTGCATTTAAAATTAGTAATGACACTACATATTTATACAGCACGACTGGGGACGAAGAAGCTGGAGAACTTTCACAATTTGACAGAATTCAATATAAACTTGTGCGACGATGACGAAAAGAACTACTACTGGTAACACGGGTTTGGCAAAAGTGGCGGTTCAGTGCTTCGCAGACACATTTGTGGTAAATCAAAGTTTGGTTCTCCGCATCAACATTTGTGGTGAAAATCGCCACCTTCGCCAAGCCCGGGAACGTTAGCTGTAAGGCTAAAACCCGACATATTCACAAATGACTGCGACAATCAAACGACACAAAAACTTCATTCCAATAATCCTTCTTGCAGGACTTTGCCTATGGACTACGTTCGAAATTTTGTTTATTAAATTTGAAATTGAAGGTGAATTATACGACCGAAGTTTTTCAAGGACTAACATTCTAGCTTTTATTGCAGTTGCTCTTAATATTGTTATTTACAATTTTGCTCGTAAGTATTTCAAATATTCGGTAATCACCACCATAGTACTAGGTTTTATTGGAATACTTAATTTCACAACGAATACTTATGTAGTAACCTTCATAATACCGTTTCAACCTGTATCACTATTAGCGGGACTTTTATATTTGGCAATAAACTATGATCGAGTTAAAGCTAGACTAGACCGACCAAACGACCCAAACTTAGAAGTTGTTCCCGACTTAGAAAAAGTTGAAGACTTTAAAAATAAATATAGGCACAAAACGACCTAGGAATTAATGCAAATCTCCAATGACAAAAGATTTATAAGAGAAGCAAAAATAGCGTCTAATGAATTAATTGCACAGCGGACTAAATAAGCCCAACAGCTAACATCTAGGGCTTCGTTGGGTGCGCAGCACCAACAATGAAGCCCCGGTTGCACGGAACCTTTGGTAGTTTTTTAGCCTCTATGGGTATTGCG